>CAZKSR010000001.1:0-111146 GCA_964555465.1 uncultured Oscillospiraceae bacterium
TCCATCAGCGGATCGGAGAAGCCGCCGAGATGACCGGAGGCGACCCACGTCTGAGGGTTCATCAAGATAGCCGAGTCGAGGCCGACGTTATAGGGATTTTCCTGAACGAATTTTTTCCACCAGGCGCGCTTGATGTTGTTCTTCAGCTCCACGCCCAGAGGACCGTAGTCCCAAGTGTTGGCAAGGCCGCCGTAGATCTCGGAGCCGGCAAAGACATAGCCTCGGTTTTTGCACAGGGCGACGATTTTTTCCATGGTTTTTTCGTTGTTTTTCAGCATGATATGCCTCCGAATTTATCTTCTTTTACCGTTATATTATATCCGCTCCGTGCGATATTGTCAATATCTAACCAACCCTCGCAGAGCGTTTTTTGCACCACGGGCCGATGCGGTAGAAGCACACGGACATGACTGTGGCGACTGCCCAGCCGATCGGCCATGCGCACCAGATGCCGGTGGCACCGAGAACCGTCGCAGAGAGGACGAAGACGAGAAGCACGCGGACGACAAGGTCGGTGAAGGTTGAGAGCATGAATTGATTCATCCGTCTTGCGCCTCTCAGGATGCCGTCTGCGACCATCTTGGCCGAGACGACGAGATAGAAGGGGGAGACGATGTGCAGGAAGTCCACGCCGCTTTCGAGAGCCTTCTGTGTCGGCTCGTCGAGGAAGAATCCGATAAGACTTTTTGCAAAGACGACATACAAAACAATAAGCGGTATGGCCAACGTCCACGCGATCTTCAGACCGGCGCGGAAGCCCTCGCGGATGCGCTCCGTCTTCGCTGCGCCGAGATTTTGCGCCGTGTAGTTGGAGATGCCGTTGCCCATGGTGACGAAGGAGGTTGTGACCATGTTATTCAGCTTTACCGCAGCGGCGTAACCGGCCATGACATCGGTGCCGAAGCGGTTGATGACGCTCTGAATGACGATATTGCCGACGGAGATGGAGCTTTGCTGCAAAATGCTCGGCACGGCGATGATCGTGAACTGCTTCAAAAGGTCGGCGGAGAAGAAGGAGATTTTTCCGTCGGCTTTGATGCTGCGCAGGCGGCGGATGACGAAGATGACCGCCAGAACACAGCTCACGCCCTGGCACAGGAAGGTTGCCCACGCAACACCAGCCACGCCCATGTCAAACGCCTTGACGAAGAGAATGTCCATCCCGATGTTGGACAGGGAGGAGGCGGCAAGAAAGAAAAAGGGGGTCTTGCTGTCTCCCAGAGCGGAAAAAATACCGGTGGAAATATTATAGAAGAAAACGAAGGGCAGGCCGAAAACATAGATGTCCAGATAGAGCTTCGAGTCGTCAAAGACCTCGGACGGCGTATTGATCAGCTCGAGCAGCCCGTCGCAGAAGCACACGCCGACGAGCACCAGAATACCGCAGAGAACGGCACTGGCGATCATGGCCGTGTAAACCGCCGTTTTCATCCGACCGAATTCCTTGGCACCGAAGAGCTGGGAGACGATGACGGAGCAGGCAATGTTGCAGCCGAAGGCAAAGGCGATGAAGATCAGGGTGATCTCATAGCTGTTGCCGACTGCGGCGAAGGCGTTTTGACCGATAAATTTTCCGGCGACCCAACTGTCGGCCAGATTATAAAGCTGCTGAAAGATGATGCTGCCGAACAGCGGTAGGCAGAATTTCCAAAGAACCGCGAGGGGCTTACCCACGGTCAGATCTTTATTCATGAGGACACTCCTTTCCCTTGGCGCATCTTATATATTATAGCACACTTTCCGAAAAGCGGCACAAAATTCGAGGTTTTCTTTTCTCAAAAAACGACCCTCGGACGCTTGCCCGAGGGTCGAGGGGTAAGTGAGAGTGAACGAAGCGATTTAGAGTGACAAAATATCGATTCTGTCGTCGGTGGCGGTCAGCTTGATTTGCGAAATGGGGGTTTCGAAGCTGTCGATGATGCGCTCGGCTACGCCGTCTTCAATGTCACGCTGGATGGTGCGGCGGAGATTTCTTGCACCGTATGTGACAGAATACGACTTTTTGACCAGATAATCAACCACGCTGTCATCCCACATCAGACCGATGCCCCGATCGTTCAGGTTGTCCTTCAGCTCTCCGAGCATGATCTCAGCGATGCCTCGGAAATTTTCCTCTGTAAGGGAATTGAAGCAGACAATCTCGTCGACACGGTTGATGAATTCCGGACGGAGGAATTCACGCAGGGCGCGCATGGCCTTTTCCCGATTCTGCTCCGACAGACTGCGGCCGAAGCCGACGGAGCTGACGGAACGGTCGGAGCCGGCATTCGAGGTCATGACGATAACGGTGTTTTCAAAATTGACCAGACGACCCTGTGCGTCGGTGATGCGGCCGTCGTCGAGAATTTGCAGAAGAACGTTCAGAACATCGGGATGCGCCTTTTCCAATTCGTCAAAAAGAATGACGGAGTAGGGACGACGACGAATTTTCTCCGTGAGCTGACCGGCCTCGTCATAGCCGATGTAGCCGGGGGGCGAGCCGATGAGCTTGGAGACGGAATGACGCTCCATATATTCGGACATATCCAGCCGAACGAGAGAATCGACGGAGTCGAACAGCTCGTCTGCCAGACGCTTGACCAGCTCGGTCTTGCCTACGCCGGTCGAGCCGACGAAGATGAAGGACACGGGGTGCTTTTTCGTGGCGATGCCGACGCGGTTGCGGCGGATGGCGGCGGCTACGGCGGCGATGGCCTCATCCTGCCCGACGATGTGCCGCTTCAGGCGGTCGGACAGGCTCTTGAGCTGCTCATATTCCTGCGCGCGGATTTTGCTGGCAGGGATCTTCGTCCACATCTCGATGATGCGAGCCAGATTGTCGATGGTCAGGACGGGAGCCGGCTTTGCCTCCAGCTCGGCGATTTCCGCATCCAGTCGGAGAATGTTGCTGCGAAGGGTGGCAAGGCGTTCGAAGTGCTCGTGCTCGGTGTCCTCGGTGAGCATCTTGACCTCGAGCTGATAGTCATCACGCTCCTTGCGCTTCTCGGCAAGCTCGGAGATTTCCTTCGTGCGCAGGTTCAGGTCGGAGCAGGCCTCGTCGAGCAGATCGATGGCCTTGTCGGGCAGATAGCGGTCGGTGATATATCGCTCGGAGAGAAGAACGGTCTGACGGGCGATCTCAGGGGTGATCTTGACGCCGTGGAAAAGCTCGTAATAATGCGCCACGCCGCGCATGATGGCAACGGCCTCGTCAATGCTCGGCTCTGCGACGGTGACGGGCTGAAAGCGACGCTCCAGGGCAGCGTCCTTTTCGATATATTTGCGGTATTCTGCGAAGGTCGTTGCGCCGATGACCTGCACCTCACCCCGAGAAAGAGCGGGCTTGAGGATGTTCGCCGCACTCATGGAGCCTTCCGCGTCGCCTGCGCCGACGAGATTGTGCACCTCATCGATGACGAGGATGATGTTTCCGCATTCCTTGATCTCGGTGACGAGGCTCTTCATGCGGCTTTCAAACTGCCCACGGAACTGCGTTCCGGCGACGAGGGAGGTCAGATCGAGCAGATAGACCTCCTTGTCACGGAGCTTGAAGGGGACATCTCCGGAGACGATGCGCTGCGCAAGACCCTCGGCAATGGCAGTTTTGCCGACGCCCGGCTCACCGATCAGACAGGGGTTGTTCTTCTGGCGGCGGTTGAGGATTTGCACGACACGCTCCGTTTCGACCTCTCTGCCGACGATCTTGTCGAGCATATTTGCCCGTGCCTTTGCGGTCAAATTTTGGCAGTAGGTGTCCAAAAATTTGCGCTTTTTCGGCTTGGGCTGCTTTTCGGTGGGGGGTGGGGGGTCATTCTTTTCTTCATTTTTGGGGATGAGCCCGGCGTTGCCGAACAGACGGTTCATGTTGGGGAAGGTGGCCGTGCGGCTGCCGACCTCGTCGTCATCCTCGTCCTCCTCGGGGCTCATGAGGGACATCATTTCGCTGTTCAGACCGTCAAGCTCGTCCTCGGAAAGCCCCATCCGCTCGACAATCTCGTCGACCTGCTTGATACCCAGCTCCTTGGCGCATTTCAGGCAGAGCCCTTCGTTGGTGGACTTGCCGTTTTCCACCTTTGTAATAAAGATCACGGCAACATTTTTCTTGCATTTGCCGCAAATAGTCGGTTTCATAAAGATCCTCCTTAAGGAATGAATAGCACGGCCTCCGAAGAGGTGATGCACAGTGCTGTGCCGTCGTGTCTTGCGAGGGCGGCGAGGTAGCCGACGTTTTCCGTGCGGCTGCGCAGATTCAGGTCGGTGTCATAGATGAGAACCCCTTCGCTCGTCAGGACGCAGACATAGCGTTCATTGACGCTCAGGGCGGTCGGCTCCTCCTCCAAACGGAGCGAGGCGGTCACCTTGCCCTCGGAGGAAAGGCAGACGAGAGAATAGCCCTGAGACATATCGTAGTTGTCATACAATGCCAGCAGGCAGTCGTTTCCGAATCGATATGCCGCAAGGCCGGCTTCCGCGTTTTCATATTCGCACAGAAGCTTGCCGTCGGCATCAAAGAAGAAGACGGTATCCTCACCGATGGCGCAGATGGTTTCGTCGTCCAGAAAGGCGACGTCGCAAATGACCTGCGTTGCAAAGGAGAAGGTCGCACGGACGCCCTCCTTTGTTGTCGGAAGGATACGGGCGCCGGAGACGAAGCTGATGTCCTCCTGCCCCAGCGTCGTCACGACGGCAAGTGACCCGTCCGGCGAGAGAGCACAGGTGTTGAGAAAGGCGGATCCACTGCGATGGGCATAGAGCTTTGCGCCCTTCCTGCTGTAAAGCTCCAGAACGGCATGACAGTCGGTTCCTTCGTACAGGACGGCGCAGGTGCCGTTTTCGCAGAGATCGGCGTCGAAAATGCGACCGCTTGCCGTCAGATCAAAGAGAATTTCGCCTTCGGCGTCGAAGAGGGCGAAACGGGTGCCGCCGAGGTCATATAACAGCGCAAGGTCGTCCGACGTAACGAGAAGGGGATGACTGAAGCCGCCCGAGAGCGACAGAAGTCGGGAGCCGCCCTCTGAATAAACCGACAGACCGCTCTGCGAGGCGACGGTGAAGGAATCGTCCACGACGGCGTAGCTGCTGTTTCCGTAGGCATCGAAGCGGATGGTGCGGCTGTGCGAGTCGACGCCGAGATAGCGAAAGAAGCGCTTCAGGCTGTCTAAGGCGGTGCTGTTGGACAGGAGAATGACAACGACAACGGCGATGACCACGAGGACGATGAGAATAAAGGCCAGCCAGCGATTTTTCAGACGGTGCTTTTTCGGCGGTTTTTCTCCCTCCTCCGGGAAGATGGGGGTGATGTTGTTGTGTTCATCGGACATGGAAAGACACCTCCCTGTCGTCATACCAAAGCTGCGTCATATAAAGGCCGCCCGGCGGTACGGTGGGGCCTGCGGCGGTACGGTTGCCGCTTTCGAGCAGCTTCCCGATTCCACCCGGGGCGATCTTGCCCTCGGCGGCATAAACGATTGTCCCGGTCATTGCCCGTGCCATATTGTATAAGAAGCCGTTGGCGCAGATACGGCACAAAATCAGGTCGCCCTGCCGCTCAACCTCGAAATGGTAGACGGTGCGGACGGTCGATTTGACATCCGTGCCGACTGAGCGGACGGCAGAAAAATCATGTGTGCCGACGAACTGCGAGGCCGCCTCCTGAAGGATCCTTTCGTCGAGATGCTTGGGGTAGAACCATGCTCGGTTTACGTAAAACGGGTCGCGGATACGGGAATTGTAAATTTGATAGGTATATTCTTTTTTGACGCACGAGCCGATGGCGTTGAAGCTGTCGGGGACGATTTTCGCGTCGAAGACGACAATATCGTTCGGCAGATGCGTGTTCAGAGCGTAGGGCAGTCGGTCGACGGGGATGGCAGAGTCCGTGCGGAAATTGGCGACATAAACACGGGCGTGGACACCGGCGTCGGTTCGGCCGCAGCCGGTCAGATGCACCCGATGGCCGACGACGGCGGCGGTCGCTTCCTCCAGCGTTTGGGCGACGGTGCAGGCGTTTTTCTGCACCTGCCAGCCGTGGTAGGCCGTGCCCTCATATTTCAAAAAAAGTGCGATGTTACGCAAGGGACGGCACCTCCCGTTCAAAGTCCGTAGATTCGGAGCACGATGACAGCGGCGAGCACTGCCGCACCGATCAAAAAGGCGGTCAGGTCACGCAGATGATAATGAAGCTGCTTGAGCTTGGTTCTTCCCTCGCCGCCGTGGTAGCAGCGGCACTCCATGGCTGTGGCCAATTCGTCCGCACGGCGGAACGCGCTGACGAACAGCGGCACGAGAATGGGAACGAGCGCCTTGGCACGGCGCAGGAGATTGCCGCTTTCAAAGTCGGCACCTCTTGCCTTCTGTGCGGAGATGATCTTGTCCGTCTCCTCGATCAGCGTGGGAATGAAGCGCAGGGCGATGGACATGATCATGGCCAGCTCGTGGACGGGGAAGCGCACCTTTTTCAGGGGAGAGAGGAGGGATTCCAGACCGTCCGTCAGGGCGATCGGTGAGGTGGTGTAGGTCAAAAGGAAGGTGCCCATGACGAGAAGCATGATGCGCAGCACGAGGAAAAAGGCGTTGAACAGCCCCTCCTTCGTGACGGTAATAACCCAAAATTCGACCAAAACCGTATCGCCGTCGGAAAAAATCAGGTTGATGAGAGCGGTGAAAACGATGATAAAGAGCAGCGGCTTCAGCCCTCGGAAAAGAGCCTTCGGGCGGATACGAGAGGTGACAACCGCCGCCACGAGGAAGGCAAGCATCAGGGCGTAGGAGAAAATCTGCTCGCAAAGGAACAGCGCGACAATATAGACGATGACGAGCAGAAGCTTTGTCCGCGGGTCGAGGCGGTGCACAAAGGTGTCCTTCGGGAAATACTGACCGAGTGTGATATCCTTCAGCATTTCACTCGCCTCCCTTCAGCGCGCGGAGCTGCCGAACGGCGTCCTCGATCGTGTAAGTCTCGGGACGCACGGGCAGACCGAGCTGCCGCAGACGCAGGAAAAGCTTCGTCACCTGCGGAACGCTCAGACCGATCTGCTGTAGGTGTTCTGCCTGCGAGAAGACCTCCGTCGGCGTGCCGAGCATTTCCACACGACCTTCGTTCAAAACGAGCAGACGGTCGGCAAGCCGAGCGGCATCGTCCATGGAGTGGCTGACCATCAGAACGGTCGCGCCGGTTGATGCTTGGTATTTTTTAATGTTTTCGAGGAGTGACGCACAGCCCTCCGGGTCAAGACCGGCGGTCGGCTCGTCGAAGATAATGACCTCCGGCTCCATGGCGATGACACCGGCGATGGCGACACGGCGCTTCTGACCGCCCGAGAGGTCGAAGGGAGACTTGTTCAAGACCTCCTGCTCCAAGCCGACAAAGCCGATGGCGCGAAAGACCCGATCCCGAATCTGCGTCTCGTTCAGACCCATGTTTTTCGGGCCGAAGGCGATGTCCTTATAAACGGTATCCTCAAAGAGCTGATATTCCGGATATTGAAAGACCAGCCCGACACGAAACCGTGCCGCACGGGTGGTTTGCTTGTCCTTGTGAAGATCCTCGCCGTCGAGGAGAATTTGTCCCTGCGTCGGCTTGAGCAGGCCGTTCAGGTGCTGCAAAAGGGTGGATTTTCCCGAGCCGGTGTGACCGATGATGGCCAAAAATTCGCCCTTTTCCACGGTGAAATTCATGTCGACGACCGCCTTGTGCTCAAACGGCGTGCCGACGGAATAGGTGTGTGAGAGGTGTTTGACCTCGATGATAGCTGACAATACGGTTCCTCCTGCGTGGTCAAGCCTTTGCCCAAGCGCAAAGTGCATGCGCACATTCTTCGGTGGACAGAGCGTCGAGGGGCAACTCTTCGCCCGTTTGACGCAGTTCGAGCATGATTTGTGTGGTCGCCGGGACGGTCAGACCACAGCGCTTCAGGGTGTCGGCGTGGACAAAGACCTCCTTCGGTGTGCCGTCCAAGACGACCTTGCCGGCGTCCATGACGATGACGCGCTGCGCACGCAGGGCCTCGGTCATGTGATGGGTGATGAGGACGACGGTGATGCCTTTCTCTCGGTTGAGTCGTTCGACGGTGGCAATGACCTCCTCCCGACCGCTGGGGTCGAGCATGGCCGTCGGCTCGTCGAGGACGATGCACTGCGGCTGCATGGCAATGACGCCGGCGATGGCGATGCGCTGCTTCTGCCCACCGGAGAGCAGATGCGGAGCGTGCGTGCGGTATTCGTACATCCCGACGGCGTTCAGGGCGTCGTCGACCCGACGGCGGATCTCTTCGGAGGGAACGCCCAGATTTTCGGGCGCAAAGGCGACGTCCTCCTCGACGACGTTGGCGACCATCTGGTTGTCGGGGTTCTGGAAGACCATGCCGACCCGACGGCGGATCTCCAAAAGCTCGGCTTCGTCGGCAGTGTTCTTGCCAAAGACATGGACACTGCCGCCCTCGGGGAGCAAAATGGCGTTCAGATGCTTGGCAAACGTGGATTTGCCGCAGCCGTTGCGTCCGAGGACGGCGACAAAGCTGCCTTGCTCGATTTCGAGATTCAGCCCGTCAAAAATCCGCAGAGCGACTTCGTCTTCCTGCGCCGGGTAGGAAAATTTCAGGTCTGTAACCTTGATGGCTTGTTCCATTTGCTACTCCTTATTTTGCCGTCCAGCGGCCGGTAGCGCCGCAGGGGAGCACTAGCCCGTTGCTCACGGGCAGGCCCAGCTCGTCCGAGACGGTGTGTCCGCCGAAGCGAGGCGTGACGACGCTGTCGAGCAGGCACGTCAGGACAGACGGAGCGAGGCCGGTCGTATAAGAATTGATGATGAAAAACAGGGGATCGTCGGACAAAACGTCCGCCACGAGCGTTAGGAAGGGATAAAGATCCTTCTCCAGCTTCCAAATTTCGCCGCTCGGCCCTCGGCCGTAGCTGGGCGGATCCATAATGACGGCGTCATAGCGGCGGCCGCGCTTGATCTCACGCTCGACGAATTTTGCACAGTCGTCGATGATCCAGCGGATCGGAGAATTCGACAGATCGGAGGCAGCGGCATTCTCCCGTGCCCATGCGACCATGCCGCGCGCGGCGTCAACATGGCAGACGGATGCACCGGCCTTCGCTGCGGCAAGGGTCGCGCCGCCGGTATAGGCAAAGAGGTTTAAGACGGAGACGGGACGTCCGGCGGATTTGATTTTTTCGTCGATGAAGTCCCAATTCGCCGCCTGCTCCGGGAAAATGCCGGTGTGCTTAAAGTTCATCGGCTTGACGAGGAAGGTCAGGTCGCGGTAACGGATCTGCCAATGCTCGGGCAGGCGGTGCTGCGACCATTGGCCGCCGCCGCTGCTCGAACGGGCGTAACGGGCGTCAAAGCGGCGCCAGCGTGGGTCGTTTTTCGGCGTGCTCCAGATGACCTGAGGGTCGGGACGCACGAGGATATACTTGCCCCAGCGTTCGAGCTTCTCGCCGTCGGAGGTGTCGAGCACCTCGTAATCTTTCCAATTTTCAGCCTTCCACATGGGAAAACCTCCTGTATCTTCGAGTGGGTAGTGGGGGATGAGCGGTGAACGATAAAGAGGAAATCGTTTCGGTATTTTTGTGACCGAAATCCCCTTTTTACCAAACGATCTTCCGAAAATCGTACCACTCATCTTCGGTGACGGCCGCCGGGTTTGACTCGGTCGGCTCCGTCGGACTGCTCGGCTCCGTCGGGGCGGACGGCTCTGTCGGCTCGGTCGGTTCCGTCGGCAGATCGCTCGGATCGGTCGACTCCTGCGAAGGCTCGGGCGCCTCGGTGTGAAGGTCACAGGTCTCGGCCTCTTCGGGATTATAAACATAGTCCTTGTCCTTGTTGACCTTCCAGTCCTCGTTATAAAGAAGCATGGCGACCTCTTCCGTCTCTGTGCAGAATTCCGTGGCGACCTTACCCGTCTCCTTGCAAAGAGTTACCATGGTGTGGCACTCGCAGTCCTTCTTGGGAGCATCCTCACGGAAGAGCTTGACCGTGACGGAGCGATTGCCTCTGGGGTCTTCCTTGCAGGCATCCGTGGCCAGCATACCGCAGTCGGAGCAGACCCTGCAATAGGTGATGCCGTCGGGCTGGAGGAAGCTGCGCTCCTCCAAATTCCCGTGCAGCGGCTGCATGACCTGATTCCACATTCTGACCGCGGGGTTCGTGCCGGAGACAACGATCTGCTCCTGCTGGTCATAGCCGCACCAGACGACGGCGGTGTAATACGGCGTGTAGCCTGCAAACCAGCGAGACTGGTTGTTGTTGGAGGTACCGGTTTTACCGGCAACGGCCATGTCGCTCATTCTGGCAGGGTAGCCCGTGCCGTAGTCCACGGCGTATTCAAGCATATAGTTGGTATAATATGCCGCTTTTTCACCGATTGCGGTGTGGCTCTCCTGCAAATTCTCGAGGACGACCTCGCCGTTCGGGTCTTCCACACGGGTATAGGTTCTCGCCTCGCGATACACGCCGTTGTTGGGGAAGGTGGCGTAGGCCTGCGTCATCTCGCGGACGCTGATGCCGTAGGTCTGCTCGCCCAGACCCAGCGGCGCATAGGCAATGTCAGTGTAGGACTTGCCGCCCAGCTCCACATTTTCAACCAAGCTCGTGATATTGAGCTGACGGGTCATGAAATCGTAGCTCTCCTGTATGCCGAGCAGATCGAGGGTTTTGATGGAGATGGTGTTCAGAGATCTGCTTACGCCGTCGAGAACGAGCGTCATGCCGCTGTAGGTTCTGGACTCATTGAGCGGCCAATCCGTTTCATCCTCATCATAGAACGAGGAATCCTCCAAAGCGGTGGCGGGAGTGATGACGCCTGCATCGAGTGCGGGAGCATAGACGGACAATGGCTTCACGGACGAGCCGGTGGGCAGGGAGGCCTCGGCGCGATTATAGGTCAGCGAGCCGTTTTTCTCACCGACGCCGCCTGCGATGGCAACGATGTCGCCGGTTTCATTGTCGATGACGACTATGGCGGACTGAAGCTGCTGCGCACTTGCCGTATCCGGCACATTGTCCAAATTCTGATAGACGTCATCAACCTGTGACTGAACGGTCGGGTCGATGGTGCAATAGATGCGGTAGCCGCCGGTCAAAAGACGCTGCTCTGCGACCATCGTGCTGACGCCGAGCTGCTTGGACAGATCGGAGACGACATCACGGTAAACGGTGTCGACAAAATAAGAGTAGCCGGTGCTGGTATCGATGGTATTGTTGACGACTCCGCACAGCGGACAGGCGAGCTTTTCGTCCGCAGTTTCGACATAGTCGCCGGCAGTCCCCTGAAAATCGCACTCGGAATTGAGACAGCCGTAGGTCTTTTCCCGATAGCGTCCGTTCTGGAAGACCATTTCCTGCGCCAGAGCCTCTTCCAGTTCGGCCTCGGTCAGGTAGCCCTGCGCACACATCTCGTTGAGAATGATGACCTGACGGTTGCGGTTGCCCTCGGGATTGATATAGGGATCGTAGAGGGAGGGATTGTTGGTGATGGCGATGATGCTTGCCGCCTCTGCCGCCGTCAGATCCATAGACGAATTCTTGGCAAAATAGACTTGGGCGGCGCTTTCGATACCGTAGCAGCCCTCACCGAGGTAAATATTGTTGAGGTACCACTCCATGATCTCGTTTTTGGTGTAGAGATCCTCGACGGCCATGGCGCGGAAAATCTCCTGCACCTTGCGGCTGATGGTGACATCGTCCTCCTCGGAGAGATTCTTGATGAGCTGCTGGGTGATGGTCGAGGCGCCGTAGGACGCATCGCCGCCGACGAAGTTGCCCATGGCAGAGAGCGTGCGGATCCAGTCCACACCGTCGTGCTCATAGAATCTCTTGTCCTCGATGGCGACGGCTGCGTGGACGGCGTGGGGCGACAGCTCGTCATAGCTTGCCCAGATACGGTTCTGCGCGGCATAGAGCTGCTGCAGCTCCCTGACCTCGCCGGTTTCCCGATCGGTGTAGTAGATAATGGAGGTCTGCGGCATGGAGGAGCTGTTGAGCTGCAAGGTAGCGGCATACTCCTCGGCGGCCGGAATAATGTCGGATTTCAGATAACTCGAGACTTTTGACATAAAAATGCTGCCTGCGATCACGGAAATGACCGCGACTGTCCCGGTGATGATCAAAGCCCAGAGGACGATCTTGCCGAGGATGTGCAGGATCACACGGGTGATGCGCCATGAGAGCGGCGGCTGTTTGGCGGCGGCGTCGAATTTTGCCATAATATAACCTCACTTTCCAAACGATCAAAGCAAATGAAATCAATCGATGAGCTTTATAACGGGTATACCAACCCATTTTCCCTATTACCATCATTATATCACGCCTGTCAAATCGATATTAAAAGAAAAAAAGTTGGAAATATTCGCAAAACATGGAATAATTGAGCGATTCGCGAGATTTCAAATGCAATAATTTCCAAAAAACGAGGCGTATGACAAGGAAAGAAAAGCACCCCCGTTTTTCACGGGGGTGCGAAAAATCAAACAGCAATGATCGAAGCGGCGTCATTGCGCGGTGCAAAGCGGCGCGGCGGCCAGAATTCGGGCAGAGAACGGGCAGCCTCCTACGCTTGCCTCGGAATGACACTGTGGGGGATGCGTGGCGCTGCTGCAACGGCTCCGCAATCAGTCGTTCGGGCGACCCTTTGCTCTGGGATTGACAATGCCGTACTTTTTCTTGACCAGCTCAACCTCGTCAAGCTGGCTCTCGGTGAGCAGACGAATTTCACCGAAGGCGCGCTGGTTGGCGTAGATTTGGAAGGTCTGCTCGAGAGCCTCTGTGCGGAAGAGTGCCTGAATGACGTCCCGACCCCATGTGACGGCGCCGTGGTGCTCCAGCAGGACGGCGGTGTGGTCACGGCAGAAGGGAGCGGCACTTTCGGCCAGTGCACGGCTGCCCGTGACGGCGTAAGGAGCACAGGGCACGACACCGAGCGTCAGCGCGGAATCGAGGCAGATGGCAAGCTCCCACGGCTTCCCGTAGGCAGCCCATGCCGTTGCGCCGGGGCTGTGTGCATGGACGACGCCGCCGAGGGTCGGATTTTCCCGATAAATCGCCAAATGCAGGGCAATTTCAGTGGAAACCGGCAGATCACCCTCCAAAATGTGCCCTTCTGCGTCGATATGGACGAGCATTTCCTCTGTCAGGCTGCCCTTGCTGAAGCCGCTGGGCGTGCACCAGACGGTGCCGTCAGCCATTTTTGCGGAGATGTTGCCATCGTTGGCGGCGACATAGCCTCTTTGATAGAGCTTGTGTCCGGCTTCGACGATGTCCCGTCGAGCCTGCTTGTCATTCAGATACATTTTTCATTTCCTCCGGAAAAAGCTTGGCGAAGTTTTCGGCAAACGGCGGACGGACGATGCCGCGCTCGGTGACGATGCCGCTGAGCAGGGAATGATCGGTCACATCGAAGGCAGGATTATAACATTCGACCTCGGGCAACGCCATGGGCTTCTCATAGAACAGCTCCTTGATCTCGGAGGGGTCGCGCTCCTCGATGGGAATGTGGTCGCCGTCCGGACAGGAAAAGTCGATGGTCGTCGACGGGCCGAGGGAGTAGACGGGGATTCCGTAGTGGTTTGCGATGATGGCGAGGCCGGATGAGCCGATCTTATTGGCGACGTCGCCGTTACGGGCGATACGGTCGCAGCCGAAGAAGACGGCCTGCACCTTGCCCTGCTTCATAACAAGGCTTGCCATATTGTCGCAGATCAGCGTGCAGGGGACGCCGGCACGGGTCAGCTCATAGCTCGTCAGACGGGCACCTTGCAGGAGGGGACGAGTTTCGTCAACGTAGACATGGAGGTTCAGACCCGTCTCACGGGAGAGGAAGAAGGGGCCTTGCGCCGTGCCGTAGCGACTGGTGGCGATGGGGCCAGCATTGCAGTGAGTGATGACGCCGTCGCCGTCTTTCAGGAGGGACAGACCGTATTCGGAGATCTTGCGGCACATGGCGATGTCCTCCTCGTGGATGGCCTTCGCCTCGGCGTCAAGCGCGGACAGAAGCGTCTCGCGGTCGTCGTCCTTGTGTGCCAGCACGATGCCGTCCATGCGGCGGAGCATACAAGAGAGGTTGACCGCCGTCGGACGGGAGGAGTTGAGGTAGGCCGACAGACGGGAATATTCGGCATAGAAGCCGTCAAAGTCCGGGCTTTCGATCTTTCTTGCGAGAATGGCCATGGAATAGGCGGCAAAGATGCCGATGGCAGGTGCGCCTCGGACGCGGAGGGAATAGATCGCCTCCCACATTTCCTCGGCGGTAGTCAGGTTCAAATATTCCGTGACATTGGGCAGAAGAGTCTGGTCGAGTGTGACAAGGACTTGACCGTCTCGACGGACATTGACGGCATGGGTTACGGATTCAAGGCTCATAATACTTCTCCAATTCTGATGATACTTTCACGAACGAGCTTGCGGAAGACGGGAGCGACGCGGTCGCCGGTTTCGGAGACTTCCTCATGGCTCAGAGGGGTGGGGGAGATCCCTGCGGCCTGATTGGTGATCAGGGAGATGCCGCAGACACGCATCCCGGCGTGACGGGCGGCAACGGCTTCGCAGGCGGTGGACATTCCGACGGCGTCGGCACCGAGAGCGGCCAGCATCCGCACCTCGGCGGGCGTCTCGAAGGTGGGGCCTGTGAGCTGGCAGTAAACGCCCTGCTGCATTTCAATGCCCAGATCCTCGGCCGTGTCGAGAATGGTTTGGCGGAGGGTGCGGTCGTAGACCTCGGTCATGTCGGGGAAACGGGGACCGAGCTCGTCCATATTGGCACCGATCAGGGGATTCGGGAAGAGGGACATGATGTGGTCGGTGATGAGCATGAAATCACCGGCGTTATAGCCTCGGTTGACACCGCCGGCGGCGTTGGTCAGGAAAAGAGCCTTTGCGCCGAGGAGCTTCATCAGACGGGTGGGCAGGAGGACGTCGTTGCGGTCGTAGCCCTCATAGAAGTGGACACGACCCTGCATGATGACGACCTTGACCTTGCCGAAGTAGCCGAAGACGAAGCGACCCTTGTGGCCTGGAACGGTCGAGACGGGGAAGCCCTCGATGTCGTGATAGTCCACGATGGCGACGGCCTCGACCTCATCGGCCAGAGCGCCGAGGCCGGAGCCGAGGATCAGGGCGACATCCGGGACAAAATCGGTTTTTTCCCGCACACAGGCGAGGCAGTTTTGCAGTTTTTCATATGCTGTCATTAATAATACCTCCTATCAATTATCAACCGCAAGAGCGGTAATGTACGATTCTTTGAGATGGAAAGTGCGCCGACCACACAGCGCACCGTAGGACGCGACGACTCGGTGTGCCGCCGACCATGCAGCGCATCTGTCGGATACGCGCCGCTCGGTGTGGTTACAATGGGCTGTCAGAGCGTTTGCAGCCGCTCCAGAGCTTTTCGAAACTCCTCCGGCAGACCGCAGGTGAGAGTGATCCTCTCGCCCGTCCTCGGATGAAGGAAGGTCAGCTCACGGGCATGAAGGCACTGAGAGTGCAGCCCCAGCTCCGCCCTTTGCACGCCGTAGACGGGATCACCTGCGATAGGGTGACCGATGTGCGCCATGTGCACCCGAATCTGGTGCGTCCGCCCCGTCTCCAGACGACACTCCAGATGCGTATACTGCCCGTAACGCCCCAAAACACGCCAGTGCGTCACCGCCGGACGGCTGTTTTTTGTCGTCACGGCCATGCGCTTGCGATCCGTCGGGTGGCGGCCGATGGGCGCATCGACCGTGCCGCTGTCCTCCCGAAAACCGCCCCGAACGATGCATTCATAGGTGCGGCAGAGGGAGTGATCCTTGAGCTGGTCGGAGAGCCTTTGGTGGGCAAAGTCGTTCTTTGCCACGATGAGCAGTCCCGTGGTGTCCTTGTCGATGCGGTGGACGATGCCGGGACGTTTTTCGCCGTTGATGCCGGAGAGCGTGTCGCCGCAATGGTGCAGCAGGGCGTTGACCAGCGTCCCGTCCGCGTGCCCTGCGGCAGGGTGGACGACCATGTTCTTCGCCTTGTTTACGACGAGAAGGTCGTCGTCCTCATAAACGATGTCCAGCGGAAGCTCCTGCGCGGTCAGCTCGACGCTTTGCGGCTCGGGCAGACAGACGCGGTAGGTCAGGCCGGCGACCGTTTTCGCGTTTTTCCGCACCGCCGCACCGCCGCAGGTGACATTGCCCTGCTCCATGAGCTTCTGCACGGCACTGCGGGTCAGGTCGGGCATGGCCTCATGCAGGAACAGATCCAATCGCTGACCGCTGACTTCTGCGGTAAATTCCATAGTCTCACCCCGGAATTCCATTATAGCATAAAAAAGCTCCTGCGTCAAAGACTTTGTGGCAAAAATGCACAAATTCTTTTCGGAAACGCAGGAGCGCTTTGACAAAACAATGATGCGCTAGGTTTTCTCGCCTTTCTTCTCCCGATCAAAGAACAAAAGATAGACCAGCAGGGCGAAACAGCCGACGGTGATAAAGGAATCAGCGACATTGAAGGTCGGGAACGAACGCCAGAAGGAGAACTTGATCATGTCCGTGACCGCACCGTCGCGGAAAATACGGTCGATGGCGTTGCCGATGCCGCCGCCTGCGATGGCGGCAAGGCAGACCAGTTCAAACCGCTTGCTGACCCATTTTTTGACAACACAGACGACCAAAAGTGCGAGAAAAACCACCAAAATGAGAATAAAAAGCCAAGTGTGCCCCTCCAGCATCGACCATGCCGCGCCGTTATTTTTATAGTGCGTCAGATCGAAGAGCCACAGAACCGTACCGCCGTCGCCGCCGATGGGGATGTGGCGGATGGTCAGCTCCTTTGTAATCTGGTCGAGGATGACGATGAGGGCGACGAAGCCAAGCAGAACGGCATAAAAAACAGAGTTCTTGCGTTTCATATTGCCTCCTTAGGTGTAGCGCTTGCTCTGCGCCACGGCCAAACGGTCGCAGCGGTTATTATATTCGTTGGCGGCGTGCCCCTTGACCCAGTGGAATTGTACCCTGTGATGCTCCAGCAGGGGGAGAAGCTGCTCCCAAAGATCGACGTTGAGGGTGGGCTTTTTGTCGGATTTGATCCAGCCCTTTGCCTTCCAGCCGTAGACCCAGCGCTGCAGTATTGCGTCACAGACGTATTTGGAGTCGGTGTAAAGCTCGACGGCGCAAGGCTCCTTCAAGGCCCGAAGCGCTGAGATCACGCCCAGAAGCTCCATGCGGTTGTTGGTCGTGTGCGCCTCGCCGCCGGAAAGCTCTTTTTCAAGGCCGTTCCATGAGAGAATCGCACCCCAGCCACCGGGGCCGGGATTGCCGGAGCACGCCCCGTCGGTGTAGATGGTAACGTTTTTGATAAAATCACCCCGATTTTTCGGTGAAGAATGGAGGAAGGTGTCACCTCGTGACGAATGAAAAGGAGCCTTTGCATCGGCACTGACGGGAGCAATGCCGGTCAGTCATCCATTTTCAGCACGGCCATGAAAGCCTCGGAGGGGACGGAGACGGTGCCGAAGGTACGCATCCGCTTTTTGCCCTCCTTCTGCTTTTCCAAGAGCTTTTTCTTTCGAGTGATGTCGCCGCCGTAGCACTTGGCCAGAACATCCTTGCGCAGAGCCTTGATCGTCTCACGGGCGATGATTTTGCCGCCGATGGCTGCCTGCACGGGAATTTCGAACATCTGACGGGGGATATTCTCCTTGAGCTTTTCACAGATGCGACGGGCACGGGCATAGGCGTTGTCCGCAAAAATGATGAAGGACAGGGCGTCGACGATGTCCCCGTTGAGGAGGATATCCAGCTTGACCAGACGGGACGGACGGTAGCCGTCAAGCTCATAGTCCAGAGAGGCATAGCCGCGAGTTCTGGACTTCAATGCGTCAAAAAAGTCGTAGATAATCTCGTTGAGCGGCATAAAATAGTGCAATTCCACACGACCCTCGTCAAGATACTGCATATCCCGATACTCACCGCGCCGCTGCTGGCACAGCTCCATGATGTTGCCGACATACTCCGGCGGCGTGAGGATATTCGCCCGAACGAAGGGCTCCTCGCAAAGCTGAATCTCCGCAGGGTCGGGGTAATTGAGAGGCGTATAGACCTCGACGACCTCGCCGCTGAGCTTTGTGATGCGATAGACGACGTTCGGCGCAGTGGTGATGAGGTCGAGATTGTATTCCCGTTCGAGCCGCTCCATGATGATCTCCATATGCAGCAGTCCCAGGAAGCCGCAGCGGAAGCCGAAGCCGAGGGCGATGGAATTTTCCTGCGCATAGTCCATGGAAGCGTCGTTGAGCTTGAGCTTTTCCAAGGCATCCCGAAGGTCACCGTACTTGCTGCCGTCTGCCGGGTAGACGCCGGAATAGACCATCGGCTGCACCGATTTGTATCCGGGCAGAGGCTCGGCGCAGGGATTTTCGACCTCCGTGACGGTGTCACCCACACGGGTGTCTGCAACGTTTTTGATGGAGGCGGTCAGGTAGCCGACCTCGCCGGCACCCAGCGCATCGCAGGGAATCATGCCGGACGGGTGGAGCGTGCCGACCTCGACGATTTTATAGGTCGCTCCGGTCGCCATCATTTGAATGTCCATCCCGGCGCGCATCGTCCCGTTCTTGACTCGAAGGTAGACAATGACGCCGCGGTAGGAATCGTACTGACTGTCGAAAATCAGGGCTTGCAGGGGCGCATTGCGGTCGCCCGTCGGCGCAGGGACATTTTTTACGATGTCCTCGAGCACCGAGCGAATGTTCAGGCCGTTTTTTGCCGAGATCTCGGGGGCATCCATGGCAGGCAGACCGATAACGTCCTCAATCTCGTGCTTGACCTCCTGCGGGCGGGCGGAGGGCAGGTCGATCTTGTTGACAACGGGTAAAACCTCTAAGCCCGCGTCAATGGCGAGGTAGGTGTTGGCGAGGGTCTGCGCCTCGATGCCCTGCGAGGCATCGACGACCAGAACGGCTCCCTCACAGGCCGCCAGCGAACGGGAGACTTCGTAATTAAAGTCGACGTGGCCCGGCGTGTCGATGAGGTTGAGGGTATAAGTCTCGCCGTCGTCAGCGACGTAGTCGAGCTTGACGGCGGTCGCCTTAATGGTGATACCGCGCTCCCGTTCCAATTCCATCGAGTCCAAAATCTGGTTGGACATATCACGCTTGTCGACGGTCTTACATTCTTCAAGCAGGCGGTCGGCGAGCGTGGATTTGCCGTGGTCGATGTGCGCCACGATGGAAAAATTGCGAATTTTATTCATATCGGTCATAGAAACAACCTCTATTTCAGGAATTTGTCGATGGCATCACACAGGTCGAGAACGGCGTCGTCGTCGCCCTCTTCGACCGCATCGACAATACAGTGCTGGATATGATCCTGCAAAATGACCTTTGCGGTGTTGGTCAGTGCACCCCGAACCGCCGCAAGCTGCACGAGAACCTCGGAGCAGTCCTCGTCGTTTTCGACCATTTTTTTGACCTTTTCCAGATGGCCGATGGCACGGGCAAGGCGATTTGCCACGAGCCGTTTGTTTTCGTGGGTATGCGGATGGGTGTGCGGATGGGTATGATCGTGATGGTGTCCCATGGTGTCGCCCCGTTTTCGTATGATGTACTTTATATTATAGCATAAATCCGCCCGATTGAAAAGCCCCAAAGAAGCAATTCTCTACCGACTGAAATCGATCGGAACGGTGCGATCGGGGATGAGGGAGAGCTTGCCGTCGACGAAGCCGTAGCGCGCAAAGAGCTTCTCCGTGGTCGCACGGCGCAGACAGAGGCTCTCAAAGCCGCCGTCGCGCGCAATGGAAACCGCTTCGCCCAAAAGCTGCGGCGCAAGGCCGATGCCGCGGTGCTCTGCGGCAAGGCCGAGAAAGACCAGCTCGTCACGGCAGGTCGCCACGGCACCGACCACCGTGTCCGAGCGCAGGGCGATGCGGATCCGCTGCCCCTCCTGCGGGGGAAAGCCGAGACTTTGCAGAAAGGGGAGATCCTCCGGCGTCGCATCACGATAGCGGAGGTTAAAATCCTTCGTTTCGTCGCCGCGCCACCACATCTGCCGCCCGAGGGTGGAAATCTCCGGCGAAATGTGAGAGGCATCGTTCAGTAATTCCAAGGCGTAATTTCCGTTTTCGTAGCGAACACAGCTCACGGCCGTGTTTTCGCAGTGCTCGACGGCATTTCGGTCGTTCGGGAAGAAGAGCGTTTGCAGCACGCCTCGCAGAACCATTCCGTGGGAGAATACGGCAACGGTCTGCCCGTCGTGCTTTTGAGCGATCTCCTCCAGAGCGGCCGAAAATCGGCCGGTATATTCCGCAAGAGTCTCGCTTCCCTCGACCTGCCAGATGTCCGGACGACGGGAAAAATCACGATGCTTCTCCGGCTCGATGTGCGAAAGATAGCCGAAAGGAAGGTTTTCCCAGACGCCGACCTTCATCTCTCGCAGACGGCAGTCGGTGTGCAACGGAAGGTGCTTCGTATCGCAGATCGCCCTCGCCGTCAGACAGGTTCGGGTCAGGTCGCTGGCGTAGACCGCATCGACGGGAATCTCCGAAAACCGTCTCGCCAGTGCACGAATCTGTGCAAAACCGTTCGGTGTGATCATGGAATCATATTGCCCCTGCAGGCGGCGGTAGACATTGCCCTCCGCCTCGGCGTGTCGAATCAGATATATTCTGGTCATAAAAATCACCGTTCTTGATAAAAATAACAGAAAAAACGATTTTTCGGGTTGCCCTTGTCGGGAGCCGACCCCGAAATCCTCATTGCGCGGTCGGGCGCACATAGCCTTCTACTATAGTATACCATAATTTGAAAAGCTTGAAAAGACGATTTTCGACGATTTTCGGGAAAGCTACCGTCGGGAGGTGAGACAATGCAGGCAAAATCGTTTCTTCTGACGCTGGGCTTGGGCATGGCGGCCGGCGGTGCCGCCGTGCTGATGCTGCCGCAGAACTCCGGCGTCCGTAAAACCGCACAGAAGGCGGTCGATTCCGTGGAGCAGTCCGTTTCCAAGCTGATGAAATAAAACCGAAAAAAATAATGACAGTCCGATTTATCGGACTGTCATTATGCTATCATAAAGAAAAAAACAAAGGAGAGACACCCCATGAATCAGATGATCGACCTTATTCCGTATCTTCCGCAGCAGGCTCCGCAGGAAAAGCACGAGCGTCGCCGCAAGCATCTCGGGGATATCGCCTCCGTGATCGAAAGCGCGGTCACGCTCCTCATCGGCACAGGATTTTTCGTGATGCTGCTGGCATTTTTTGCGGCGATGGCATAAGCTATTTGGTGTTGCGGCGATAAAGCAGCTTCAGCCCCTTGAGCATGAGCGAGCGGTCATAGACGATCTCACGGCGGCACAGCGGCACGACAAAACGAGATAGGCCGCCGGTCGCGACGATCGTCGGCTCGCCGTCCAGCTCCTCGCACATCCGATCGAGCAGGCCGTCAAGCATGGCGGCGGTGCCGTACATGATGCCGCTGCGCATACAGTCGCGTGTGTTTTTCCCGATGGCAGATCGCGGCTCTTCGAGGGAAATGCCGGGAAGCTGGGCGGTTCTTCCGGTCAGTGCCTCCATGGAGATCTTCAGACCGGGGCAGATACAGCCGCCGACAAACGCGCCGCTTTTGTCCACGGCGGTGATGGTGGTGGCGGTGCCCATGTCGACAAGGAGCAGCGGCGCCCCGTACTGTGCGATTCCGGCGACAGCGGCGACGATCAGGTCGCTTCCGACCTCGGAGGGCTGATCCATGCGGATGTTCAGTCCCGTTTTGATGCCGGGGCCGACGACCAGAGAATTCTTGCCGGTGAGCTTGCGCAGGGCGGTGCGGAAGGAGTTGAGCACCGGCGGCACGACGGAGGAGATGATGCACCCCTCGACCGCCGAGAGGTCGACCTCAAAGAGCGCGAGCATGGTTTTTAGCTCGGCGCAGTATTGGTCGGAGGTTTTGATGAGGTCGGTCGCCATGCGAGCCTCAAAGAGAATCGCCTCGTCCTCAATGCCGCCGAGAACGATGTTGGTGTTGCCGATATCGATGGCCAGAATCATAAGCTTCCCTCCGTAATTTGACAGTTGATGCGGCCGCTTTGAATTTCGATGATGCCGTAGGTTGCCCGATAGCCGCCGCAGGCGCCGGGATTCATCAGCCAAAGGCCGTCGAGATTTTCGCAGTAGGCACGATGCGTGTGGCCGAAGAGGGCGATCTGTGCGCCGTGCTCCATGGCGGCGTAGCGCAGACGGAGTAAGCCGTTTTTGACGTCGTATTGATGCCCGTGCACGGCGAAAATCTGCACGCCGCCGATTTTCCGCAGATAGGTCGATGCACCTTGCGAAAGCAGGCGGTCGCAGTTGCCCTGCACATAGCAGATCGGCAGATTGGGCATTTCACGGGCAAGCTCGACGGCGTCGGAATCGTGGTCACCGAGGTGGAGCACCATGTCCGGCTGCTCGAGGGAAACGGCCATGCGCATTTTGTCCATCTGTCGGTGCGTGTCGGAGACGACCAGAATCTTCATTGTGTCACCCTTTCCCTTTGCTGCATATGTTATATTATACCAGATTGCAAGGAGGGAGGCAACCATGGAGACAAAATTTTCTTCCGAACAGGTCAAACAGGTGCTCGGGAGCGACGAGGGCAAGCGGCTCATAGAGATGCTGACGAAGAGCGGCGGCCTGCAAACGGCGGCGGAGGCCTTCCGTCGGGGCGATATGGAGGCAGTGAAAACGGCATTGTCACCGACGCTCGGGACGCAGGAGGCCGAGACGCTTTTGCACAAGATCAACGGAAAGTAGGTGAGCGGCACGGAGGGGCCGGAGGAAAAACTGAATCAGCTTTTGAATGATCCCGAGAGCATGGCGAAGATCCTGTCCATGGCGAAGAGCCTCGGTTTGCAGCCCCCGGTGCCCGATGAGCCGCCGCCGTCAGCGCCGCCGCCCGTGGATGAGGGAATGCTGATGGGAATGATGCAGATGATGCGGCAAATGCAGCAGACGGACGGCAGACAGGAGGCGCTCCTGTCCGCCCTCAAGCCTTATCTCGCACCCGAACGGCGAGAGAAGCTGGACAGAGCCATGCAGCTTGCGAAAATTTCTCATTTGGCAGGCTTTGCCCTGCGGAATTACGGCGGAAAGTGAGGGAGCGACTTGTATCATCGGTATTTGCGCAATGAAAACGGAACCTACCGCCATGAGCGAGTCGATGTGCCGCAAGCACAGCCCTCGCGACCGACGAAGCCTTCGCCGCCGTCTACCGAGGCAAAGCAGCCCCGACCCATTCAGCTCTCCCTGCCGCTGCTCGAACGCCTTCTTCCCGATGCCGACAACGGAGATCTCCTGGTCATGCTGATTCTGCTCCTGCTTCTGGCGGAGGGAAGCGAGGATTCGTCGTCGATGGTGCTGACGCTGGCGATTTTCCTGTTTTTGCAGTGAAAAAACTTGACATCCCAATGCGGCGGTGCTATACTTTTCCCGAGCATGACGCAACACGGCTGAAGGAGTGGCAGCAATGAAAAGACTGTATAAAAAGGAACAGGGCAAGAAGCTCTGCGGTGTCTGCGCAGGCATTGCGGAGTACCTGAGCATGGATGCCACGGTCGTTCGGCTTTTGGCTGTAGCGTTCACCCTCTGCGGCGGCGCAGGTCTGCTGTGCTACATAGCAGCCGCCATCATTATGCCGAACGAATCGGATGTCCGCCCATAAACCGCAGAACACCGTCGCCTCGGGAAATCCCGAGGCGGCGGTTTTTGTTTTCCGTCGTATGGTGCGAAGCCGATTGCGCACACGCCGTAGGGCACGCGACCCGACGTGCCGTAATGCCCCGAGCTGCGCTCACGTCTATGACGCTGACGGGCTTGTCACGGTCACGCGTCGCCCATCTTTTGCATTTTGAGGTTGCAATTTGAGAACAAATAGGATATACTTAGCATAGGAAATTTCGGGGGTGAGGAAATGTATCAGGCACTTTATCGCAAATATCGGCCGCAGACCTTTGACGATGTGGTCGGTCAGGCGAGCATTACGCAAACGCTGAAAAACCAGCTCGTCAATCAACGCCTGAGCCATGCCTACCTCTTTACCGGCACACGCGGCACGGGCAAGACGACCTGCGCCAAAATTCTGGCCAAGGCCGTCAACTGCTTAGAGCCGATCGACGGCAATCCCTGCAATCACTGCGCCGCCTGTCGCAGCATCGATTCCGGTGCGTGCATGGATGTTCTGGAGATCGACGCCGCCTCCAACAACGGCGTGGATCACGTCCGTGCGCTGCGTGACGAGGCAATCTATTCGCCGTCGGAGGTCAAAAAACGGGTCTACATCATCGACGAGGTGCATATGCTCTCGATCAGTGCGTTCAATGCGCTGCTGAAGATCATCGAAGAGCCGCCGTCGCATCTGCTGTTCATTTTGGCCACGACGGAGCTGCACAAGGTTCCCGTGACCATCCTTTCCCGTTGCCAGAGGTTCTCCTTTCGGCGCATTTTGCCGGAGGACATCGTCGGTCGGCTGAACGAGGTCGCTCATCGGGAGAATCTGGAGCTACTGCCGGAGGCGGCGGCATTTTTGGCACGGCTGGCCGACGGCGGAATGCGTGATGCGCTGAGCCTCCTCGACCAGTGCGCCTCGGCGGTCAACGGCCCGATCACGACGCAGGAGGTCTGCCGCGTGCTGGGACTGGCCGGTACCCGAATGAGCGCGGAATTGCTCAAGACGGTCGCCGAGCACGACACGGCGGCGGCGCTCGGCCTTTTCAACCGTCAGTATGCGGAGGGAAAGGATCTTTCCGCGATGCTCGACGAGCTGTGTGCCGTCTGCCGCGACCTTCTGATGCTTCGCACTGCGCCGCAGAGCGTGAGCATGATCTCCGGTATCTGCACGCAGGAGGAGCTGGACGATCTGCTGCCGCGCTTCGGCGCCGGGGAGCTGCTCCGTATGACGCGTGTGCTTCGGGATGCGGCAGCCGGCTTCTCAACCTCGGCCAATCGTCGGATCGATGCCGAGCTGTGCATCATCCGCCTTTGCGAGCCGGAGGCGGCAACGGATGCCGAGGCACTCAATGCCCGTATCAGCCGTCTGGAAAACCGCCTTGCGAGCGGACATTTTTCGCCGGCGGAGGCCAAGCCGACGAAATCGGCAGAAGAGACACCGCCGTGGGAGAGTGAGGATACGGCGCCACCGCCGAAGGAGGACGATGCGCCGCCCGAGGCAAGCCGAGCGCCGATGTCGACGGCTCCTGCCGGATTTTGGCCGTCTCTGGTCGAAAAGCTCCGTGCCACCCTGAAGCCACCGGCGGTTGCGATGTTTGTCGTCAGCGAGAGTGCCCCCGTGCAGGGGATTTTGCAGGGCGACGAGCTGACGCTGGAATGTCGGGATGATTTTACCGTGAAGATCATTCAGTTCCCCAATGTCCTGCAAACGGTGGGCGATTGTGCCGCCGCTCTGCTCGGCAGAGACGTGAAGGTTCAGGTAAAAAAAGTCGGAGAACATCAAAAAAGCAACGAGGGATTTGACCGTCTGCTGCGATTCGGACAGCAGCATCCCGAAATCATAGACTTAAAATAAAGGAGATTAACACAATGGCAAAAGGCGGATACCGCGGCGGTATGGGCGGCGGCATGAACATGAACATGATCAAGCAGGCACAGAAAATGCAGCAGGATATGCTGAAAATGCAGGAGGAGATCGAAGCCAAGGAATACGAGGCGACGGTCGGCGGCGGCGTCGTGACGGCGAAGGTCAACGGCAAGCATGAGCTGCTCTCGCTGGAGATCAAGCCCGAGGCGGTCGATCCCGAGGATGTCGAGATGCTGCAGGACATGATCATCGGCGCGGTCAACGAGGCGATGCGCAAGGCCGAGAATGAGGCGTCGCAGGCGATGAGCCGAATGACGGGCGGCTTGAATTTGGGCGGCCTGTTCTGAGATGAGAATTTTTCCTGCCGCACTGGAGCGGCTGACGGAACAATTTGCAAAGCTGCCCGGCATCGGGGGCAAAACGGCGCAGCGGCTGGCTTTCCATCTTCTGACCATGCCGCAGGAGGAGGCGGAGGAATTCGCGGAAAGCATCGTTCAAGCGAAGCGAACGGTGCATTTGTGCCCGATTTGTCGAAATTTGACAGATAAGGACATCTGCCCGATCTGCGACGACGAGAATCGTGACCACGGTATCATCTGCGTTGTGGCCGAGGCGAAGGATGTCATTGCGCTCGAGCGAGCACGGGAATTTTCCGGTGTGTACCATGTCCTGCACGGCGTGCTCTCCCCGATGAACCACATCGGCCCGGATGATATCGGCATCAAGGAGCTTTTGCACCGTCTCGGCTCGCAGGAGGTACGAGAGGTCATTATGGCCACGAATCCCGACACCGAGGGCGAGGCCACGGCGATGTACATCTCGCGCCTTCTGCGGCCGATGGAGATCCGCGTGACCCGTCTGGCCTACGGCATCCCCGTCGGCAGTCAGCTTGAATATGCCGACGAAATCACCCTCCTGCGTGCCCTTGAGGGCCGTCGGGACATTTGATAACCGATTGAAATTCCAATCGGCTTTCG
This sequence comes from uncultured Oscillospiraceae bacterium, assembly GCA_964555465.1. Taxonomy (GTDB): domain Bacteria; phylum Bacillota; class Clostridia; order Oscillospirales; family Oscillospiraceae; genus JAZOXB01. Next base: position 26,489 of record CAZKSR010000001.1, read on the forward strand.
GCGCCGTACCTACAAGAGCAGCCCTTCGAAAAGGCTTGCTTTTCACGAAATAACCGCATGAAAACCAAAGCATCCCCGATGAGCACTGCGCTCATCGGGGATGGTTTTTCATTTGACCATGCGGCCGAGCCAAGAGGCATAGTATTCGGAATTGAGCATCATCGGATAATTCAGAATGATGCAATCGCTGACGTTTTGCGCCTTGGCAAATGCGGCAAGGTCAAGGCTCGGCTTGCCGTCGCGGTTGAATTCTCTCGGGTCGATGACAATGACCTTGCTGTAATGGCTGGTCAGCCACGGCGCAAAGGCATTGCCGTAGGACTCCTTGAGCAGGATACATACGGGGCCGTCTGCATCCGTTTCAATGATGGTGATGGGGTGATCGCCGCCGAGGAAGGTCATATACTTGTTCGACACGCTGTCTTCGATATAGCAGATCGTGCCGATGGCGTAGCCTGCCGAGAGGGTGGAGTCCTCGTAATAGGTGGTGTTCAGATCGACAAAGGGACGGTAGAAGTAGACCGTGTCGGGGTCATTGTACAGAATCGAGGCCTGCGGATAGGCCGAGAGATAGGTGTACATGGAGCCGACGAAATTCGAGTAGCTTCCCGTTTTGAACCTGTCCAACGGCTCCGCCTCGAAGCCGGCCTCCTTGCAGAAGACGGTGTAGGCATAGTAAGCGCCGAGCTGCGTCCAGTGGTGATCCGTGCGGAAATAGATGTATTCGTCCGTGTGCTGCGCCAGAAGAGGGTAGGCGTCGACGGAGATGACGTTGTCATTCAGACGGCCATAGCAGTAGTCGATCATCGCCTTCTGATCGTTGTCGCCCGTGCGGTATTCCTTCGGGGCGTAGAAGGCGGCGGCATTCGGCACATCAATGCAGAAGGTGCGCACGGAGGAGCCGAGAGCGTCGGCAATGGCATTGACGGAGTCTGCGTAGGAATTGACGGCGGAGCTGCTGAAATAGGGCACGTCCATGGCGCGGTTGCCGACCAAAATTGCCTGCCCCAAATCCTCTGTGGGAGCATTCGGCTCGGTGATCTCGGGGATGGACTCGGTCGGCTCCGTCGTATCGTTCGGCTGCCCGGAGGACGATTCGGAGGAATCGGGGGAGGGCTCGGAAGAATCCGGAGAGGATTCGGGCGGCTCGGTGCTCGGGGTGTCGGTCGAGTCACTCGTCTGGGCGAGCGCCTCGCCTCCGTGGGCGGCGTTGCTCGAGAAATCAATGACGATCTGGACATCGTCGTCTCCTGCCAGCGCGGAGAAGTAGTAGAAATTATTCAGACTGCGGTTGTCCTCCAGCAGACCCTCACGGTCGGGGAAGGTATCCTGGTAATAGGACAGATAGTCCTCAAACCACGAGCCGCGGACAGCCGTGCCGAGCGAGAACTCGGGCTTTTCGGCAAGGTTGCGATTCTCGGATTTTGAGAAGGTAGCATCCTCGTCGGTCAGTGAGCAGACACCGACAATAAGCATTGCGATCAGCATGACGCAGGCCAGAAGGGAATAGACGGATTTCATCGGATCACCTCAACTTTCCGCCGTAAATATCCGGCGCATTGGTTGCACCGATCATGGCGACGGTACACAGCCAGAGAAGGAAAACGGTTAACGCGAACAGGCTCAGCGCATAGAGAAGGGGGCGAAGCTTGATGCTTCTGTGCTTTTTGCGGATGCCCCAGACATTACGCCAGAGCTGAGAGAACAGACGGGGAATCGCGGAGCTGCCGATGACGCAGGTGAGCAACAGCAGCATGGAATTGCGTAGCTGGACGGCGACCGTCGTGCTCCAAAAAGCATCGAAGCAGAAGAGAGAGGAAAAAGACTGCCCCGAGAAGATGACCCAGCCGATGAGAATGAGGAAAGAGGTCAGGAGCCAACGCACGCCCTTGCTCCATCGCTCCAGCTTGGGAAGAAGCTGCTTTTCGATGCTCAGGAGGACGAAGAAATATACGCCCCAGAGGATATAATTCGGGGTTGTCCCGTGCCACAGGCCGGTCAGCGTCCAGACGACAAAGAGGTTGAAAATTTGACGAAGCTTGCCGCGGCGATTGCCGCCGAGAGGGATGTAGACATAGTCACGGAAGAAGCTGCCCAGTGACATATGCCACCGCCGCCAGAAGTCCGTGACGGAGATCGAGGCATAGGGCAGGTTGAAGTTCTCGCAGAAGGTGAAGCCGAAGATACCGCCCATGCCGATGGCCATGTCGGAGCAGCCGGAGAACTCAAAGTAAATCTGGAACATGAAGAGCAGGGCGGTCAGCCACGCACCGGCACCGGTGGTGTCCTTGCTCAGCGCTTCGATGGCAGTGCCGCAGTAGTCGGCAATCAGAACTTTCTTCGACAGACCGAGGACGAAGCGCATCGCACTGCGGAAGATCTTCTCGCCGTCATGCTTGCGCTGTCTGAGCTGCGGCGCAAGATCGGCATAGCGGACGATGGGGCCGGTGATGACCTTCGGAAAGAGGAGGGCAAAGAGCAGAAGCTCGGAAAACCGCGTTGCTGCCTCGTGCTTGCCGCGATAGATGTCAACCTGATAGGCGATCAGGGCAAAGGAATAATAAGAAATGCCGAGCGGCAGGACGAGCTTTTCGGTCAGACTCGCATCGTCGACCGTGTAGCCCAGAATCAGCAGGACGGCCTTAAAGAGGACAAGCGTGCCGAGCGTGATGGCCACGGGCTTGGCAACCGTGGAGCGAACGCCCGGCCGAACGCGCAGACCGTAGGCATAATTCACCAGCGTCAGGGCGAGGAACAAGAGAAGATAGACCGGCTGCGCCAGCGCATAAAAGGCAAGGCTTGCCACCAGCAGCAGAATGTTCTTCGCCTTCAAATTCGGCATCAGAAAATAGACCGCCGCAGTCAGCGGAAGAAAGATATATACAAACCAAAGGTTGGAAAATTCCATGGCGCTCCTCCTGTCTGTCTGTAAGGATGAGCTTATTGTACCAGAGTGCCGAGAGATTTTCAAGATGGTTTACATAAATTTTCGACATTTTTTTCGCAGCGGTGAGAGCACCTCCCTACGAAGGAGGAAAAGAGCCAGCAAATTCGGGACGGCCAGGAGCGCGTTCAGAAGGTCAGCGCTCTCCCATGCCGCCCGAACGGAGAAATAGGGAGCGACGGCGATGGCCAGAAGGTAGGTCAGACGGTAGAGGGTCACTCTTTTGCTCCCCGTCAGATATCGAAGGCAACGCTCGGCGTAAAAGTTCCAGCCGATGACCGTTGCGAAGGCGAAAAAGACGAGGCAGACGAGAAGGAGAAAGGAGGAAAGCCGCTGCGCCCACGGAAGACCGCTGACCCACGCATAGTCCGTGATGCGAATGCCCTCGAGCGGCATCCTCCACGCGTCCGTCACGACGAGACACAATCCCGTCAGGGTGCAGATGACGATGGTGTCGATAAAGGTACCGGTCATGGAGACAAGCCCCTGACAGACGGGGTCATCGGAATCGGCACTTGCGGCGGCAATGGCGGAGGTGCCGAGGCCGGCCTCGTTCGTGAAAACGCCCCGGCTGATGCCCATGCGGAGGGCATATTTGAAGCTGATGCCGCTTGCCGCGCCGAAAGCGGCCTTGGGAGAAAAGGCACTGCGGACGATCAGACTCACCGCCGGGACGAGACGGTCACGGCAGCAGACGAGCAGGACAAGACAGCAAAGGAGATACAGCCCACTCATCATGGGGACGAGCGTTTCGCAAACGCGGCCGATGCGCTTTGCGCCGCCGAGCAGAACGAGGGCGGCAAAGAGCGTCACAAGGCTGCCGCTGATGACGACCGCCCATGAGCGGCCGCAGAGGGCGTCCGAGGAGGAGAAAAACGAATCCACGGCGGAGGTGATGCTGTTTGACTGCGTGACGGTGCCGACCCCCAGAATTCCTGTCACGCAGCCCAGAAGAGCATAGATTTTGGCAAGGAGCTTCCCGAACGGGCATTTCTCCATGTAGCAAAACGGGCCGCCGAAGCCGTCCGAACGGCGGTATTTTGCGGCCAAGAAGCACTCGGCGTACTGCGTCGCCATGCCGAGAAAGGCTGCGACGAGCATCCAAAACAGGGCACCGGGGCCGCCTGCGGCCAGTGCCGTGGCCACTCCGACGATATTGCCCGTGCCGATGGTTGCGGCGAGAGCGGTGCACAGGGCGGCGTAGGGTGTCAGCCCGTCACCCTCCCTTGCGCGGAGGATCTGCCGAAGGGCATCGGGCAGGCGGCGGAGCTGAATTCCGCGAAGGGTGACGGTGTAATAAAGACCGACGGCGAGAAAAAGCAGGAGCATCGGCCATCCCCAAACAATATTCCCCAGTTTTTGCAGCAAGCAATTCCCTCCAATGTGAACAATTTGAAAATAATTGTACAAAATTCTTGAAAACGGAAATCCACTCTGATAAAATAAATTAAATTTTTCAAAAGGTGACCGTAGGAGCAGAGCCGACCACAAGCCGACGCAAGCGGCGCCGTCGCGAGCGCGGATTTCCGCGTCGTCTCGCATCGCGAAGGGATACGCAGGAGACATCGGCTCCTTCGAACGATCATGCTTCATATCAATCATATCGGAAAGGCTTTGAATTATGCTGGAACTGAAAAAAATCACCAAGGATTATCCGGTCGGAGACGGCGAGGTTCATGCGCTGCGCGGCGTGAGCGTCAGCTTTCGGGAGAATGAATTCGTCTCGATCCTGGGACATTCCGGCTGCGGCAAGACGACGCTGCTGAACATCATCGGCGGCCTTGATCGCTACACGGACGGCGACCTTTTGATCGACGGAGTTTCGACGAAGCAGTACCGCGACCGCGACTGGGACGCCTACCGTAACCACTCGGTCGGCTTTGTCTTCCAGAGCTATAACCTGATCCCTCACCAGACGGTTTTGGCTAACGTCGAGCTGGCTCTGACCCTCTCGGGCGTGGGCAAAAAAGAACGCCGCCGTCGGGCGACGCAGGCATTGGAAAAGGTCGGCCTCGGTGATCAGCTCACGAAAAAGCCGAATCAGCTCTCCGGCGGCCAGATGCAGCGTGTGGCCATCGCCCGTGCCCTTGTCAATGATCCGTCCATCCTGCTGGCCGACGAGCCGACCGGCGCCCTCGACACCGAGACGAGCGTGCAGATCATGGAGCTTCTGAAGGAGGTTGCCCGTGACCGCCTCGTGATCATGGTCACGCATAATCCCGAGCTGGCAGAAGCTTATTCCACCCGAATTCTCCGCTTAGTCGACGGCCGCATTACGGACGACACCATGCCCTATGCGGCGCACGAGAAGAAAACCAAGGAAAAGCAGAAGGTCAAAAAGCCTTCCATGTCCTTCTTCACAGCGCTGTCTCTGAGCTTCCGAAATCTGATGACCAAGAAAACGCGGACGACCCTGATCTCGTTTGCCGGATCCATCGGCATCATCGGCATTGCGCTGATCTTGTCCATGTCCAACGGCGTGCAGAACCTCATTAACCGCATGGAGTCCGAGACGCTCTCGTCTTATCCCATCACCATCGAAAAGACGACCATGGACATGAGCGCAATGCTGACCATGGGACAGGGACAGATGCAGATCGACATGGACTGCGACGATGACCACATTTATTCGATCAATGTCATGAACGGCATGATCGGCACGATGCTCTCCGGGACGAAGTCGAACAATCTGGCCGAATTCAAGACCTATCTGGAAAGCGGCACCAGCGGCATCGAGGAGCTGACCAGCGACATCGTCTACCGTTGCGACACACCGCTCAATATCTATCGTGTCGGGGAAACCGGAGCGGTCGTGCAGGTCAATCCGAACCATCTGTTCAACGAAATGGGCATGATACAAGACAGCGAGACGACGGGTACCCTGATGGAAATGTCGTTCATTTCGCTCGATGTTTGGCAGCAGCTCATGGATAACGACGAGCTTATGAATTCACAGTATGAGCTGCTCGACGGCAAAATGCCCGAAAAATATAACGAGGTCGTCCTCATCGTCAATGAGAACAACCAACTCACCGATTTCACGCTCTATTCCCTCGGACTGCTCGATTCGCAGGAGCTGAAAGCCGCCTTTGCCGCCGCAGCGTCGGGAGAGGAATATGAGCTGGAAAGCGGCGTGACGGAGTATGAATTCAGCGAGCTGCTCGGCCAAAGGTTCAAGCTTTTGACCAATACCGACATTTTTGTCAAGGAGGGCGAGGTCTGGGTCGATAAATCCGAGGACAAGGCATATATGCTCTCCCTGCTCAACGCCAGCGAGGACATCGAGATCGTCGGCATCGTGCGGCCGGCAGAGGACGCCGTCGCCTCTTCGACCTTCGGCGTGATCGGCTACCGCAGCGACCTGATGGATCACCTGATAAACAAGGTTAACACCTCGCAGATCGTCATGGAGCAGCAGGCAAAGCCCGAAATCAATGTGTTTACGGGGATGCCCTTCGAGACGCAGACAAAGGAAAGCTACACCATGGCCGAGCTGGAAGCGTTCTGTGCGACGCTCGAGCAGGAGCGGCAGTCGGAGATACGGGCTTATGTCGAGCAGCTCCGTGCAGCGGGCAAGGACGACGACAGCATCGCAACGGAGCTTATGATCTCCATGCTCTCCGGAACGGCTGCAACCTATGAAGGAAACCTCGAACGCATGGGCGTCTCCGATCCCGATGATCCGGCTGCCATCGAGCTGTATCCCATCGACTTTGAAGCGAAGGATAAGATTTCCGAGCTGATCGATCAATATAACGAGGGTCTCGCGGAGGATGAACAGATCACCTATACCGACTACATCGGACTGATGATCTCATCCATTACGACGATCATTAACGCCGTGAGCTATGTCCTCATCGCCTTCGTCGCCGTGTCGCTGGTCGTCTCGTCCATCATGATCGGCATCATCACCTATATCTCCGTTCTCGAGCGCACCCGTGAGATCGGCGTCCTGCGAGCCATGGGCGCATCGAAACGGGACATCTCCCGGGTCTTTAACGCCGAGACGCTGACCATCGGCTGCGGCGCAGGACTGCTTGGCATCGGCTTGACGCTCGTGCTGATTTTGCCCATCAATGCCATCATCGACCATCTGACGGGTCTTGCGGGCGTGGCTTCGCTCCCGACCGCTGCCGCCGCCATCCTCATTGTAATCAGCATGGCTTTGACGCTGATTGCAGGTCTTATCCCGGCCAGAATCGCCGCCAAAAAAGACCCCGTCACCGCACTCAGAACCGAATAACAAAGCATCCCCAACCTGCCGGTGCAGGTTGGGGATGCTTTTTTGAACGAAGGACGGAAGGCAAAACGAAAAATCGCATTTTCGGGCTTGCGCTTGCCGAAAAACAGGAGACAGGAGCGCCTCTTGCGAATCAGAGCTTGAGCAGCATTTCACCGGCCTTGTAGATATCTCCCGCGCCGACGGTGATGATGACGTCACCCTCCTGCGCAATCGAGCGAAGATAGGCAGCGACCTCCGGCAGAGTTTCGAAATATTGACTGCTCGGAATTTCCTCGGATAGATCCCTCGAGCTGATGCCGACGGTGTTCTGCTCACGGGCGGCATAGATTTCGGCCAGAACCGCGAGGTCGACACGCTTCAATTCCTTCACGAAATCAGCGAACAGGGCTTTGGTTCGGGTGTAGGTGTGCGGCTGGAAGGCGAGGATGATGCGGCGGTAGCCCATCAGCTTCACGGCATCGATCAGGGCGTGAAGCTCGCCCGGGTGGTGGGCGTAGTCGTCAAAAACGTCTGCGCCGTTGACCGAGCCCTTGCGCTCCATGCGGCGACCGGCTCCCGTGAACTCGGCCAGCCCCTCGGAGACGAAGTGCCCGTCGATGCCCATAACATAGGCGGAAGCTGCGGCGGCCAGAGCGTTATAGACATTGTGACGCCCATAGACCCGAAGGTCGACATGGCAGTAGAGCTTCCGACAGGCGATGATGTCGAAGCTCCGCCCGTCGTCGGAGAGGTTCTCGGCGTGGAAATCACGCTTTTCATCCAGCCCGAAGGTGAGATAGTGCAATCCGCACAGTGCTTCGACGGTGTTGGCGTCGTCACCGTTGGCAATGACGAAGCCCGTTCGGGGCACCAGAGCGGCAAACTTGCGGAACGAACGCTGTACGGCGGCCAGATCCTTGAAATAGTCCAGATGGTCGGCCTCAATGTTGTTGATAACGGCGACCGTGGGACAGAAATTCAGGAAGGAATCGCAGTATTCGCAGCTTTCCATGATAATGGTGTCGCCCTGACCGACACGATGACCGGCACCGAGCAGCGGAAGATGGCCGCCGAGCATAACGGTCGGGTCGCGCTGCGCCTTCATAAAGATGTGAGTGACCATGGAGGTCGTGGTGGTTTTGCCGTGGGTTCCTGCGATGCAGACGGCATTTTTATAGGCTCGCATCAGCACCCCCCACGCCTGCGCACGCTCAAAGACGGGGATGCCCAGCGCGCGTGCTGCGGCGACCTCGGGATTGTCATTGTGGGCGGCGGCGGTGCGGATGATACAGTCGGCACCGGCGATATTCTCGGCACGGTGGCCGATGGAGACGGTGATGCCCTTGGCGATCAGCTCGTCGGTCGAGACGGACGAATTCATGTCCGAGCCTGTGACGACCATGCCCATGCTGCGCAGCACCAGTCCCAGCGGACGCATCGACACGCCGCCGATGCCGATCAGATGAATATGCTTCCCTGCCGTAAGGTAGGAGTCGATTCGCTTTTGTATTGCCATAAAGAATCCTCCGAATTCAGAGTAACACGGAAAATCGATGAAAAGAAGCGGTTTCATCGGTTTTCAACGACGTATCGGCGTTGTATTTTCACGATGATAAGGAACGCATCGCGAAAATTCGTCCCATACCGATCACGCCGCGAGGTGCGAAGCAAATTTGAAGCGGTGATCGGTAAATATATTATAGTACATTTCCCGAAGGATTACAAGAGGATTCTTCGCCGCCGAAGAGTCGCTCGATCGTCCGTGTGGTCATGGCGTCGACTGCCGAAAAATCCACGAACGGTCGGCAGAGCTGTTCGACGCGGTCGTGGAGCAGCTTGGCCTTTCGTAAATATCGCACGGCCTGATGCTGTAATTCCGTTGCGGTTTTCAAAGGAAATTCCAGCTCCCTGCGCTTTTTGGGGGAAAGCGTCGAATCGAGGTCGATGAGGCAGAAGCAGCCACCGTCATAGAAAAAGCTGCGGTTTTCCGAAACGACGGCGACCTGCGCACTCGGAATGAGAAGATGCGTCGGCGCACCGTCGGGTCGCATGGGGCTGTGGCAGACAATGCACTCATGCCCCAAGGACTGCGCACGCTGCAGGACAAGCGGCAGAAGCAGGGAGGAAAGGCCGTAGCTGTCGCGCAGCACATAGACCCTGCGAGCCACGGCCTCCGGTGTCTGTGCGCAAAAATGCGGCCCCTTCGGGGTGAGGGCGGTGAGAAAACGATAGGTCGTCCGAGAGCGGTCGGAAACGGGCTGTAAATTCGACAGATTCAGACATTCGGCAATGGCAGCCGTTTCTTCTCGAATCGCCGGCGTGTCGGTTTCCGAACGGACGGAGTCGAGCAGACGGTCGGCCGCCGCAAGACAGGCGGTCACGTGAGGATATTGCGCAGCGTTCTCCTGCTGAATGAGGCGGATCTCCTCTTCGTTGGTACGCATGGCCTCGCTGTCATAAAACGCTCCGAAGTTTAAGTAGTTCATGCCGCCGCCGCAAAGACTCGGCTCCAAAACATGGGGTGCGGTTCCGTCCACGAAGGCCAGCGAAAGCTGGGGCAGGATCACGGCATCGAGCGAATTGGGATCCGAGGAGCACAGAACATAGCTGACCTCGTGTCCGCGAGCCAGAGCCGCCCGTGCGACGGCTCGCATAAAGGTCGACTTTCCGCAGCCGGGGCCGCCCTTGATGACGGCGAGGCTTTTGACCTCGGTCAGAAGTGTGTCATAATGGGAAACAAACCCCGACGGGGTGCATACGCCGAGAAAATAAACAGATTCCATAATTGCCTCCTTCCCAATAGAATATGCGCAAGCTCCGAAGAATGTGCAAAAAAATCGTCGGATGCCGAAGCATCCGATGATTCGTTATGTATAGTAATTGATCAGGCAGCCGGCGAGGAGAATATCACGTTCCTCGGCGGTCAAATTTTCCAGCTTCAGCGGAAGCTCGGTCTGCTTTTCGCCCTGTGTCAAAATGCCGATGACGGAGGTCTTGCCGTCGCGTACCGCTTCACGGATGTTTTCGATAAAAACGGTGTCGCCCGGCTGAATATGATACTGCTCGATATTCTCGACGGTGAAGGGGAGCATCCCCCAATTGATGACATTGCTGCGATACCGCTTGGTGGCATATTCCTCGCAGAGGTTTGCCACGCCGCCGAGCACACGTTGACACGAGGCCGCCTGCTCTCTGGCCGAACCGTCGCCCGGGCGCAGTGACATCACGGCGCTGCCGTAGCCCGTGTCGGGATCTGCGCCGCTTCGCCTGCGCTCCTTTTCCTTTTCAAGCACGGCCTTCGCGCGGCCGACATAGTCAGGGTCTTTTCGGCTCAGCGTGAATTCACTCAGACGCAGGGGATTGCTGCGGTAGGACGAAGTCTCGCCCGAGGGGATCAGCTCGTCGGTGGTGGTCACGGGGTCATAGATCGCAGAAGCGACGGTGATGAGCAGATTCTTCGGCAGAGGGATCTGCTCCGGCCAGTCCGCGATATTCGGCCCGAAAACCAACGGCTCGTTCGGCCTCGGCTGCCCGACGCCGTGGTAGACCCGAGCATAGGGAGCAGAGTGAAAGTGATAGTCTGACTGCGCCGCCTCCTGCGCAAGAGGAAGGTCGGTTGCCGCCGTGATGACGCCGCCGTTTCTCGCAGAGGCCGCAATGGAACGGGCATCCATCAGCGCAACGAAAGCGACCTGACCGTCGGACGGCTTGGAGCCCTCACGATTGGGGAAGTTGCGCGTGGTGTGACGGATGGACAGGCTGCCGTTGGCAGGAACGTCGCCTGCGCCGAAGCACGGGCCGCAAAATGCGCTTCTGACCGAGACGCCGGAGGACATCAGAGCGGCAAGCTCACCCTTTCGCAGAAGCTCCAGCATAACGGGCTGGCTGGCAGGATAGCACGACAGGGAGAAGGCACCGTTTCCGATGGGCTTGCCGCCGAGGATCTCCGCCGTGCGGACGAGATTTTGATAAGTTCCGCCGGAGCAGCCTGCAATCACGCCCTGATCGGCGTAGACCCGTCCGTTTCGCACCTTCTTCGCCAGAACGGGGTCGACGGCGGCCAAAAGCTCTTCCGCATTTTCGTTGAATTCGCGGATGGTATAGACGTTGCTGGGGTGGAAGGGAAGGGCGATCATGCACTCGACCTTGCCCAGATCAAGCTCTAAGGCCGCATCGTATCGGGCACCGTCCGAGGGGGCAAGGACGGCAAAGGCATCCTCTCGACCATGGGCTTTCAATGACGCCCTGACGATTTCGTCGGTCTGCCAGACGGAGGAAAGGCAGCTTGTCTCCGTGGTCATCACGTCGATGCCGTTGCGGTAGTCCATGGAGAGATTTGCCACGCCCTCTCCGAAGAATTCCAGAATGCTGTTTTTGACGAGCCCTTTTCGGAAGGTCGCACCGATGATGGCAAGAGCGACGTCCTGCGGGCCGACGCCCGGACGCGGCTTACCGGTCAGACGGACGGCAACAACACGGGGGTAGTCGATGTCATAGGTCTTGCAAAGAAGCTGCTTGACAAGCTCCGGGCCGCCCTCACCGATGCCCAGCGTGCCGTAAGCCCCGTAACGGGTGTGCGAATCCGAACCGAGGATCATTCGTCCGCCGCCTGCGTACATCTCACGCATATAGCTGTGGATGACGCTCTGATGCGCCGGGACGAACTCACCGCCGTAGCGCTTGGCTGCCGAGAGGCCGAAAACATGGTCGTCCTCGTTGATCGTGCCGCCGACGGCGCACAGGGAGTTGTGGCAGTTGGTCAGCACATAGGGCAGGGGGAAGCGCTCCAGCCCGGACGCCCGTGCGGTCTGGATGATGCCGACATAGGTGATGTCGTGCGAGGCCATGGCGTCGAAGCGGAGCCTGAGGTGCGCCATGTTGTCGGAAAGATTGTGCGCCGCCAGAATACGGTAGGCCATTGTCTTTTCCCGACCCTCGTCGCTTGCGGCGGGGACAAGTCGACCGTTTTGCAGGGTCATTGCCTGTTCGTGAATTTTCAGCATGATCGATCTCCTGTTTTCTGCGAATTTGGAATGTCGTTGCAAAGAAAAACCGAATCATTCGGATACTTCTGCGCCTATTATAGCATTGCTTTCCGCACATGACAAGATGTTTCTTCCCCGATTTGCCATGGGAAAAAGTAAAAATGCCTGTTGCGAGAACCTGTCTGATATGGTATGATATTCGCAGAAGGAGGTCTCGGTATGCAATATATTGTCATAGACTTGGAATGGAACCAGCCGTGGCCCGGATCCTACGCAGCCAAAAAGGTGCTCCCCGTGGAAATTCACGGCGAGATCATCCAGATCGGTGCGGTGCGTATGCTGGAAGACGGCACGGTGGCCGACGAATTTCAGGTTTTGGTGCGGCCGAAGTATTATAAGAGGCTGAACACCCGAGTGGCCAAGCTGACCGGTATTCGGGACGAAGACCTGCGAGAGAACGGTCTGCCCTTCCCCGAGGCATTGCGCAGAATGAGGGAATGGATCGACGGCGAGTGCATTTTTCTTACATGGGGCTTCGACGACATCACCATTCTGGAGGACAATATCCTCCTGCACGACGATGAGCCGGACTGGATCACGCAGTGGTACAATGTCCAGATGATCTTCAACTCTCAGCTCGGCTGTGATTCTTCTCAGAAAGCGCTTGCCACAGCCATGGGCATGATGAATTTAGAGCCGTCCAGACCGGCGCATGATGCGCTGGGCGACGCCTATCACACGGCACTCATTTGCAGTCGGCTGGATATGAAGCGAGGCATTGCCGAATACGAGCAGTCCCTACAGAATCATAAGGACGGCTTCCACGGCACGCCGCCGGAGGGCTGCATCAGCAAGGTCGTGTTCCGCGGCTATCAGAACAAGACCGTGGCGATCCGCGCCATGACCGACCTGAAGAGCCATTGCCCGCAGTGCGGCCGTGAGATGCCGAACGGCGCATGGGTCTGTCAGGAGGCGCGGCGGTATATGACCATGGCCTCGTGTCCGGAGCATGGGCGGTTTCTCATCCGCCTCCGCCTGCAAAAGGACGAGGATGACACCCTGCGTGTCAGCAGGCTTGTCTTTGAGGGTGCTTCCGATGCGGCACGGAGATTTGATGAGCTGCTTCAGCGGCGCAAGACGCAGCGCAGGAGCCGTCGCCGCCGCAGCAGCGAGAAAAGCTGATGGAGCGTTTGCCGCAGCTTCTTCTGCCGTGGTTCGCGGAGAATCGCCGGGAGCTGCCGTGGCGCAGGGATCGGGAGCCGTACCACGTCTGGCTGTCGGAGGTCATGCTGCAGCAGACCCGTGTCGAGGCGGTCAAGCCCTATTACGAGCGTTTTTTGCGGAAGCTTCCGACCATCGAAGCCCTCGCCCGTGCGGAGGAGAATGACTTGCTCAAGCTCTGGGAGGGCTTGGGATATTACAGCCGCGTCCGCAATCTGCAAGCCGCCGCGCGGCAGATTTGCGAGCATTACGGCGGCAGCTTTCCGCAGAACGATGACGAAATCCTTTCCCTTTCGGGGATCGGTGCCTACACTGCCGGTGCGATTGCGTCGATTTGCTTCGAGCGGCCGAGGGCAGCGGTGGACGGGAATGTCCTTCGTGTCCTGTCGCGCTATCTGGCCTCGGATGAGCCTATGACCTCGGAGCGAAGCAAACGGGAGCTGGGAGAGAGGCTTTCCGCAGTCTACCCCGAGGGACACTGCGGCGATTTTACGCAGGCCCTGATGGAGCTGGGTGCAACGGTCTGCCTTCCGAACGGTGCGCCCCTGTGCGCGCAGTGTCCGCTGGCGGCTGTTTGCGCGGCGAATTTGACGGGGAAACAGAGAGATTATCCCGTCAAAACGCCGAAAAAGCCCCGTCGCACGGAACACCGAACGGTCTTTGTCCTGCACTGTGGGGAGGAGCTGGCCGTTTGCAAGCGGCCGCAGCACGGGCTTTTGGCCGGACTTTGGCAGCTTCCCGACGTTTTCGGGGAGTTGACGGTGCAGGAGACATTGCGGCAGGCCGAAAGCTGGGGCGTCCGTCCGACGCAGATCGAAAAAACCGTCAAAAGGGAGCATATCTTCACCCATGTGCACTGGCTTTTGACGGGCGTGTACCTGAAATGTGCCGACCGAGGCGACCTGACTTGGGTCACGGCGGAGGAATTGCATGAAAAAATCGGTCTGCCCACGGCCTATCGGCAATTTTTGGAAGAATAGGACTTGCATATTTTCAAAAAAGAGGTTATACTGAAGCTACCATTATAAGGAGGATTTTACCATGGAAGAAAAGCGTGCCCTTTACGGCGAGGATGAGATCATCACGCTGGAATTTGACGACGGCGACAGCTTCGAGTGCGGCATCATCGGCACCTTCGAGCTTGATGGCAAGGAATACATCGCGCTGGACGCTCTGGACGATACGAACGACGTTTATCTTTACGGCTACGTCCCGACGGACGACGATTTCGAGCTGCTCGACATTCCCGAAGAGGACTTTGACCGTGTCGCCGCCGAATTCGACCGCCTCATGGATGAGCCTGTCTGAAAACCGCCGCCGGACTGCTGCGGAGCGGTAAGGCAGAACACTGCCTCCGTCTGCGGCATTGCAAAGGAAAAGGCTTTGACCTCTGAAGGTCAGAGCCTTTTCCTTTTTCAAAAACCGAATCGACAATGACGGAAAAGGCACAATCGACGGACAAAAATCCGCGGATTGTGCCTTTTGTTTTTGATGACGCCCCTTGGCGAGTAGCCTTTTTTACGCTTCGCAGGAGGCGGAGAGGACGGCGTCGACGGGGATGTCGTGCGCTTCGGTTTCCAGGAGGTCGAGCAGTTGGAAATTGTAGCACAGGGCAATGGTCGGGTGCGGCTCGGCAGAGAGGAATCGGTCGTAAAAGCCGCCGCCGTAGCCGAGACGGTGCCCCTGAGGATCAAAGGCCAACCCGGGCATAAGAACGAGCGCATCCGTGTCGTTTGCGATCTCGCCGTCGGTCGGCTCTGGGATGCCGCGGTAGCCGGCTGCTACCTTCGCCCAATCCAGACGGAGAAAGCGCATCTCGTCCCCGAAGATCTTCGGTACGGCGACACGCTTGCCGTCGGCTTCGGCTCTACGCAGGATCGGTTCGGTGCGAACCTCCTGATTATAGCTCAGGTAGCCGTAAATGCTCGTTGCCGCCCGATAGAGCGGATGACGCACAAGCTGCTCCAGAAGCCGCTCGGAGGCGGCGTTGATCTGCGCGTCGGTCAGAAGCCGCTTTTGCTCCGTGATGGCCTTCCGCAGCGCTTTTTTATCCATGCAGCTCACCGTCTTCTTCGGCCTCTGAGAATTCGGCCTCTGCCGTCCGCTCGGTTTCTGTAAAAGCGGTTTCCTCCTGACGGGAGGGGTCGTTTTTTCGCGAGCGGACGAGGCAGACGGTCTGCCACACGAGGGCTGCGAGAAGGAAGATAGAGAGGGTCGACAGGACGATGAAAAGGGTGTCGTCCCGATAGCTTCCGCCACGCAGAAGCCTGCCGATAAGATGTTTGTCCACCGTCTCGCCGTAGCCGTGCAGACCGCCGTCGGTGAGGAACCAGACGGCATCACCGAGGAGCGCGAGGGTCAATGCAAGCCCGACCAGACGCAGGGGAAGATTGCACTTCGGGGACGGCTTTTTCCACGGACGGTCGGGGAAGAGCGGCTTTTTGCGCAAAAGCACACAGAGCGCGACGAAAATCAGAAGGCACACGATGCTGATGACGGCACCGAGCTTCAAGCCCGGGGCGGTGTAGACCAGCTCGATCTCATGGGCACCGGCAGTCAGGGGGAAGGAGATAACGGCATCGGTCAGGAGAACATCCTTGTTCTGCGCATCATAGCCTGCGGCAAGGGTGACCTCCTTGCCATCGACGTAGGCCGTCCAGCCCGGCTCATAGGGGATGGAGGTGTAGAACAGGCCGTCGGAAAGGGCGTTGACCGTGCCGCGGATAACGGTGTCGTCAAATTCGGAGATGACGAAGGGCTCGTCTGCAAGGAGGGCGTAGCCTGCGTCAAAGACCTTGTTGTTCTGCTTCGCAAAATCAAGCGAAATGTTGCCGTTGGTGTCGCTCTTCAGAGAATACTCAAAGCGGATCACGTCGCCCTCTCCGAAGCTGCCGACGCAGAAGAGCATCCGCACCTTCGTGGCGATGGTGAAGAGCTTTTTGTCGTTGCAGTAGACGGTGATGTTGCTTTCGGCGTCGGTCGGCTTTTTCGTGGTGGCGACATAGAGACCGGGATCCGTGACCGTATAGACGATCGAGACGGACTGATACTCCTTGTCGGAGGCGGCGGTGGTATAGGTATACTGCGTGCCGCTGGTGCCGGAGGCGTAGATCTTGCCGTCAAGCGGTACTTCGAATTCCTCGGCGGTCAGGTGGTCATAGAGTGCATCCTCGATGCCGGTGGCGAGGCGGAACATCTCCTCCTGTTCCCAAATGGGATTATATTTGTTCTCTTCGGCCACGAATTCACCGAGAGCACGGTCTGTCATGAAGCCGAGCGAGATGTAGCTCCGATTTTCGAAGAGGTTGACCTCGCCGGATTCTGCGATGAGGGTATTGTAATAGGTGTTGCGGTAGCCGTCGGTACGGTCGAGAAGATATCGGATGCCGCACAGGGTGTTCGTGAACGGGGAGGATTCATAATAAACATAGCGATTGCTGCCGACCCACGAGGACAGACCCAGCGAACGGGACAGGCGGTTGAAATTCGCATTGGCGGAGGAGTTGAAGATGGACACGCCGTAAAAACCGTTCAGGGAGGCGTCGTTCAGCGTCTGCGTGCCGGCAAATTCCGTGCGGTAGAACAGATCATTGTCCTGCTGTTCCATGTAATTCAGAAGGGCTTGCACCTCGCCGTTCTTTCGGGGATAGACGACGTTGCCGTTTTTGTCATATTGCGAGGTCAGGCCGATGACGTCGACGCCTCTGGACAGGCAGATGCCCATTTCGCAGAGGATGATGAGACAGAGGAAGAGCACACACAGCCGCTTCAGGTTCCTGCGGCGGCGCAGGCAGACGACGAGCGTCATGCCGCAAATGACGAGAGCGGAGAAAACGAGGGCAGTCTCCAGCACATCCACAGCGAACCATGCGTTTACGAGCACGAGGGCGCAAACGGGAAGAATGACGGCCAAATGCCGCGGCTTAAAGTCGTCGAGGAGGGTATAGGCGCGGTAGGCCATGGCGACCAGCACGAAGGAGAAGAGGAAGCTGAACCGATACGGGAGCATATTGGGGAAGTGCATCCCGTGCCAGTAATAATCAAGGAATCTCAGGATAAAGCTCAGATTCAGGAACAGGAGAAGACAGAGGTTGAAGGCTTTTTCCCGACGGGAGATCTTCTTGCACAGGAAGTAGTAGATCGACAGGAAAACCGACGTCATGCCGCAAAAAACATTCGGCAGACCGGACATATTGGTCGGCCTCGTGCCGGTCAAAAGGCCGGAGAAGACCTGACGGCTTGCGTTCCAGATGCCGGGAAGCGTCTCCTTTGCCAGCATTTGGAAGAAGTTATCGTAGGTGGAATAGTTTCCGTAAGCATCCTTGAGGATGTTCAGCCCGAGATACGGGAAATTCTTCGGCGTGGAGGAATAGGTCGTCTGCATGGCGAGCATGGTCGGAATGAGCAAAACGCAGGCCATCCCGACGCCGAGCAGGGTGCACAGGCCGATGCGCAGGAAACGGCGCAGGAAATTCCGCCACCCCGTCGGACGGCACAGACAGTAGCCCAAGAAGGATAAAAAGACAAAGATGCAGCAGAAAAATGCGACGTAGTAGTTGCACCACAGCGACAGAGCCAGCGTCAGAGTATAAAGACGGAATTTGCCGTCACGAAGCAGGCAGACCATCCCGGCGATCAGCAGCGGCAGGAGGGCGAAAACGTCCAGCCACATAATGTTCCAGTAGTAACCGGAGGCCCATGCGCACAGGGCGTACATCAGGCCGAAGAAGGGAAGCGCAAAATCGCAGCGACGGTAGGTCAGGCGCAGGAACCAGCTAAAGCAGAAGCCGGCCAGCGAGAGCTTGACGATGGTCATCAGCGTGAAATAATGCGGCAGCAGCTCAAGCGGTACGAGGACGCTGAGCAGGTACATCGGACTTGCCAGATAATAAGCGTAGAGCGAGGCATAGCTCTGACCCATGCCGACCGTCCACGAATAGGTCAGGGATTTTCCGTTCAGGAGCTTATCGCGAAGGTCGACAAGGAAGGGATAATATTGATGCCAGCCGTCGGACGACAGGAGCATATTCGTTCCGTCGGTAAAGGCCATAGCGATCAGATAGACCGCCGAGGAAAGGAAAAACGGCAGGAAAAAGGCAAGGAGCATAATCCGTCGAGGGGTCGTTTTCGCCTTGCGCAGCAAAGCAAACTTCGGCCGCTTTTTTTGCGGCTCCTCCGCTTCGGGTGTGTCGGGCTCGCCCTGTGCTTCCTCCGGCTCGAAGCTGTTCAAAATTTCGTCCATGGGTACATCCTCCGTCGTGTAATATGTGTTTATTATATCGTGTTTTATCGAAAAAGGAAAGAGCATAATTGACATTTTTTATATCTTGTGGTAGAAAGAGGGAGAGGTGATGCTATGTTTGCCGATTTGCACATTCATATGGTTCTTGACGGCGTGTATTATCGTGCCGCCATCGATTCGCACAGGCCACACCCCGATGACGGGAAAATTCGGGCGCAGTTGCGCCGATATCGGGATATGGGGGTCAATTTTTTGCGGGACGGCGGCGATGCATGGGGCGTCTGCCTGCGAGCGAGGGAGCTTGCGGCGCAGTACGGCATCACTTATCGGTGCCCTGCCTTCCCGATCCACAAAAAAGGGCACTACGGAGCCTTCATCGGCCGCGGCTATGAGACGCTTGAGGATTACGAAGCTCTTCTCGATGAGGCGGAACGTAGGAACGCGGATTTTGTCAAATTGATGATCTCCGGCCTGATCGATTTTTCCGAGCCGAACCGCCTGACGGAGGGAAGCTTGGAGGGCGAGGAGATCATCCGTCTGATCGAAAGAGCACACCGACGGGGCTTTTCGGTCATGGCGCACGCCAATGGGGACGAGGCTGTCCTTGCGGCGCTGGAGGGCGGCGTGGACAGCGTCGAGCACGGCGCTTTTTTGTCGGAAGCGACGCTTTTGCGCATGAAAAATACGATCTGGGTGCCGACGCTCTCGACCATCGGAAATCTGATCGGCAGCGGCCGCTTTCCGGACGGCGTTTTGAAAGAGCTGCTGAAAAGCCAGCAGGAGAAGGTGTGCTTTGCCCGTGCGCACGGCGGACTGATCGGGCTTGGCAGTGATGCAGGGGCCTATCGGGTCAGCCACGCAAGGGCCATAAAGCAGGAACGGGCATATCTGCATATGCTGTCCGATGAAGAAATCCGAAGGGCGGAAGCCTTCGCCGCCGAACAATTTCGAAGATAAAAAAGCATCTCCGTTCCACAGAGCGGAGATGCTTTTTTATGGAAAAGAAAGCCAAGGAGCTTCATATTCCGGGCAAACGAGGGCGGAATGATGCCGACGGGGACGGATGCGCCGTGAAACTACCGTTCATTCACATCGCCGATGACGCCGAGGAAGAGAAAGGTCTGCGTGCTGCGGTCGAAGATTGCCGCTACGAACGGACGGTCGAGGACGAGAGAATAGGCGACGAGGGAGAGCTTGTAGGTCATCTCCACCGATGTCGCCGCCGCAGCGGTTGTCCCTGCCTCGTCGACGCAGAGATAGGTCGAGTGCTTGACCGAGGAGATCATCAGGTCGGCGTTTGACATCCGAGAAAAATCGGCCTCGGTCGAAAAGGCCAGCGGCAGCCCCAGCCTGCACAGCGCAGAGGATAGCTCCGTCTCGGTTTTCACCGTGAATTTCGGGAGGGAGACTTCGACGGCGTGATTCTGCGGCGAGGCGATCAGGCCGAGCAGCTTTTCACCCGTGAGCGAGGCGAGGTAGTCGGACAGGTCGACGCCCTCGTTCGGAAGAAGCGCGGCAAAGCAGTAGCGGCCGCCGAGATAATCCTTGACGAAGCCGGTTGCCATGCCGTCTTCGAGATAGTTGTTTTCCCGGGAGGACATCATCGTGACGCTTTCGTCGCCCTTTGTGCCGTGGAAAATGCCCTCCTGCAGATCATTGTCATAGTAGCGGCTGCTCCATTCGGCGTCGAAGCAGAGCGTTTGCAGGAGATAGAGCATGGCTTCGCCGGGAATCTCGTCGAGAAGCTCCTCAATGCGGCCGTCGGTGTGCTCGTTGACCCAAGCGTTGATGTCCGCAAGGGTTTGACTGTCAAAATCCGCTGCGTAGGCCGAGGCACGATAATAATCGGCATTGGCCTGCAAGAAGTCCGAATGGACGGTAAAGCCGTCCGAGTGACGATACCAGACGGAATTGGCGCTTTTGACTTCGTTGCCGGAGGCTGCGAGAAGGGCGTAGGCGTATTCGTTGAGCGCATCGCAGGGCATCCCGAGGACGGCCTCCATCTGCGCCAGCGTATTGCCGTCTGCACCGTTGGCCGCCATCGCCAGAGCGAGATAGACGCTGTAGGGCGACAGAACGCACGTCTCGCCGTCATAGGCATTTTGCAGCAGACGCACGGCAAAGGAGGCAGCGGAAACGGCACCCTCGTCCGACGGCTTTTGCGGCGTTACTGGCTGCGGCGAGTGCTCGGCCATGAGATCCACTGTGCCGAGGCGCGCGGAGGAAAGCACGGAGCTTGTCTCGGCGGTGCTTTTTCCACAGGCGCAGAGCTGCAAAAGCAGGGCAGACAGAAGAATAAGGCTGACGATTTTTGTCCCTTTCATAAAAAGCTCTCCCTTCAATGGCATCTTACTCTTTGGACGAAGAACAGAAGAAAAAAGTTCCGTATTTTTTAAGCAGCCTTGTCAAAGGACAAAGAGCGGAAACAAGAAACTGAAAGAGTCCGAAATCCGCCGAGCTTTCGGCAAATTCCGGACTCTTGGCGGAGTGAGAGAGATTTGAACTCTCGCGCGCTTTTTACACGCCTACTCCCTTAGCAGGGGAGCCCCTTCGGCCTCTTGGGTATCACTCCGAATCAATGCAGTAACAATATAAAGGAAAGCGTGGCGGAGAGAGTGGGATTCGAACCCACGGCGCATTGCTGCGTCACCGGTTTTCAAGACCGGCTCCTTAAACCGCTCGGACATCTCTCCGAATCAAGCCCTGTTATTCTACCACGCAATTGTCCGTTTGTCAACTCCAAATTGCGAACAATTTTGTTTTTGTTGCGGCGGCAGAATCGATGTGAGGGGAGAAGAACGAAAAAAAGGCGATTGGGTTTGTCGGGACGAAGCCGTCGGGGGCAAGTCTGACAAAAAACCCAATCGCCACAGTTCCGTTCTGCGGAGACCCTCGGCGTTTGTGCGGATTACATCCCGAGCAGAGCGGAAAACCGACCGAGGAAGCGGTCGTTCAGCTTGGAGAAAAGCTGCGGCAATTTCGTGTAACGCGCCACGAGCCAACCGATTTCGGCCACGGCAATGCCGGCGAATACGTCAAGCAGGACGTGCTGCTTGGTAAAGAGGGTGGAAAGGAAAACAAGAATCGACCCGAGGACGCACAGCACATTGACCGCTGCCTTGCGACGGGGCTTTTTACATTCGAAAATGAATCGCGTGCCGAGCCATGCGAC
Organism: uncultured Oscillospiraceae bacterium; assembly: GCA_964555465.1. GTDB lineage: Bacteria > Bacillota > Clostridia > Oscillospirales > Oscillospiraceae > JAZOXB01. The sequence goes on from CAZKSR010000001.1 coordinate 48,275, forward strand.
CATGCAGTGGGCGGAGGGGAAAAGGTTCGTCGGCGTGTCGACCCAGTACAAAAACCGCATCAGCCAGTCGAAAACGCCATGCCCCGTGATCTCGGGACGGACGTTTGTGGTGGGGAGGACGACGAAGAACACAAGGCAAATCAGCTTTGCGACGGCGTCTGCGACCGCCAGACGGCAGGCCATGGCAGGGCTTTCCTTCGCGGTGGTGATGTATTGGTACATCCAGAAAATATAGGAGCCGAAATACGCCACGACCCAGACCGGCTGAAAGGGAATTTTCCCGTCAATATTCAGCGTCAGGTCGACATATGTAAGAGGAATGACCGCTTGGATCGCCTTGGCGAGAAAATAGGAGCAGATCATCATGATGCCGGTCGTGCACAGCGGCAGGACGGCATGGGTCGGAATCAGCTTTCGTAAGGTGCGTCGAAGCATAAATAAAATGTATCCTTTGTTATTCCAAAATATTCAGGCAGAAGCGCATCAGAAGCGTTGCGACCTGCGCACGGGTCGTATTGCCCTGCGGCTCAAGCTTGCCGTGGTTCATCCCGTTGATCAGGCCGACACGGATCGCCCAGCTCATTTCGACTCGCGCCCAGTCGCTGACGGCGTCTGCGTCCGCAAAGCCCTCGATCGTGTCGTCTCGGCCGACAAAAATATTCCTGTATTTCGCGTAGCGGCAGAGAATGACGGCGGTTTGCTCTCGCGTCACGTCGTCCTCGGGGCGGAAGGTGCCGTCGCCCATGCCGTCGACCACACCGACGACATTTGCCCAAGTGACGGCGGGAGCATACCAGCTATCGACGGAGACATCCGAAAAATCAGGGCTGACGACGATGGCGGGCGAGCCGCTCAGACGGTAGAGCACGGTGACAAGCATGGCACGGGTCATGGTGCCGTCGGGCATGAATTCCGTTTCGGATATTCCGTTGAACAGACCGTGCACGAGGGCATAGTCAAGACTGTCGTGGTACCATTGCGTTGTGTCGACATCCGTGAAACGCTCCGAGGCGCAGGTGACCTCACAGAAGCGAACGGAGAGGGTACAGTCGGCGGTGATGTCGGAAAAATAGAAGCGGTTGCCGTCCTGTGTGACGCTTGCACCGTCCGAGGGAGTGAGCGTCCACGATTCGACGGCGTAATTCTCGGTCGGCACGGCCTCGGCATACCAGCCTCTTGTGCTGACCGTTCCGTAGGTCGGGTTCAGGCTCTGCGCCGTGAGGGTATAGCTTGTCTTATTTTGCAGGGCGACCGTGATGGGGTAGGTCGTGACCTCGCCCTGCGTCTCGTCTCTCGGATCCGTCATGCCGACGGACTCGGTGCGTGTGTATTCGCCGTCGCTATCATATCGGGAGATGACGATGCGGTCGGAATAAACGGACAGGAGGGAGACGGTTTTCGTATTGTTGACGGCGCTTGAGGAGTAGCCGACGTAGCCTGCGTTCAGATAGGTGAAGTTCAGGGTTTGCAGATTGGTGCCTGCAGTGCCGTGGCCGGCGCAGTTGACATCCAGAGCCTGTCCTCGGGCGACATAGTTGACGGCACCGCCCCAGTCGGCCTCGTAATCGGCACTTGAACCGGAATGGTTGTGCCCGTAGAAGAAGAAAATGTTCAGATCCTCGGCAGCTTCGTTGATCGCATCGAAAATCAGGCTGGCATAGGTGTTATCCTTGCCGTTGTAACGACCGGAATAGTGCAGAGGAACATGGCAAAGGAGCATGATCGGGCGGCTTTCGTGGGACGTGACCAGCTCGCTGAGATCCTCTCGCACGGTTTTTGCGGTTGCGGAGACGAGGGATTCATAAGAGGCGGTTTTTTGATTGTAGGGGAACTGCCCCTCGTTGATGACATAGACCAAATACCCGTCATCCTCATCATACGGCTGCAGGCCGCTTGCCGCAATGCCCTCGGCTCCTTCATAGTCGTGGTTGCCCTGCGAAAAGACGGTGCTTTCGGGGGCAACGCCGAGCGTTTCCGTAAGCATGGACTTGATTTGGCGGATGCCGTCGCCGGAGCAATGAGCGCCGTCGCCGTCGGACTGGAAATGGTCGGTATAGTCACCGACAAACAAAGCGGCGTCGACCGAAACGCCGTCGGCCGCCACAGCGTCGAGGATGGACTGGAATTCCAGCGTTCTCGGCTGCTCGGCAATGGGCGTGTCGTCATAGTAAAAGCGGTTGTAGCCCGGAGTATAGCAATAGTTTTGATAGTCCGAGGCAAGGAGCAGGACGACAGGCTCGTCCTCCTGTGCATACGCAGCCGAGGGCAGGCCCGACAGGAGCAGTAGCAAGGTCAAAAAAAGAGAAAGAAGCCGCTTCATTGGGGATCCTCCGTTTCGCGGAAAGCGAAGAATCGCTGTCCGAGGTAATTAAAGCCCGTGAACAGGCACGAGCCGAAAATGGCTGCGAGATAGTCCCATTTCGTTGCCTTCTCGCCCGAGAGAATGGAGAGAATCTTACTCCAGTCGGCCTCGACGCCGGGGAGCAGGGGATAGATGACGAAGAGGGCGATGCCGTAGCCGAGAATGTAGCACACGACGATATTCAGAGCAAAGCGAAGGATCGACTGAAGATTGTCGCCCCGATAGCGAAAGGTGAAGAAGCGATTGAGGAGATAGCTCAGAATACTTGCCAGAACGGTGCTCACGGCGGTGGCGGCCAGTGTAGTGAAGCCTGCAAATTGCAGGAGGACAAAGACGATCACCCAGTTAAAGACGGTGTTCGCCACGCCGACGAGCAAAAATTTCCACATTTTGATGTCGAAGAGTGATTTGAATTTTTCCATGTTAGCCTCCTTCGGCCGAATAGACGACCGCCGTCCCGTCGCTGGAGACTTGATACATCGGTTCGCCGTCCTTCGACAGATATCGCAGGGTGACGGTCAGTCCCTCCGCATCGCAGGAGAGCAGAAGGTCGGCGGCGATGATTTTTACCATGCCGGGATAGGTGTTGTTGTCGGCATAGATGCTCTGCGCCGAGGCAAGGGAGAATTCGGTCGTTTTTGTCAATGTCAGTGTATTGTTTTTTTCATTATAAACGCAGTCATAATCGGGATATTTTTCCGAGGCATAGACCTCAATCTGCGGACGGTCGGCGGATGTCTCGTCGGAGGAGAGCGAGCCGAACCGAATCAGAACGAACGCAGTAACCGCGAAGAGGATCAGAAGCACGGCAAGCGCGGAAAAAAGCAACAGTTTCTTCAAATGGATCCCACCTTTTGCTATATCATACCGCATATTGCGCAAAAAGTCAAACCGCTTTGAAAGAAACTGTCCGAGTAATGTCAAATAAAATCGATTCGTATTCTTTTTTCAATTCTTCGGGGCAGCGCACCGTCAGGCAGTAGGCATATTCGCCGTCAAAAAAGGCAGTGCCGCTGCAAGAGAGAAGATCATTTTCCCCTGCTGCCGTCCATGCGAAGCAATATTCCGCACAGGGAAAGTCGGAAACACGGATCGCGCCGAGCTGCTCGGCCGTTTGGCCGGTGACGGAGCGCAGGGCCGCATCGACCGATTCCGCAGGGAAAATCTCCTGATAGATCTCGCACTCGCCGCAGGTGAAGAGCGCACAGCAGCCATCATCGCAGACTGTCGTCAGGACGGCTTCGGCAGGAAGCGCCGTTTCGAGGTAATGCGTCGGGGCGGCGGAAAGCTCCAAGGTGTCCGAAAGGCACTCGAATTCGGGATTTTGGTTGACAGCACAGCCTGTCAATGTTAAAATCAAAAGGAGTAAGCACGGAAAGCATCGTTTCATAAGGAACCTCCGAAGGATTTGATGGTTCATTCTTATGTACGCAGCCGTGCGAATATGCCCCGACGCGCGCCGCATCCGCAGGGCGTGCCGCCCCTGCTGGGATGCCGTCCGAGGACGGCTCGGCAGCGCATAGCTCAGGACTTCAGCTTGTGCTTGGTTCCGTCCGCCTCGACGATGTAGGTGTTGTCAAGCTGAGCACGCAGATTGCTCCTGACCGAGGCGATATAAATTCGGCGCAGGGCATCGCGTTCCGTCAGCTCTTCTTCGGTCAGCCCCTCGGCCTTTGCTTTTCTTGCCAGCTCGTTGATGCGGCTGATGACTTCGTTCATCTTCATTTTTTATCAACTCCGCCCTCTATTGTACCCAATATACGCATTTCTGTCAATGCTGTGCGGAGCTTTTCGGGAGGATTTCTTATGAAAATATTGGTCATCGGCGGCGGTGCATCCGGCATGACGGCGGCATTGACCGCTGCGGCGAGCCATGAGGTCGTCCTTTTGGAGCGGCAGAGCCGTGTCGGGCGCAAGCTTCTCGCTACGGGCAACGGGCGGTGCAACCTGACGAACCGAAAGCTTTCCCTCGAAAACTATCACGGAGAAGACGTGCAATTCTGCCGCTTTGCGCTCGAATACTTCGGCGTGGAGCAGACCTTGGAATTCTTCCGCTCCCTCGGCCTTCTCACGGTGACGGAGGACAGCGGCAGGGTCTATCCCTACAGCGACAGTGCCAACAGCGTGGTTGATGTCCTCCGTCTGGCCATGGAGCATTGCGGAAAAATTACCGTCCGTACGGGCTGCGAGGTGCTTTCCGCGCACCGAAAAAAGGGACGCTTTCTTCTCGAAACCTCCGAAGGGCAGATCGACGGCGATGCTCTGATCGTGGCAGCCGGCGGTGTGGCCGGCGGCAAGCTCGGCGGAACGGACTTGGGCTACCGTCTGCTCTCCTCCTTCGGACATAAGCGCACGAAGCTTTATCCGTCTCTCGTCCAGCTTCGCACGGACACGCGCTTTGTCCGCTCTCTCAAGGGCGTCCGCTGTGATGCGCTTGTCCGTCTGGGACGCACGGAACGCCGCGGCGAGGTGCAGTTTACGGATTACGGCATCAGCGGCCCCGTGATTTTCGAGCTTTCCCGACAGGCTCGGGAGGGGAGTGTGCTGATGCTGGATTTTTCGGCGGATATGAGTGCGCGGGAGCTGGCCGATCTGCTCCTGCGGCGCATTGCGCAAATGCCGCATTTGAAGGCGGAGGATTTTTTGACCGGCATCGTGCACAACCGCCTCGGAAGAACTCTGCTTCGGGCGTGTGATATTTCTCTGGAATCGGAGATCGCCGCGCTGGAAGCGCAGGTGCCTCGGATCGCGGAGACGGCAAAGCATTTTTCGCTGGAAGTCCTCGGTACGATGGGGATGGAGCAGGCACAGGTGACGGCAGGCGGCATTTGCACCGATGAATTTCGGGCAGATACGCTGGAAAGCCGCCTGTGCAAGGGGCTGTATGCCTGCGGAGAGGTTTTGGATATCGACGGCGACTGCGGCGGCTATAACTTGCAGTGGGCGTGGTCGTCCGGCAGACTTGCGGGAGAATTGAGAGGTTTGGAATGATTCGGATTCGAGATTTGATTTTACCGGCGGAGCACGACAAAACGGCTCTGCTTTACTGTGCGGCGCAGTCCCTTCGCCTGAAGACGAGCGATATTGCTTCGCTGCATATTTTTCGCCGCTCGCTGGATGCGCGGAAAAAGCCCGACCTTAAGTGGGTCTATACCGTCGATGTGACCCTCCGTGTCAATGAGCGGAAGCTGCTGAAACAGCTCAGAAACCCGAAGATCACGGCGGAGGAACCGTATTTTTATCGCATCGGGAAGAAAACCGCCGAAAAACGGCCGATCGTGGTCGGATTCGGCCCTGCAGGGATGTTTGCCGCGCTGGTTCTCGCCCGTGCCGGACTGCGCCCCGTGGTTTTGGAACGGGGGGAGGCGGCGGACGCACGGAAAGAGAAGGTCGAAGCTTTTTGGAACGGCGGCAGCCTCGACCCGAACAGCAACGTCCAGTTCGGTGAGGGCGGCGCAGGGATGTTTTCCGACGGAAAGCTCAACACGGGGACGAATAATGTCCGTTCCCGTTGGGTGCTGGAGCAATTTGTCCGCTTCGGCGCGCAGGAAGAAATTTTGTATGATGCCAAGCCGCACATCGGAACGGATGTCCTCTTCACCGTGGTGCAACGGCTTCGGCAGCGCATCGTCGCATTGGGCGGTGAGGTTCGCTTCGGTGCGCGGCTGACCGCGCTCGAGCAGGAAGACGGCAGACTCACCGCTGCGGTTTATGAGCATAACGGGCAGGAGCACCGACTTGATTGCGACCGCCTCATTCTTGCCATCGGGCACAGCGCAAGGGACACCTTCCGTTCTCTCCTTGCGCAGGGGCTTGAGATGGAGCCGAAGCCCTTCTCCATGGGCGTGCGCATCGAGCATCCGCAGGAGGCTATCGACCTTGCGCAATACGGCGGCAAGCGGCCGAAGGGGATTCCTCCTGCGGACTACAAGCTCTCCGTCCATCTGCCGGACGGAAATTCGGCCTATACCTTCTGTATGTGTCCCGGCGGCTATGTCGTCGCGGCGGCATCGCAGGAGGGCGGCGTCGTGACCAACGGCATGAGCAATTCCGACCGTGGCGGCGAAAGGGCGAATTCGGCGCTGCTCGTCACACTGAAGCCGGAGGACTTCCCGATGTCGGGCGCTCTGGGCGGAATGCTTTGGCAGGAGGAGCTGGAGCACCGCGCGTATCTCCTCGGCGGCGAGAATTATCACGCACCGGCACAGAAGGTCGGAGATTTTCTCGGCGGACGGGCATCGCAGACGGTGAGCGGCACCTATCGCCCCGGGCTTACCCCCTGCGATCTGCACGAGCTTTTTCCGCGAAAGATCACCGACACCCTCGAACAGGCGATCGTTGCGCTCAACGACAGGCTTGACGGCTTTGCCGATCCGCAGGCCGTTCTGATTGCGCCGGAGACGAGAAGCTCCTCGCCCGTGCGCATCCTCCGTGACGAAGGTTGTCAAAGCAAGCTTCGCGGCCTGTACCCCTGCGGCGAAGGGGCAGGCTATGCCGGCGGCATCATGTCGGCGGCAGTGGACGGTATGCTCTGTGCTGAGGCAATCATCCGCACACTTTAAGGGAATCGGGGCTTCCCGAGAAAAAAGCGTTGCGATTTGCTTCGTTTTATTGTATGATATATGTGACACCTTCTGCCATGGTGCAACATACAATGGCATGAGGTGATGTTATGGCACTGACCATCCTGATCGCAGGCTTGGCGGTCTGCGGCGTGTTTTTGATCGCATGGTGTGTGATCGAGGCATTGTTTTGCACATTTCCGAAAAATTCCCGACACATTTTTTATCTGCAAGGGGATTCGGAGCAGGTGGAACAGGAGATCCGCTCCGCGCTCTGGGTGTGCGAAAAGCGAGGGATGCGCGGTAGCTTGCTCTTTGTCGACTGCGGCATTTCCGTTTCGGCGCAGGAGACGGCGCAATGGATACTGAAGGATCATACGGCGGCGGTGCTCTGCGCACCCTCGCAGCTTTCGGATTACTTAGGATGGGAGAACGGCACAGGTGGAGCAGGAACTGATCAGCGGCACGATCGCAGCGGTCATCTTTTATAATAATGAAAACTGCTATGCCGTCCTGCGGCTGAACAGCGAGGACGGCACCCTTGTTACCGTCGTCGGCACCATCCCCACGCCCGTGGCCGGGGAGCGGCTGATCGTCACCGGCAAATGGACGACGCATAACAATTACGGCAAGCAGTTCGAGGCCGAGTTTTTGGAGCGGCTGCTTCCGGATTCGACCAAGGAAATACTGGCCTATCTTTCCTCCCGTGCTGTTCGGGGCATCGGGGAAAAAACGGCCGTTAAGATCGTCGAGCGGTTCGGGGACAAATCGCTGCAAATTTTGGAGCAGTCGCCGGAGCGCCTGACGGAGATCCCCGGCATCTCCCGAAAAAAAGCCATGGAAATGGGCGAATCCTTCCGAACACAGGTCGGAATTCGGCACCTGATCGAAATGCTGACGGCTTACCGCATTGCGGCGGAGGTTGCGGTGCGGTTCTATCGGGTATATAAAGAGCGGTCGCAGGAGCTTGTCGGGGAGGATCCTTATCTCCTGACCAAGCCGCAGTTCGGAGCGGCCTTCGAGGAGGCCGATGCCATGGCCATGGAGCTGGGCTTCGACGGCGACGATCCCCGACGCGTCGATGCCGCCGTCATTTTCGAGCTTCGTCATAACCTCAATAACGGCCACACCTTCCTGCCGCAGGACAAGCTCATCGCCGCCACCGCGCAGATGCTCTCGATTCAGGAGCCTGCGGTCGCGGAAAGCGTAGATCGACTGACGGAGCTGGGAGAGGTCTTCCTAGATACGATCCGTGGGCTGAACGCCGTCTATCTGCCCGAATACTTTGAGGCGGAGACAGCCGTCAACGACCGCATCCGCCGCATGGTGGGTCAGGAGGTCAAGCCCCTTCCCGATGCCTCCCGTTTTGTCGACACCATCGAAAAAAAGCTGCAAATATCTTATGCCGACTTGCAGCGCGAGGCTATTTGCGCCTCGGCGGAGCGCCGAATTTTGATTTTGACCGGCGGCCCCGGTACCGGCAAGACCACAACGCTGAAGGGCATTTTGGAGCTTTATCGAATTCTCAATCGAAAAACGCTGCTCGCCGCGCCGACCGGCCGCGCCGCCAAACGGCTCAGCGAGCTGACGGGACAGGAGGCATCGACCGTGCACCGTCTGCTGGAGGCGCAGATTTCGCCGCAGACAGGGGAGATGTTCTTCCGCCATGACGAGGACGATCCGCTCGACTGCGATGCGGTCATCATCGATGAGATGAGCATGGTCGACCTTCTCCTGATGCACAGCCTTCTTTGTGCCGTACCGGAACACGCGTCGGTGATTTTGGTCGGTGACCCCGACCAGCTTCCGAGTGTCGGCGCGGGGAATCCCTTTGCCGACCTTATCCGAAGCGGCATTGTCCACACCGTTGCGCTGACCGAGATCTTCCGACAGGCACGCGAAAGCCTCATCGTCATGAACGCGCACGCCGTCAACCACGGCGAGCTTCCGGTTCTGACGGCAAAGGATCGGGACTTTTTCTTCCTGAAGCGGCGAGATGCGGCGGCCGTGGTCAACACCATCGTCGAGCTGTGCGCCCGACGCCTTCCCGACAATATGGGCATCCCCTCGACCGAAATTCAGGTCATCTCCCCGACGAGGAAGGGCGAAACAGGCACCTACAGCCTGAATCTTGCGCTGCAAGCCGCCCTCAATCCGCGCCACCCGGGAAAGAAGGAAAAGCCCTTCGGCTCGGTCGTCTTTCGGGAAGGGGATCGAGTGATGCAAATTCGCAATAACTACGATATTTCGTGGCAGAGAGACAACGGCTCTGTCGGCAACGGCATTTTCAACGGAGATGTCGGCACCATTGTGCAAATTCTGCCGCATGAGGACTGCATCCGCATCCGCTTCGACGACCGCGTCTGCGTCTACAGCGGCGAAATGCTCTCGGAGCTGGAGCTTGCCTATGCGGTCACGGCGCATAAAAGTCAGGGCAGTGAGTACCGTGCCGTGATCTTTGTCCCCTTTTCCGCGCATCCCATGCTCCTGACCCGAAGTATTCTCTATACCGCCATCACTCGCGCCCGTGACCTTCTCATCATGGTCGGAAACGAAGAGATCGTGGCGCAGATGACCGCAAACAACCGCAAGAACAAGCGTTACAGCGGCCTGCGCTTCCGCCTGACGGAGGAAAGGGAATGAAGCTGCTTCACATTCTTCTCGACCTGATCTATCCGCCCAAATGCGTCTTTTGCGGAAAGCTCTTGGCCGAGTATGAGACAGACCTGTGCACAAAATGCCGCACGGAGCTTCCGTCCGTCGGACAGCATATCAAGCGCGGCGAATGTTATCGGGAGTGCTACAGTGTCTATTATTACGAAGGAAGGGTGAAGGAATCCCTTTGCCGCTTCAAATTCGGCGGAAAGTCCTGCTATGCCGCTTCCTACGGGCGTTTCATTGCCATGGAGCTGCTGCGGCAGAGCGTGGAATTCGACGTCCTGTCATGGGTGCCGATCAGCAAGAAGCGCGCCGGTGAACGAGGCTATCACCAGACCAAGCTGATGGCGCAGGCGGTCGCGAAGGAGCTGGGGATCGAAGCCGTCGAGACGCTGAAAAAGATCAAAAACAATCCGGCGCAGTCCGCTCTGCACGGCACCGCCGCGCGCAGACAGAATGTCGCAGGTGTCTATGAAGTGACGCAGCCCGAGTGCTTTGTCGGGAAGAACGTTCTTCTGATCGACGACGTCATCACGAGCGGCGCGACCTTGAGCGAGGCTGCCCGTACCTTGCAGCGCGGCGGCGCAAAATGTATCCTGTGCGCAACGCTCGCCGCGACCCGACCTTAAAAAATTCGAAGGAACAGCAGGTGGAACTATGTTATTTTTCTCCAGGGACCTCGGCATTGACCTCGGAACCTCCAATATTCTGATCTATGCCGCCGGAAAGGGAATCCTTCTTCGGGAGCCGTCCGTCATTGCGCTCGACAAAAACACGGGAAAGGTATTGCAGGTCGGTGCGGCTGCACGGAATATGCTGGGCAGAACGCCCGGAAATGTCGTGGCCGTCCATCCTCTGCAGGACGGCGTCATCTCCGACTATGAGCTGACGGCAAAAATGCTGACGGTTCTTCTTAAACGGGTGGTCAAGCACGCTGTCATCAAGCCCCGTATCATTGTCAGCGTTCCCAGCGGCATTACCGAGGTGGAGGAACGTGCCGTCATTCAGGCGGCTATGGAGGCCGGCGCACGTCGGGTCTACATGATCGAAGAGCCGTTGGCCGCCGCTCTGGGCGCGCAGATGGACATCTCCGGCGCCGAGGGTAAAATGGTCGTCGACATCGGCGGCGGCACGACGGATATCGGCGTCGTCACCATGAACGGCTTGGCACAGTCGGCATCCCTGAAGGTAGCCGGAGTCGCCTTTGATGAGGCCATCATCCGCTTCGTCCGCAGACGGCACGGCCTCGTGATCGGAGCCAATACCGCCGAGGAGGTCAAGATGAACATCGGCTCGGTCTGGCCTCGCGCGGAGGAGGTTTCCATGCCGATCAAGGGGCGCGACCTCAAAACCGGTCTTGCTCGGCAGATCGTCCTGACCGCCGAGGAGACAATGGAGGCATTCAAGCGGCCTGCCCGTCAGATCACGGACGAGGTGCTGACGGTGCTCGAGCAGACCTCGCCGGAGCTGGTGGCGGACATCGCGAAGAACGGCATCGTCCTCACCGGCGGCGCAAGCCAGATCTACGGCATGGACAAGCTGATCCAGGAGCGCACCGAGATGCGCTGCGTTCTGGCCGATGATGCGGATTCCTGCGTGGCCTACGGCTGCGGCAAGAGCCTTGCGTGGATGAACCATATGCAGGAGGGTACCATCAACATCGCCCGAAAGCGACTTTTGAAGGAATGAGAAAAGGGGACTGCTGCGGTTTGCGGCAGTCCCCTTCGCTTGCGCGATGGAATCACTTTTGCTCGAGCTTTTCCCGAATGGTCTGAACATTGTTCAGAAGCTGGATGATGAGCATATTCAATACGAGCTGAACGAATGCAAGCAGCACGCCGCCGAGCAGACACACCAGGCCGATTCCGGCATCCTCCGAAACCTCTGCGAGGAACAGGACGGAACCTGCTGCGATGTAGAGCCAGAACATCACCATCGTGAATACCTTCAGAATTTTGATCCATCTTCCGCTTCTTTCATCGAACAATCCGCTTTTTTTACCAATCATTGCTTTTTACTCCTTTCGTATACTGATTTTGATATCCGTCGATGATCACGTGTCTATTATATATATATATATATATATATACAGGCAATGATTTTTTGCATAAAGAAATCATTTTCTGCATTTTATACAAATAATTATGTTAGCAGTTGTGCGAATTGACAATAACAGAACAGAATATGTGCGCACAATACGCCGCCGAGAGCGGAGCCTCGATAGAAATAAACCGAACCGCCTCGTTTCGAGACGGTTCGGTTTTTGAGAAGCTCCGTTGATCCGTGTTCTCAGAGCGCGAAAGGTACGATTCCGCACGGTAGCGTTCCTCGCAGGCTCGCTCGGAATGAATGCTGCCGGGCGCTTGTGCTTTTCGGAATGCCGCTGTTCGGGAACCGATCAGCGGTGGGTGCCGAGGAAGAAGAGTGCGATGGTGCCGGGGCCGGAGTGTGCGCCGATGACGGGGCCGACGTGGTGGATGATGACATCCTTCACGCCGAATTCCTTCTTCACCATTGCCGCCAGCTCCTGCGCGTCCTCCAAGCAATCGCCGTGAGAGATGAACGGAATCTGCTCGGACGGGTTAATGGCAGTGGCCTTCATCTGCTCGACCATGGCGGCGAAGGACTTCTTGCGGCCGCGCGCCTTTGAGACGCTGATGAGGTGTCCCTCGTCGTCAACGTGCATAACGGGCTTGATGCCGAGGGCGGAGCCGACCAGGGCGGTGGCTGCGCTGATGCGGCCGCCACGCTTCAGGAAGAAGAGATCGTCGACCGTAAACCAGTGGCAAAGGTGGAGCTTGTTTTCCTCTGCAAAGGCGGCGGCTTCTTCGATGGTTGCGCCCTGAAGACGCTTTTTCGCCGTCAGATAAACCAGCATCCCCTGACCTAAGGAGGCACAAAGGGTATCCACGCACAGAAGCTTCCGCTCGGGGAATTCCTCGGCCAGCTCCTGCGCCGCAATGTGGCCTGCGCTGTAGGTGCTGCTCAGACCGGAGGAAAAGCCGAGGTAAAGAATATCCCGACCGGCCTGAAGGTGGGGCAGAAATGCCTGACGGAAGGTTTCAACATTGACGGCCGAGGTGGTCACATGGCTGCCCGAACGAAGCTTGTCATAAAACTCGCGGAAGGAGAGCGTGCCTCCGTCGGGCAGATTTTCGTAAGTCGTTCCGTCAAGCAAATAGGTCAGCGGCAGGGGAGAGATATCCAGCTCCCTGTAAAGCTCCGCGGGAAGGTCTGCGGAGGAATCGGTCAAAAGTATGTAGTCGCTCATTTCTCTTTCTCCTTTTTCCGGACATAATAGACGATCATTCTCGCCGTTTCGCGAAGAATGTCGAATTGAGTGTTTTCATCGATCATCATGCAGTAGTGCACGCCGCCTGTGAGCAGATTCGTCAGTGTGCGGCTGACGGCGAGAAGGTCGATCTCGTCACGGACGGAGCCGTCGGCAACGCCCCTTTGCAGGGCTTCGAAGGCCGGCTTTTGCAAATGCGAGCCCTGCACCCCGAAATGAAGGTACTCGACCTCGTCCGTCAGACCCTCACGCAGGGAATAGGCGGTCATTTCCTGCAAAAAGCGGACATATTCGGGATGCGCCTTGAAGGTGTCGATATAGGCGAAGACAATGCGTGAAAATGCGTCAAATCCGCTCTCGTTGGGCGTTTTTTCGGCCTCACAGCGGCGCATATGCTCGTCCAAATAGTCCTTGAGTCGGGCGTTGGCCACGCTGACGATGATGGCCTGCTTGCTGCCGAAATAGCGGTAGACCGACATTGCCGTCAAGCCGCTGGCCTCCGCGATCTCTGCGATGGAGGCACTGTCGATGCCACGAGTCATGACGATGTCGATGGCGGCGCGGAGAATCGTCTCCCGATTGCGCTGCCGCTCTTCTGCGCGGGTCATAGCTCCCCCCCTCCTCTCGTTTCTGTTATAGATTATAACAGATAAAAACGATTTGTCAACAATAAAAATGCAGCCGCCGAAGCGACTGCATGAATATGTGCGCAAAAGCAAGACAGAAGCACTGTCAGAAAACGACTGCGGTGAGAAGCGTGAGAATCGGCTGATGGAGCAAATAGATCAGCAGGGAATTCCTTCCGCAGAAGCGGAAAAAGCGCAGGAGGAAGAAATCGCTGTTGACACGGGGCAGGAGAGAGGCCTTTTTGCGGTAGACCGTCTTTCCCAGACCGGCACCGATCAAAAACCAGCCGAGTCCGGGGAAGATCGGGAAGTAATCACTGCCGCAGTAGAATCTGCCGGAGCGCAGGCCGATGGGGAAGAAATAGTCCACGGAAACCGTGACGGTCTGCAACCAAAACCCCAACGCAGTGAAGGCAAGGCCGATGAGCAGGAGCGACCAACCGGGCAGACGCTTGAAGAGGGGATAGACCACCATGCACACGCCGAGCATATGCAGGATGCCGAACCAGATGCGGATATTCCGGATGCCGACGACATAGTCCATGAATATCGTGACATAGGTGACAAGCAGGGCACAGCAGAGCACCTTCACGCCTCGCCGGAAGCTGTGCGAGCCAAGCGTTGCGCAGATGCCGGAGATGAGAACGAAAAGGACGTGGCCATAGCTGCGGACAAAGACGAACCAGCTCGGCAGCTCGATTTGCACGGAGCCGAAGGTGTTCAGATCAAAGAAGAGATGCACCACGATCATACCGATCAGGCAGATGCCGCGCAAGGCGTCCAGCTCCCAAACACGCGGCCTTTTCGTCTCAGCCATTCTTTGCGGCCTCTTCTTCCTCAAGCACGCGATAGGCGACCTTGCCGACGAGCGTTTTCGGCAGATCCTCACGGAACTCGATTTCCTTCGGCATGGCGTATTTGGCAATGTGTTCACGGCAGTATGCCAGAAGCTCCTTGCGGATCGCCTCGGACGGCTGATATTCCGGACGCAGGACGACAAAGGCCTTGACGCGCTGCATTTTATAGGAATCCTTGACGCCGATGACGCAGGAGATCAGCACCTTTTCGTGCCCGTCGATGATGTTTTCGAGCTGGCTGGGGTAGACATTGTAGCCGCTGGTGATAATCATGCGCTTGATGCGCTGCTTGAAATAGACGAAGCCGTCGGTGTCCATGCTGCCGAGGTCGCCCGTGTGCAGCCAGATGCGGTTGTCGCTGTGACGCTTGAGCGTGTCGGCAGTCTCCTGCGGCTGGTCGAGGTAGCCGAGCATGACGGTCGGGCCGCTCAGACAGATCTCGCCCTCTTCGCCGGGCTGTGCTTCTTCGCAGGTTCCGACCTTGACAATTTTATAGTAAGTATCGGGGAAGGGAACGCCGATGGAGCCTTCCCGCGCCGTGCCGATGGGGGTCAGGCAGCTTGCCGTGACGCACTCGGTCGTGCCGTAGCCCTCGCGAATTTCAACGGGAGAGTTGTGCTCCTTAAGGAAGAAATCGACCTTCTGCTTCAGCTCGACAGAGAGGCTGTCTCCGCCGGAGAAGACGCCGCGGAGGAAGGACAGGTCGGCGTCCTTGAGCTTGTCGGCGCGAAGGAGCGCTTCAAAGAGGGTGGGAACGCCGGCAATAATATTCGGCTTCTTTTTGATGAGAAGGTTGGCGTAGGTTTTGACCGTGAAGTTCGGCACAAGGATGCACTTTGCGGCGCCGACGAGGGCGGTATGGATGCCGATGCCGAGGCCGAAGCCGTGGAAAACGGGCATCACGGAGAGCATCTTCATACCGATGATGTTGTCATAGCCGCTGGCGGCGATGGTTTGCAGAGCGAGTGCGTTAAAATTCAGGCTGGAAAGGCAGATGCCCTTGGTCGTTCCGGTGGTGCCGCCGGAATAGAGGATGGCGGCGCAGTCGTCGGCCTTGGTCGAGTCGGACGGCAGCTCGCCGGAAGCGTTTTTCATCAGATCCGTCCAGAGAACGTAGGAATCGTCGTTCGGCAGCTTCGGGAATTTCTTCGCCTCGGTCAGATTGTAGCCCAGACGGGTGAGCAACGGAAGCTCCGGCTGGAACTGCGCAATGAAGAGCGTGGGCTTGCACTCGGACTGCTCGATGGCGGAGTGCACCTTTTCATAGAAGCGGTCGAGGGTCAAGATGGCCTTGCTCTTGGAAATGTTGAGGTAAAAGACGATCTCCTGCTTGGCAGACAGGGGATGAATCATGTTGGAGATCGCACCGATGCGGTTGAGGGCATAGAAGCACTCCAATGCCTGCGGTGAATTGGGCATACAGATCGTGACGCGGTCGCCGCGGCGGATGCCGAAGCGATAGAGTGCAAGGGCAGTCTTCTCCAAACGGGCGGCGAAATCACGGTACGAGGTCTGCTTGCCCAAAAATTCCATGGCAGGCAGATCGGGATGCTCACGCGCCGTCTGCATGACGAGCTGGTACATAGTTTTTTTCGGATAATCGATGTGATGCGGAGTCTTGCCGTAAAAATTCCGCCACGGTGCAGTCGAAGAAATGGCCATAGTTGCCTCCTAGAGATGAGTTAGAATCATTATAACAATTTTTTTACGAAAAAGAAATGGACATTTTTCGAAAATTGTCAAGTTTTTGCGGCGCAAAAGCCGAGCTCCGCACGACAAAAGGGCTTGCCGCCTGCATTACACAGACAACAAGCCCTATTGGCTGCCTGAACAATTTTAGTTAGAAATATTTGACTAACTTTTTGGGGTCACTTCATTTGTCACGGGCGGAGCTTTTCAGGTTCTTCTCAAAAATATTTCTCCGCATTTGCGGCAGACGACCTTGGTTTGCCCGTTGCGAATGGGGACGGCTTGGACGGCTCGGCAGGTGGGGCAGCGGAAGTATCGTTTTTTGGGGCCGTAGCGCAGACGGTCACCGAAGCCCTCTCGCCGCTTGCGCCAGAAATCCCGAAATCGCTGCTTCATGATGCTCGCCTCTCTTCACGGGCGGTCTTGAGGATGCGAGTGAAATAGAGGAAATATTTCGCAAAAGACAGGGCGATCAACGAGACGATCAAAATGCCGTCGACCAAAACGAAGGAGTCGGGGACGGGACTGCCCGAGATGACCTCCCACAGGATCAGTGTGGCCATGGACAGATAGATGACGACCGTGCAAAGCTTGCCGTACCAACCGGCACTGTAGACACTGTGCGTTTTGTGCAGAGCCATGAGCGTCAGGATGCCGATGACCAGCTCCTTGACGACCAGCGCGGCGATGACCCACCAATATTGGCTGTCCAGCAGGCACAGAAGCACGACGAGCTGGGTCAGCTTGTCCGCAACGGGGTCAATGGCCTTGCCGAAATCGGAAACCAGATGGAAGGAGCGGGCGATCCATCCGTCGACCACATCGGTCAAGCCGGACAGAGCCAGCGTCCCGAAGGCCCACCACGGGTGTCCGCCTTCATACAAAATAACAATCACGGGGATCAGCAGCAGTCGGAAAAAGCTGAGCAAATTCGGCAGCGTCAAAATGCGGTCGGTATCCGCTCTTTGCGCCCGTTCGACCCGTGCCCGTTCTTCATCGCTCATACGATCGCCTCCATAAACCAAGTATATCCCATAGAATACCAAAATTATAAGTCCCAAACATCAACCCAACATCAATTTCGAATGAATTTTTTTCTTCCCTTCCTCAGATTGTTATGGTATACTGATGGAAGAAAGGGGGCTGTGCCGTGTTTCACATTTTGGTAGCCGAGGATGATGGGGAGCTTCGGCAGCTTTTTTGTCGGGTTTTGACCCGTAACGGCTTTTCCGCCGTCGGGGTGACGGACGGGCAGGCTGCGCTCGATGCCATGGAGCACAACTCCATCGACCTCATCGTCTCTGACATTATGATGCCCCGTGTCGACGGCTTTGCGCTCGTTCGGGCACTGCGTGATGCAGGAAACACCGTGCCGGTGCTGATGATCACCGCCCGTGACGGCTTTTCGGATATGCAGTCGGGCTTTTTGGCCGGTGCGGACGACTATCTGGTCAAGCCGGTCAATGTCAACGAGCTGATCCTGCGCATCCAAGCCCTGCTGCGGCGCGCGAGGATGGTTTCCGAACGGCGGCAGCAATTGGGGCAGACCGTCTTTGACTATGAGTCCTTTTCCGTCCGCTGCGGCGCGAGAGAGCAGATCCTGCCGCAGAAGGAATTCTTGCTTCTGTATAAGCTCGTTTCGTCCCCGTCGCACATTTTCACGCGGCAGCAGTTGATGGACGATATTTGGGGGCCGGATTCTCAGACGGAGGCTCGGACGATCGATGTACATATCAACCGCCTGCGTGACCGCTTCCGTGATAATCCGGATTTTGAAATCGTGACGGTGCGCGGCATCGGGTATAAGGCGGTGAGCCGACATGGATAAAAAATATTCCCCCCGAATGAGGGCATATTACTGGTTGATTTTGGGCTTCATCGTCCTGTTCTCCTTCCTCGCTGTGGCGGCAGGAATGTTTACGCTCCAGCAGCTTCACCTCATCCACAGGCTCAGCGTGTCTACCCTCGTCTCGCTTCTGGCCGTTGCCATCGTGACCATCGCCCTGACGAGCTACTTCCTCGGCCAGCGCATTTTGGCACCCATGGTCAAGCTGAGCAGCGCCTCGAAGGAAATCGCAAAGGGCAATTATAATGTGACGGTAGAGGATTCCAGTAAGCTCGAAGAGGTGCAGACCACCTTCCGCAATTTTAACGCCATGGTGCGCCAGCTCGACAGCGTGACGACCCTCAGCAACGACTTTGTTGCCAATGTCTCGCACGAATTCAAGACGCCCCTGACGGCCATTGAGGGCTACGCGATGCTTTTGCAGGATCAGACCCTTCCGGAGAAGGAACGAGAGGAATATGTCGAAAAGATCCTGCTCAACACGCACCGCCTGACTACGCTGGTCGGCAATGTTCTGACCCTTTCGAAGATCGAAAGCTCCCAGCTTGCGCCGCAGTACACCGAGTTTCGTCTGGACGAGCAAATTCGTCAGGCGGTCGTCCTGCTGGAGCCGCAGTGGAGCAAGCGAGAGATCGTGATCGACGCCGAGCTTGCGGAGATTCGCGTTAATTCCTGCGAAAGCCTGCTGCACCATGTCTGGTCGAATCTTTTGTCGAACGCCGTCAAATTCAGCGCGGTCGGCGGAAAAATTTCCCTTTGTCTGCAAGAGCAAAAGGAGTGCGTGGTGTTCACCGTTCGGGACGAGGGCTGCGGCATCTCAAAGGAGACGCAGGCGCACATCTTCGACAAATTCTATCAGGCCGATCCCTCCCACAGGAGCGAGGGGAACGGGCTGGGGCTGGCGATGGTCAAGCGCATCGTCGACCTTCTCGACGGGATCATCGAGGTCGAGAGCGAAGAGGGAAACGGTGCCCTCTTCCGTGTCATTTTACCGAAAAATTAACATCGCCGCCTCGTCGGAAGCTGTACGACGAGGCGGCGTTTTTCTCAAAAAAGCGGACGAAAGCGAGGAACCTGCTCGCCGTCAACGGTGACAAGCTCCGACCACATGGAAGCAGGACGCACCCAAAGGCTGTGATCGCCGTAGAGCGTGCGGTAGACGACCATCTCTTCCTCCGTTTCCGAGTGTCGGGCGAGGAAGAGAACCTCATAGTCCCTGCCTTTGTAATGACGATATTTTCCGGGCAGAATTTCCATCATAAAAACCTCCTTTTTCTACACAATAGCAGATTCTCCGCAGAATTGCAAGACAAAAAAACGGGACTTCCCTTTTCGGCAAAAATATGGTATCATATTGGCCGGAAACGGAGGATTTCTCAATGGATCAAATTATCACACGGCTTGCTCGCGAGCTGAGCCTAAAGGAAGAATATGTGCAAAATGTCGTCACGCTCCTCGACGACGGCAATACCATCCCCTTCATCGCCCGTTATCGCAAGGAGCTGCACGGTGCCATGGACGACACGACCCTGCGTGACCTTTCCGACCGCCTGCAATATCTGCGCAATTTCACCCGGCGGCAGGAGGAGATCCGCAAGTCCGTCGATGCGCAGGGAAAGCTGACGGACGAGCTGAACGCCGCGCTTGAGGAGGCAAAGACGCTCTCCGAGCTTGAGGATATTTATCGTCCCTATAAGCCCAAGCGCCGCACCCGTGCCACCGTTGCAAAGGAAAAGGGACTTGAGCCGTTGGCCCTGCGCCTTTTCTCTCAGGCGAAGGATCTGGGTGATCCGGAGACGCTTGCGCAAGATTATGTAAACCAAGAGCTCGGCGTCGAAACTGCCGCCGATGCCCTTGCCGGAGCCTCGGATATCGTGGCGGAGATGATCTCGGACGATGCGGAGATCCGCAAATCCCTGCGCACGATGATGAAGCGAAGCTCCGTCCTGCGTACCGGTGCGGCAAAGGGCAAGGAGGAAGAGGTTTCGGTCTATCAGATGTATTATGACTTTGCCCAGCCCCTGTCCAAGGCACAGGGACACCAGATTTTGGCCATCAACCGAGGCGAACGGGAGGGCTATTTGAAGGTCGATGTCGAGACGGAACGGGAGCAGGCGCTTGTCAATGTCCGCCGTGCCGTCCTGATTCCCGGCGGCGGCGCAACGGGCTTTGTTCGTGCGGCGGCGGAGGATGCCTATGACCGTCTGATCGCCCCGAGCATGGAGCGGGAATGGCGCACGGCTCTGACCGACGAGGCAAACGAGGGCGCCATCCGCAACTTCGCCCTGAATCTCAGGCCGCTTCTCATGCAGCCGCCCGTCAAGGGACACACGACCATGGGCCTCGACCCCGGCTACAGCCACGGCTGCAAGGTCGCCGTCGTCGACCCGACGGGCAAGGTTCTCGACACCGCCGTTGTCTATCCGACCTTTTCAAAGGCGAAGCGTGAGGAGGCCATCCAAACGCTGGCTGCCATGATCCGCAAGCACGGCGTTGAGCACATCGCCATCGGCAACGGCACGGCCTCCCGTGAGACGGAGAACGCAGTCTGCGAGCTTTTGACCCGAGTCAAGGGTGTGAGCTATATGATCGTCTCCGAGGCCGGTGCTTCGGTCTATTCGGCCTCCAAGCTTGCTGCAGAGGAGTTTCCGCAGTATGATGTCAACCTTCGCTCGGCGGTGTCCATCGCCCGACGGCTTCAGGATCCTCTGGCCGAGCTGGTCAAGATCGACCCGAAGGCCATCGGCGTCGGCCAATACCAGCATGATCTGCCCGAAAAGCGGCTGGATGAATCCCTCGGCGGCGTGGTCGAGGACTGTGTCAATGCCGTCGGCGTCGACCTCAACACGGCCTCGCCGTCGCTCCTGCGCCGCGTCTCCGGACTGAATTCGACCATTGCGAAGAACATCGTCACTTACCGTGAGGAAAATGGTGCGTTCACCTCGCGAAAGCAGGTTTTGAAGGTGCCCAAGCTCGGCGCAAAGGCATACGAACAGGCTGCCGGCTTCCTCCGCGTGCCGGAAAGCAAGCAGATTTTGGATAATACCGGCGTCCATCCGGAGAGCTACGCCGCCGCCGAGACACTTCTGAAGCTCTGCGGCTATACGCAGGAGGATGTTGCGAACGGTGCTCTTTCGGAGCTGAACGACCGATTGGAGGCATACGGCGTTCGGAGGGCTGCCGAGGCGTGCGGTGTCGGCGTGCCGACGCTGCGTGATATTGTAAAGGAATTATGTAAACCCGGAAGAGATCCCCGTGATGAGCTGCCGCCTCCCATTTTGCGGACGGACGTGCTGGAAATGAAGGATCTCAAGCCGGGGATGGTGCTCACGGGTACGGTACGTAACGTCATTGATTTCGGCGTTTTCGTCGATATCGGTGTGCATCAGGACGGCCTTGTTCATATCTCCCGTGTCTGCAACAGATTCATCAAGCACCCCTCAGAGGTCGTCTCCGTCGGTGACATCGTCAAGGTTGCCGTGCTGGAGGTCGACGAAAAGCGCAAGCGCATCAGCCTGACCATGCGTGATCTGCCGAAGGAATAAGAGAAACAAACCAAATGCCCGTGAAAAGCCGATGCTTTTCACGGGCGTTGATTTGTTTTGCTCCGAATACCGCAGGTAATGGCCTCGGTCGGGCAGGCATTTTTGCACTTTCCGCACCGACGATACGGTCGGCGGAGAACGCGCTGTAGCCCATGGACAGGTCGAGCTTGTGCATCTCGACGAGTGTGACCTCGGTTGCCGTCAGCTCGGAAGAAAGTGCCGCATTGCCTGCCGAATTCGTGTGGAGATAGTATTTGTATGCGCCATCGGCGCTTTCCCCGATTTTTCGTGGCGGTCGCAGGCGGTCAGCTCATCCAAGCGGCTGACGACGGCTTTTTCATAAACACCGATCGCGCCGAGTTTCTTAAGCGCGGCCTCCCGGCCCAAAAGCTCGACGGACATGACCTCCTGCTCGCGCAGCTCCGACGTGGCGGATACCTTCCTTCTGCATTGATCTGTCGACTCATCCGCAATGCAAGTACGGCGGAGGGAAAGAAATTCGGCGGTTCCGACGGGCAGTCGAAAATTTGTTGTGAATTTTGAGAAAAGGGGCTTGTTTTTCTCGGGAAAATCACATATGATATACAAACCAATATCATGGAGGCTATTTTGTGAGCAAATTGAGTGTTTGTGTGCTCTTCGGCGGCGTTTCGCCGGAGCATGAGGTTTCCCTGCGTTCGGCGGAATCGGTGCTGAACCGCTTGGATCCCGAAAAATATCATATCCACCCCGTCGGCATCACCCGTGAGGGCGAGTGGATCCGCTACGGCGGAACAGACTACGGCAAGCTGCCCGACGGCACATGGCTTACGGACGAAGGCAACCGCCCTGCGGCCATCTCGCCCGTTCGCGGGCAGGGGCTTTTGACCTTCGAGGGAGACTGTGTCGTGCGCGAGCAGATCGATGTCGTCTTTCCCGTCCTGCACGGCGAAAACGGTGAGGACGGCTCGGTGCAGGGGCTTTTGCAGCTTGCGGGCATCCCCTATGTCGGACCTCATGTCGCAGCCTCGGCCACCTGCATGGACAAGACCCTGACGAAGCTTGTCGCGGACAACGCCGGCATCCGTCAGGCGGCGTGGCATTTGGTCACGGCGGAGGAGCTGTCGAAGAACGAGAATGCGGTTTTGGATGCCCTGGAAGGCCGCTTCGAATATCCCGTTTTCGTCAAACCGGCCGGAACAGGCTCTTCTGTCGGCGTGACGAAGGCGAAAAACCGCGCGGAGCTGCTGTCCGCTCTGCAAATTGCGGCAAAATACGACCGAAAAATTCTGGTCGAGGAATTCATCAACGGCAGGGAGGTCGAGGTCGCCGTTCTGGGCAATGCTTCTCCTGCCGCATCCATCTGCGGCGAGATCGACGCCGGAACGGAATTCTACGACTACGATGCGAAATATATCTCCGATTGCGCGCAGCTCTATATTCCGGCTCGCATCGACGAGGCAACGGCGGAGCAGGTGCGCGATACGGCCATCCGTGCTTACCGTGCGTTGGGCTGTCGTGGACTGTCCCGAGTGGATTTCTTTGTGACGCATGACGGCGGAGAGATCGTTTTCAACGAGATCAATACCATCCCCGGCTTCACGTCCATTTCCATGTATCCGAAGCTCTTTGAGGCCAGCGGCATCCCCTACGGCACGCTGCTCGACGAGCTGATCGAGCTGGCGCAGGAGACAAAGTGATGTCTCAGCCGATTCTCTTGACGATATGCAGTCAGCAACGCTTTATGGACGAGCCGCCGGAGGAGACAAAGCTGGTGACGCAGGGCGTGATGTCCGCCGCGGATGACGTCGTCGAGCTGTCTTACGAGGAGACGGAGCTGACGGGACTGGTCGGCACGACGACGGTTTTCCGCATCGAGAAGGATCGCGTCCTGCTGATCCGCAGGGGAGCGGTCGAGTCGAAGATGACCTTCGTGGTCGGGCAGGAGGATCGTTCGCTTTACGAGATGGACTGCGGCGTGCTGATGATCGCCGTTCGTACGGAGCGTATTGATGTCGACCTGAGCCGCAGGGGAGGAACCCTCTGCGTCGCTTATGCCATCACCATTGAGGACGAGGCCACCGGCTACATCGAATATCAAATCAAGGTCGAGACGAAAGAGGGAGAATGATGCGTCTGTTTCGCAGAAAGGAAATCCCGTTTCTCTATGACTCGGAGGCGTGGAAAAAGCGTTGGCAGAGCCTCGTGCCGGCGGAATGTCGGGACGTTCCCGTCACGGTCGACGGGAGGACGGAGCTTGCCTTCGTGCAGATGAACCAGTTCGTCATGATGCTGCAGGACGGGCTTTTGATGGAGGCATCGTTTTTCGATGTCTGCGCCCTGTTCCAGAAGGCCGGTTATCATGTTATCTGGCTGATGCGGTGTACGCAGGATGAGGCGAACAACTACCTCAAGCGTCATCGGGAGAAGGACGGGCGTTGCTGGTGGACGTGGCGTTCACCGACCACAAACTTCGGCCGTTGGACATCGGACAACCTACAGGCGACCATTCTTTTGCAGGTCGATCGGCTCCCGACGGAGGGCGATCTGCGTACCTGCCAAAAGAGCGTTTTGCGCCGCGTTACCTGGGCGCAGAGTGACGACGCCGCAGAGATGATCCCCTCAAAAACCAGATTCAGCACGGTAGACACGCCCTCAACGCCGCAACAGCTTCTGCGCTGGCTGGAGGGAACACCGCTGAGCAAGGTCAAATAACAACCGCCGAAGGCGGCAGGGAGAGTTCTCCCTGCCGTCTTTTTTTGCGAAAAGCGGATTTTACTTCGATTTTACAGCGGCCTGCTTACGAATTTTACCGCCGATTCTTACAATATAGGCGTGCGCAAGGGAAAGGCGCAAAACGAAAAACATATGTAAGGAGATATCAGTTATGAAAAAAATGATCGGCTTACTCGCGGCGGCATTGCTGCTTATGAGCGTGCTCACTGCTTGCGGCGGCGGCAAGGAGACGGTAGCAACAGACGGCTCCACCTCCATGAACAAAATCATCGGCGCCTTGAGCGAAGCCTTCGAAAAGGAGTCCGGCATTACCGTGACCTATAACGCCACAGGCTCCGGCGCAGGGATTCAGGCCGTTCTCGAGGGCAGATGCGACATCGGGCTGTCCAGCCGTGAGCTGAAGGATGAGGAGCTGGCAAAGGGGCTTGAAGGGACTGTTCTTGCCTATGACGGCATAGCGATCATCGTAAATCCCCAAAACCCCGTTTCCGACTTGGATATTGAAACCATCGCTCAAATTTTCACGGGTGAGATCAAGAACTGGAAGGAGGTCGGCGGAAACGATGCCGAGATTGTGCGCATCGGTCGCGAAGCGGGCAGCGGCACAAGAGACGGCTTCGAGTCCATCACCGATACCGAGGGAAGGTGCGATTATCGGCAGGAGCTGACCTCCACCGGCGATGTCGTTACCGCAGTTGCGAGCAATCCCGCGGCAATCGGCTACGCTTCTCTCGCTTCCGTGAAGGATACCGTAAAGACGCTCAAGGTCGGCGCCGTCCTGCCGAGCGAGGAAAGCATCAAGGACGGCAGCTATGTGATCCGTCGCCCCTTCGTCCTTGTAACCAAGAAGGATACACCCCTCTCGGAAAGCGCACGGATGTTCTTTGAATATATCACATCAAGCGCGGCAAATGAAATCATCGGCGGTGTCGGAGCCGTCCCCGTAAACTGAGCGCATAAATCAGCGGCGCGCAATGGCTGCCGCTGATTCCCGTTGAGGTTGCTTATGAAGAAAAAAAGATTATTTGAGAATACCGTATACGGCATATTTCTCGTGCTCGGACTGATCACCGTCGCCTGTGTTCTGCTCATCACGGTGTATCTGATTGTTTCGGGGATCCCTGCCATTCGGGAAATCGGCCTCTTCGATTTCCTGTTCGGCAAAGAGTGGGCATCCACCGCGGCAGAGCCGAAATACGGCATACTGCCGTTTATTTTGACGAGCGTGTACGGAACCGCAGGTGCCATATTGCTCGGCGTTCCGATCGGCTTCTTTACCGCCGTGTTTCTTTCAAAGCCGGCAAACAGGAAGCTCAGGAGCGTGATCGAAGCCGCGGTTGACCTGCTTGCGGGGATCCCGTCGGTGGTGTACGGCCTTGTGGGTATGCTGGTGCTTGTGCCGGCGATTCGCGAAATCTTTCATGTGCCGGACGGCGCGAGTCTGCTTGCGGCGATTGTCGTTCTTGCGATCATGATCCTGCCGAACATCATTAAGGTTTCCGTCAGCGCGCTTGATGCGGTTCCGAAGGAATATGAGGATGCGTCCCTTGCACTCGGCGCGACGTCCGTCGAGACGTTTTTCAGAGTGTCGGTGCCTGCGGCCAAAAGCGGCATTGCCGCCGCTGTCGTCCTCGGCGTGGGACGTGCCATCGGAGAAGCAATGGCGGTTATGATGGTGGCAGGCAATGTGGCGAATATGCCCTCGCTCTTTGAAAGCGTACGTTTCCTAACCACGGCCGTCGCAAGCGAAATGGCTTATTCAAGCCCCGGCAGCTTGCAGAGAGATGCTTTGTTTTCCGTTGCGCTTGTGCTGTTCCTGTTTATTATGCTGATCAACGCCGCGCTCAATTTTTTCCTGAAACGGGAGAAGGAGAAATAAGATGGATCGTAAAAGGAAACGATATAACTGCTTCATGCGCGGCGCAATGATTGTTTGCACGGCACTCACGACGGCACTTGTGCTGTTCCTTGTGGGATATGTGCTGATAAACGGTATTCCGAACCTCACATGGGAGCTGATTTCCACGAAGCCGAGCTACTTAAGCGACAGAATCGGCATTTTACCGGACATTCTGAACACGCTTTACATCGTGCTTGCCACGCTCGTTATCGTATTACCGCTCGGGGTAGGCGCGGCGATTTACCTGACGGAATACGCGGAGAACAAGAAGGCGGTGACGGTGATCGAATACGCCGCCGAAACGCTTTCGGGAATCCCGTCTGTTATTTACGGTCTTGTGGGTATGCTGCTTTTCTCCAATACCTTCGGAACGAGCCTGCTTTCCGGTGCGCTGACACTGGTCATCATGAATCTCCCCACCGTGATGAGAACGACGCAGGAGAGCTTGAAGACCGTTCCGCAAAGCTACCGCGAAGGTGCGTTCGGCCTGGGCGCAGGCAAATGGCGTGTCATTCGCACAGTAGTCCTCCCCGGCTGTGTGGACGGTGTTGTCACAGGCTGTATCCTCTCTGTCGGCCGTATTCTCAGCGAGTCGGCGGCCCTGCTCTTTACGGCCGGCTTTGCGCACGCGCTCAACGGCATTTTTACGGGGCTGTCCTCTCCCGGCGCGACCCTGACCGTCGCTCTTTATGTCTATGCCAAGGAGGAGGGGGAATTCGGCGTGGCCTTCGCGATCGCGGCGATTCTGATGATACTGACATTGCTGCTCAACCTGTCGGCCGCGCTGGTGGGAAAATACTTTGCGAAAAGGAGAAACTTATGAGTGAAATAATGACGGCGAAAGACCTGTGCCTTTGGTACGGGGATAATAAAGCCCTCAACAATATCAATATTGCGATTCCCGAGAAGAGCATCACGGCACTGATCGGCCCTTCGGGATGCGGTAAATCCACGTTTCTGAAAACGCTGAACCGCATGAACGACCTGATTCCCACGGTGAAAATCACGGGGGAGGTTTGCTATCACGGCCGCAGCATCTTCGGAAAAGACGTTGACGTCAACGAGCTGCGCCGTGATATCGGTATGGTGTTCCAAAAGCCCAATCCGTTCCCGATGAGTATTTACGATAATGTAGCATACGGCCCCCGTACGCACGGGATCAAAAGCAAGGTGAAGCTGGATGAAATCGTAGAGCAGGCACTTCGCGATGCTGCCATTTGGGAGGAGGTAAAGGACAGACTGAAAAAGAACGCACTCGGTCTTTCGGGCGGCCAGCAGCAGCGGCTTTGCATCGCTCGTGCGCTTGCTGTCGAGCCGAAGGTTCTTTTGATGGATGAGCCGACTTCGGCGCTTGACCCGATTTCCACCTCCCGAATTGAGGAACTTGCATTGCAATTAAAGGAAAAATATACTATAATTACAGTGACGCATAATATGCAGCAGGCGGTTCGCATTTCGGACAATACGGCGTTTTTCCTTCTCGGTGAGCTGGTGGAATTCGGCAAAACCGAGAGGCTGTTCTCGCAGCCGATCGATCGGAGAACCGAGGATTATATTACAGGGAGGTTCGGTTGATGCTATGAGAAGCAGATTTGATGAACAGCTCGGACTGCTGAACAAAAAGATGATCGAAATGGGTGCGGAATGTGAAAGCATCATCGCACTGTCTGCCAAGGCACTGCTGGAAGGGAATGTCGCCGTCGCACGCCACGCAAAAGAGCAGGGACACAAAATCGACTTAATGGAGCGAGAAATCGAATCCTTTTGCCTAAAGCTCCTGCTGCAGCAGCAGCCCGTAGCCAAGGATCTTCGTGTGATTTCCGCCGCGCTGAAAATGATTACCGACATGGAAAGAATCGGTGACCAGGCGGAGGATATTGCCGAGATCATTTCCTTCCTCAACGGAAGAACCGGCGAGGAATGTCACGATATTCGTCTTATGGCGGAGGCCACCATTCAAATGGTGACGGACAGCATTGACGCCTATGTAAAGCAGGATCTTAACCTGACGAAGTCGGTGTGCGAGCATGATGACGTCGTCGATGACGCCTTTGCTCGGGTGAAGCAAACGCTCATCAAGATGATATCCGACGATAACGCCGACGGTGAGTATGCGCTGGATCTTCTTATGATAGCAAAATATTTTGAACGCATCGGTGATCACGCCGTAAATATTGCCGAATGGGTGGAGTTCTCCGTAATCGGCGTTCATAAAGGAGAATAATATGATTTGGTGTGTGGATGATGACAATACCATACGCGATATTGAGGTGTATGCACTGACGCAGACCGGCTTTGAAGCCAAGGGCTTTGCCGACGGCATTTCCATGCTCAAAGCGCTTAAAAGCGAGAAGCCGGAGCTTATTGTGCTGGATATCATGCTGCCCGATAAGGACGGCGTTGCGGTGCTGAAGGAGATCAGAAGCAATCCCGATACGAGAAAGCTCCCCGTAATCATGGCCACCGCGAAGGGCACCGAAATGGATAAAATTCAGGGTTTGGACACCGGTGCCGACGATTACCTTGTCAAGCCCTTCGGCGTGCTGGAAATGATATCCCGTATCAAGGCCGTGCTGCGCCGCTGCGAGCCGCAAGAGAAAGAAGTGCTCCTTACGATCGGGGAGATCACCCTCAGCGATAAGGAGCATCTTGTGACCGTAGGCGGCGAAAAGGTGGCTCTTACCTTCAAGGAATTTGAAATTTTGAAGCTCTTTATGAGCCATCCCGGGATTGTTTTCTCCCGTGACAAGCTTCTGTCGCAGGTATGGGGCGTGGATTATCTCGGTGAGTCGAGAACGGTGGATATGCACATTAAAACCCTGCGGCAGAAATTGGGAGCGGCCGGTGCGCTGATCGAAACGGTGATCGGCGTCGGCTATAAAATGGAGGGAAGAAATGAGTAAAAAAATCTTTCGCTCCATCATAGCCGTTGCGATGGTTGTGCTGCTTGCAAGCCTTGTTATCTCAAGCACTTTTTTGTATGATTATTTTAACAAACTGCAGGTATCGCAGCTCAAAGAGGAGCTTTCTCTTGCCGCCGCCAATGTGAACGGCGGAGAGATCGAATATTTCGATCATCTCGATTCGTCTGTTTTCCGCTTCACGCTGGTGTCGGCTGACGGCGAAGTGCTCTATGACTCGCAGGCCGCGGCGAATGATATGGAAAATCATCTCGAGCGCGAGGAAATTGCCGAAGCACTGAAAAGCGGAAGCGGCAGCAGCGCAAGATATTCCTCCACCCTGACCGAGCGAACGTTTTACGAAGCGACTCGCCTCGAAAACGGGAATGTGCTTCGCATCTCCGTCAGTCAGGCAACGGTAGGCGCTTTGATGCTGGGGATGATCCCGGTCGTTGTTGCCGTCATTCTGATTTCCGCTGTTGTGGCTCTCGTGCTGTCGCATAAAATGGCAAAGGACATTGTAAGACCGCTGAATGAGCTTGACCTTGAAAACCCCGCTGAAAACGAAGCCTATGACGAGCTTGTGCCCATTCTGACCAAGCTGAACAAGCAGCACAGGCAGATCACGGAGCAAATGCAGCAGCTACGGCAGAAGTCCGATGAATTTGAGCAGATCACCGCTTCCATGAACGAGGGGCTTGTGCTGCTGAATGAAAAGGGTGTGATACTCAGCATCAATTCTGCGGCAAAAAAGCTGTTTTCGGCCGACCAAACGGCGGTCGGACGGGATTTACTCGCCCTTGACCGCAGCAGCGACATGAGGCGTGCCGTTGAAAGGGCATTGAAGGGCAAGAGAGCCGAGTTCCGCGAGGAACGACGCGGCAGCGAATATCAGTTTATGATCAGCCGCATCGAATCGGACGGCAGGACGGTAGGCGTTGTGATTCTTTGCTTTGACGTGACGGAAACCGCGTTTGCCGAGCGAAACCGCAGGGAATTTACCGCCAATGTTTCGCACGAGCTGAAAACACCGCTTCAATCCATTATCGGCAGTGCGGAGCTTCTTGAAAACGGCCTCGTGAAGCCGGAGGATACCGAGCGGTTTGTCGCGAACATCAAAAAAGAGGCCGAAGGACTGGTTCTGCTGATCAACGATATCATCCGCCTTTCTCAGCTTGACGAAAATACGGAGCCTGTCTGTGAATCGGTCGACCTTTATGAGATCGCGAAAGAAGGAATTGAGGCACTGGGCGCGTCGGCGGCAAAAAAGCAGGTTACCCTGCGGCTGAACGGGCAGCCCTGCTGCATGAACGGCGTTCGCAGATACCTTTACGAGATCATTTACAATCTCTGCGATAACGCCATCCGCTATAACAAAATCGGCGGAACGGTGACGGTCGAGTTGAGGAAGAGCGACGGGACTGTGGTGCTTTCGGTCAGCGACACGGGGATCGGCATCCCAACAGAGCACCACAGCCGCATATTCGAACGCTTCTATCGCGTGGATAAAAGCCATTCCAGGGAAACGGGCGGCACCGGCCTCGGACTGTCGATCGTGAAACACGCCGTTGCCTTCCACGGCGGCACGATCAAGCTCGACAGCAGGGTCGGGGAAGGCACAACGATCACGGTTGAATTTTGATCCGGAAGCTTTCGAAAACCGCTTACGGGACGGGGACGGAATCCCTCGTTATTTCGGGCGCGCCGTCCGGCCGCCGTGTCCGTGGGGAAAAGGCCGCTGCTTTTTCGTTCGTCTCGATTTTCTTTCCCAATGCGCCATTCAGAGAAATATGTGCTATAATGGATTCGATACAAAGCAAGAGAGGCGGATCGGATGGACAGACAGAAGGATGTGACGAGGCTGACGGAGCTGCTTGCCTCGTGCGGCGACGTGTTGATCGCCATGGGCGACGAGACTCGGCTGCATCTGATCCTCGAAATGCTGCAAATCGGAGATTGCGGAGGCGTTCGTGTCGGGCAGATCACACAGAAAACTAACCTCTCCCGTCCGTCGGTTTCGCATCATCTGAGGATCCTGAAGGATGCGGGGATTGTCAAGGTTCGCAGGGAGGGCACGAAGAACTATTACTATTTCGACCCTCGGACGGAATCCTTTGAGCAGATCATTTCCGCTCTGCGCCTTGCGATGGAAATCACGAAAGCATTGCCCGATCGAAGGGGCGAGGATGAAACGGAGGAATTATAATGGATCCCATGGAGCTGATGCTGCAGCGGCACAGCGTTCGTCAGTACCTTCCCACGCCGATTGAAGCGGAGAAGAGAGCGGAGCTGGATGCGCTGACAGACGAGATCAACAACGAAAACGGACTGCATATTCAGATCCTCTACGATGAGCCGAGGTGCTTTGATTCGTTCATGGCGCACTACGGCAAGTTTGACGGGGTGCGAAATTACATTGCGCTGGTTGGAAAAAAGTCTGCCGCTTTGGACGAAATGCTCGGCTTTTTCGGAGAAATGCTCGTTCTGAAGGCACAGGAGCTGGGACTGAATACCTGCTGGGTCGCGCTGACACACGGAAAGAGCGGCGCCGTAGTTCGCAAGGGCGAAAAGCTTGTCTGCCTGATCGCGCTGGGTTACGGGAAGACGCAGGGCGTTGCGCATAAGAGTAAGCCGATGCAGGAGGTCTGCAATCTGTCCGAAAAAGCACCCGAGTGGTTTTCCGACGGTGTCCGAGCCGCGCTGCTTGCGCCGACGGCGATGAATCAGCAGAAGTTCCGCTTTGCGCTGAAATCCGACGGAACGGTCGGACTGAAATGCGGAAAGGGCTTTTATACCAAGCTCGACCTCGGCATTGTGAAATACCATTTTGAAACCGTCAGCGGCAAAAAAATATGACAAAAACGACGCTTGCACAAAACGCAAGCGTCGTTTGCTCTTATACCTCAAACATCAAGTCGCCGTAGGTCGGCACCGGCCACAGAGCCTTGTCGACCACAAGTTCCAGCCGATCGATCGGCTCACGCAGAGCCTTCATCGCGGGAGCAATGGTGCCGTGGCAGTACTCCGCCATCTCCTGCGCCGAGTCGATGATGTTGCTGTGCTGCACGGATTGCTCCAGTGCTTGCAGGGCGTCGCTGGCCTGCGCGAGAAGGGCAGTGGTCTTTTTCAGCAGCTCCTCCTGCACGGCGCAGGGGACGTCGGGGCAGGCTTGGCGGATCTTGCAGACGGAGTCAGCGAGGCGAGTCGTGTAGCGGACGACCGACGGGATGTAGTGCTTCGAGGCCATATGGAGCATTGTCCGCGCCTCGATGCAGGTGACCTTTGCATACGTCTCGTAAAGAATCTCGCTTCTCGATTCCAGCTCTGGCCGAGTCAAAACGCCGAAGCGTTCGAACATCTTGACCGAGCTTTCGGCGGTCAGGCCGGGGATGGCATCGACCATACTCGGCAGATTCGGCAAACCGCGCCGCGCGGCCTCCTCGACCCATTCGGCGCTGTAGCCGTTGCCGTTGAAGATCACGCGGCTGTGCTCGCGCAGATTCTCGGCAATGAGCGTTTTGGCGGCCGAGGTCACATCCTCGGCCCCATCCAGCCGATTTGCCGCATCGCAGAATGCCTCTGCGACGATGGTATTGAGAATGGTGTTGCAGTTTGCGATGCAGTCCGACGAGCCGAGCATACGGAACTCAAACTTGTTGCCCGTGAAGGCGAAGGGAGAGGTGCGGTTGCGGTCGGCGGCGTCCTTTTGGATGACGGGAAGGGTGGAGACGCCCGTGTCGAGCTGGCCGCCGGTCAGACAGTCCGCAGCCGTGCCGTTTTCGACGATCTGCTCAACAACGTTCTCGAGCTGATTGCCCAAAAAGATGGAGATGATGGCAGGCGGCGCCTCGTCCGCACCGAGGCGTTGGTCGTTGCCGACGCAGGCAGCCGAAGCACGAAGTAGCTCCGCATGGACATCGACTGCCTTGATGATGCACGAGAGCACCAATAAAAATTGCAGATTGTTGTTCGGTGTCCTGCCCGGATTCAGGAGGTTTCTGCCGGTGTCCGTCGAGATCGACCAGTTGTTGTGCTTACCCGAGCCGTTGACTCCGGCAAAGGGCTTTTCGTGCAGGAGGCAGACAAGACCGTGCCGTCCGGCGACGCGCTTCATTGTCTCCATGGTGAGCTGATTCTGGTCGACTGCCACGTTGCAGGTGGCATAGATCGGGGCAAGCTCATGCTGCGCCGGTGCGACCTCGTTGTGCTGCGTTGCGGCAGGGATCCCCATTTTCCAAAGCTCACGGTTCAGGTCGGCCATGAATTCGCCCACCCGTTCGCGGATGACGCCGAAATACTGATCCTCCAGCTCCTGACCCTTGGGCGCAGGCGCACCGAAGAGCGTGCGCCCGCAGTAGATGAGGTCGCGCCGCTTAAGGTACATTTCGCGGTCGACGATGAAATACTCCTGCTCCGCGCCGACCGAGGGGACGACCTTGGTCGCCTCCGTATCACCGAAGAGATGTAAAATGCGGACAGCCTGTTGAGAAAGCGCCTCCATCGAGCGCAAAAGCGGCGTTTTGTTGTCCAGCGCCTCGCCGTGATAGGAGAAGAAGAGCGTCGGGATGCAGAGAATTGTGCCGCAGGTCATCTCCTTGACAAAGGCAGGGGAGGTCATGTCCCATGCGGTGTAGCCTCGGGCATAGTGCGTCGCGCGCAGGCCGCCGGAGGGGAAGGATGAGGCATCGGACTCGCCGCGGATAAGCTGCTTGCCCGTTAGTTTCAAAATCGCCTTGCCCTGCGCATCGGGCGCAGAGAGGAAGGCGTCGTGCTTTTCGGCAGTGATTCCGGTCAGCGGCAGGAACCAGTGCGTATAGTGTGTTGCGCCCAGCTCGATTGCCCAGTCCATCATCGCCTTGGCAACGATGTCGGCAGATTTTGCGGAAATTCTGCCGCCGTTTTTTTCCACGGAAACGACCTCTTCAAAGACCTCTCTCGGCAAACGCTGCTCCATCACGGCCTTCGAGAATACATTTTTACCGAAATAATCGGATATGTTCATTTTTCCGCCTCCTTTATTGCTTACAGTGTACTCCCATCTGCGGAAAAATGCAAGTATTTTTTTCGGAAATTTACGGAAACGACTTCGATTTTTACCATTTTCAACTCCTGCGCTTTGCACATACTATGGCAGAGGTGATCGAATGTTGACAATTTTTTTGCGAGCCGTTCTGCTCTATGCGATTTTGGTCGTGACGGTGCGCGTGATGGGCAAGCGGCAGATCGGGCAGATGGAGCCGTCGGAATTTGTTGTGACGATGCTGTTGGCAAACCTTGCCGCCATCCCGTTGGAGGATCCCGATGTTCCGCTCCTGCATGGCATCATTCCGATTGCCGTGGTGTTCGCCGCCGAGCTTCTCATCGCATGGCTCACGACAGTCTCCATTCCTTTTCGCAAGCTCTTCTGCGGCAAGCCCGAAATCCTCATCGACAACGGGAAAATCTGCCTGAAAGCCCTGCGGAAGAACCGCATCAATCTTGACGAGCTGACGATGCACCTGCGAGAGAAGGAGATTTTCGACATCAGCGAGGTCAAATTTGCTATTTTGGAGACGAACGGTCAGCTTTCCACCCTCCTCTATGCCAAAAATCGACCGGCGAGCGCAAAGGACGCCGGCCAAAGGGTTCGGGAAACGGAGCTGCCGGTCACTCTCATTTCCGACGGAAAGATACTGAAAAACAACCTGTCGGCGGCAAAACGGTCGGAGGCGTGGCTGCACGGGGAGCTGAAAAAGCGAAGCTGCTCTGCAAGAGAGGCGCTCCTGTTTACCGTGGATTGCAGGGGAAAAATATTCTTTGTGCGTCGGGAGTGATGCGAATGCTTGCGTTTTCGGCGCAAATGCGGTATAATATTCCGGAACGAAAAAGGGAGGAATTTTAATGCACGCCATCCCGAATAAGCAGGATTATATTGCAGATACCTACCGCCGCTTTCCCATCGAGATCGCAGGCGGCAGCGGCTCGACCGTTTTCGACACCGAGGGTCGTTCCTACATCGACCTCGGCAGCGGCATCGCCGTCAATATTTTCGGTCTGAACGACGCATTGTGGCGCTCGGCGGTGATCGACCAGCTCGATAAATTCCAGCATTGCTCCAATCTCTACTATTCCGATCCGTCGGCTACGCTCGCGGAGATGCTCTGCCGAAAAACCGGTGCGTCGAAGGTTTTCTTCTCCAACTCCGGTGCGGAGGCCAACGAGTGCGCGATCAAGGCCGCCCGCAAGTGGGGAATGGAGCACAAGGGCGCGGATTTTTTCAACATCATCACCCTCAAAATGAGCTTCCACGGCAGAACGCTTGCGACCCTCGCGGCGACCGGACAGGATAGCTTTCACAGGCTCTATCAGCCCCTTCCCGACGGATTTTTCCACGCAGAGGTCGGTGATGCGGAGGGCTTGGAGACACTTTTGAAGGAGCATCCCTGTGCCGCGATCATGTTTGAGGCAGTGCAGGGCGAGGGCGGTGTCATGCCCATCGGCCGTGCCTTTGCCGATGACATGGCACGGTTGGCGGAGAAATATCATGTCCTTCTCATTGCCGACGAGGTTCAGCTCGGCAACGGACGCAGCGGTCGGCTCTACGGTTACATGAACTACGGCCTCAAGCCCGACATCGTCAGCACGGCAAAGGGCTTGGGCGGCGGCCTGCCCATCGGCGCAACGATGCTTTTTGACCGCGTGGCGGACATTTTCGCCCCGGGCGACCACGGAACGACCTTCGGCGGCAATCCCGTCTGCTGCGCCGGTGCCGTCAATATCCTCGACCGCATCGACGAGGCTCTTCTTGAGGGCGTAAGAGAGCGCTCTGCGTACATCGTTCGGGAGCTGAGCGGCACACAGGGCATCGCTTCCGTCAGCGGCATGGGGCTGATGCTGGGACTTGCACTTGACAAGCCGGCAAGAGCCTTTGCCGAACGCCTCTTGGAGCGCGGCGTCATGGTCACGACCGCAAAGAATAAAATTCGGCTCCTGCCGGCACTGAACATCCCGATGGAACAACTGAAACAAGCGGTGCAGATCATCAAAGCCTGCGCCGCAGAATAAGGAGGACATTATGAATCTGAAAGGCAAGCATTTTCTGACTCTGCTCGACTTTACCCCGGAGGAGATCACCTCCCTGCTCGACCTTGCCGCCGACCTCAAGGCAAAGAAAAAGGCCGGCATTGCGCATGACGACCTGAAGGGAAAGAACATCGCCCTGATCTTCGAAAAGACGTCTACCCGTACCCGTTGCTCCTTTGAGGTCGCAGCGCATGACCTCGGGATGCACGTGACCTACCTCGACCCCACAGGCTCGCAGATCGGCAAGAAGGAATCCATTGCCGACACCGCCCGTGTGCTCGGACGCCTCTATGACGGCATCGAGTACCGCGGCTTCGGTCAGACGATCGTCGAGGAGCTGGCAAGGCACGCAGGCGTCCCCGTTTGGAACGGCCTGACCAATGAATACCACCCGACGCAGATTTTGGCCGATATGCTGACCATACGGGAGCATTTCGGCAGCTTGAAGGGACGGACGCTCGTTTTCATGGGTGACTGCCGCTATAATATGGCAAATTCTCTGATGATCGGCTGCGCCAAACTCGGACTGAATTTCGTCGCCTGCGGGCCGGAGGGCTATTTCCCCGTGCCCGAGCTGATCGAGCGTTGCGAGAAGATTGCGGCCGAGACAGGCAGTACCCTGCGCTTTGAAACCGACCCCATGAAGGCAACGGCGAACGCCGACGTGATCTATACGGATGTCTGGGTTTCCATGGGCGAACCGATGGAGGCGTGGGAGGAGCGTATCGACAAGATGCTTCCGTATCAGGTCAACGCCAAGCTCATGGCCAATGCCGGGCAGAACGCTGTCTTTATGCACTGCCTGCCTGCTTTCCACGACCTGAAGACCGGCATCGGCAGACAGATGGGCGAGCGCTTCGGGCTGGAGGCTCTGGAAGTCACGGACGAGGTCTTTGAGAGTCAACAGTCCATCGTCTTTGACGAGGCCGAGAATCGGATGCACACCATCAAGGCTGTCCTCGCCGCAACGCTTGCATAGCACTATTTGCCGAGCCGACGGCGGCGTCGAAGCAAATACTTTTTTGAAATTGCGCATAGAATGTCACAAAAATTTTTTAGGAGGTAATGCTTATGCCGGGACCCGGAGGCGGAGGACGAGGCGGTGGAGGTGGCCGCAGCGGTGGAGGCTTCCACGGAGGCGGTCGAGGCGGTGGAGGCTTCCACGGCGGAGGCGGCTTTTACGGAGGCGGTTACCACGGCCCGTATAGAGGCGGCTGGGGGCGCAGGACTTACGGCGGAGGCTGCTTGAGCAGCTTGCTCGGCATGATCCTTCTTCCGATTATCGTCGCCGTTCTCGCCATTGTGTTCATTGTCACCGCTTTGACAGGAAACATGAAATGGGATAATTACGACGAGGAAAAATTTCAGGACTATGCCAACAGCAGATATTTTCAATATTTCGGCGCGGAAGAGGACACCGAAGACCAGCTTCTCATCGTTTTTCTGACGTATGAGGATCATTATGAGTATCACTATATCGCATGGGTCGGTGACCATGTTGAAAGCCGCATCGTCGGGCTGCTCGGAAATAACGAAACCGATCTGGGAAGCCTGATGAACGCCAACATTGCCGAGAACTATAAGTACTCTCTCGGTAAGAACCTTTCGCAGGTATTCGAGGACTTGACCGATGAAGTCAAGACACTGGGCTTGGACAGTAGCTTCCGCGGTGAGTGCAGCGGTGACCACACGGACGCAGAAGGCAGATTCGTCAACAATACCTCGCTTTCCGTTTCCTCCGCGACGATAGAAACGGCGTTGGACGAATTCGCCGAGCAGACGGGGATCTCCGTCGTCCTGCTGGTCGAGGATAATACCGTCGTATTCGGAACGAATCACACGCCCATGATCATTGCCGTCATCGTGCTGCTGATCGCACTCGTGCTCGTTATCGTCTTTTTCACCCGCAGGAGAAGAAAGAGAAAATCGAACGACCCCGAAAACAATTATAATGATTGATGCAAAAAGCACAGAGCAAAAAACGCTCTGTGCTTTTTTGTTTGCGATCAGGGGATGAGTCTGCCCTCACGTGCTTATGACAAAGCAGGGACAGCACAGTGGCTGCCCCTGCTTTCGGAGGGAATATTCGGATTATTCCGCCTCGTAGAAAACCTTCATTCCTTTGTAGGTCATATAGGTGTCAAGCTTGCTGACAAGCTCCATCGGAGCGTGCATGGACAAAACGGGAACGCCTGCGTCAACCGTCTCAATGTTGCGGTTTGCCATGTAGCAGGCGACGGTGCCGCCACCGCCCTGATCGACCTTGCCGAGCTCGCCCGTCTGCCAGATAACGTCATGCTCGGCAAAGAGCGCGCGGACGTAGCCCATGACCTCTGCGGCGGCGTCGGACGAGCCGGACTTGCCCCTTGCGCCGGTGTACTTGAAGATGCCGGTGCCGTAGTTGATCCTGGTGTTGTTGCGGCGGTCGCAAGTCTCGGGATAGATGGGATCGTAGGCGTTGCTGACATCCGCCGAGAGGCAGAAGGAGGATTCGAAGCAGCGGCGCATACAGGAACCCGTGGCCTTGCACAAATCGTGTATGAACGTCTCGAAGGCGTCGCTCTGCATACCGGAGATGCCGTTCGAGCCGACCTCTTCCTTGTCGGCAAGGACGCAGACGGCGGTCTTTTTCGGCGTGCCCAGTTCGAGCAGCGGCTTGAAGGCGGCAAAGGCGCACACGCGGTCATCGTGACCGTAGGCAGCGATCAGACTGCGGTCAAAACCGACCTCACGGGCAGGGCCGGCGGGAACCATGGTCAGCTCTGCGGAGAGGAAGTCCTCCTCGACCAGACCGTATTTTTCATTCAGCAGGCACAGAACGGCGAACTTGATGCGGTCGGCACCGTCGTCATCCTTCAGCGGCTTGGAGCCGAGGAGAATGTTGAGGTTTTCGCCCGTCACGCCATCGGCCAGCGTCTTTTTCATCTGGTCGCCGGAGAGGTGGATGAGCAGGTCGGTCACGCAGAAAATCGGGTCGTTTGCATCCTCACCGACCGTGACCTTGACGACAGAGCCGTCCTTCTTGCAGACAACGCCGTGCAGGGCGAGCGGCGTGGTCGTCCACTGATATTTCTTAATGCCGCCGTAGTAGTGGGTCTTAAAATAGGCCATCTCCGCATCCTCATACAAGGGGTTGGGCTTGAGGTCAAGACGGGGAGAGTCGATGTGCGCGGCGCAGATGTGCGCGCCGTGATTCAGACCTTCCGAGCCGATGACGGCGAAGAAAGCGGCCTTGCCGTGGACATTGCCGTAAACACGGTCGCCGGGGTTGAGCTTCATGTCGGGGGTGAGGGGGACGAAGCCGTTCTTCTCAGCGACAGAAACCGTCCAATCGACGGCCTCGCGCTCGATCTTGCAGGTGGAGATGAAGTCCATATATTCCCTGCAATACGGCTCCATGGCGGCAAGATCGGCCTCGGAAATACGGTCATAGCCGTTTTTCGGGGCGTTCAGAAGCTCTTTTCTCAGTTCTTCGTAATTCTTTTCCATTTGAAATACTCCTTTCAAAAATCGAATACATTGTCGGTGAAATTCCTCCATGGTCGCGTCGGAGGAGAGGGTATATGCTGTCATAGCGGAAAATTCCGCGTCGGTTTTTTGCGCACGCAGGCGCCTGCGTGCATCCTGCTCGGAAATGCCGTCGCGAAGCATGAGCCGACGGATGCGGAGAGCCTCGGGCGCGGTGACGGTGACGGTGACATCGCACAGTGCGGCCAGACCGCTTTCAAAGAGGGCGACGGCATCGATGACGGCCGCTTCCGCCCGAAGCAAACGCCGCTCGACCTCACGACGGATATGCGGATGGGTGAGTGCGTTGAGAAGCGCCAGCTTTTCGGCATCCTCAAAGACGATGCGGCCGAGGCGTTTGCGGTCAAGTCGACCGGAGACAAAGGCGGAAGGGAAGTGTGCACGCAATTCGTCCAGCATCGGTCGGCTCGTCTGCAAAAGCTCGTGGTAGACTGCGTCGCAGTCGACGACCGTTGCTCCGAGTGCCTCTGCCGCTTGCAGGAGCGTGGTTTTGCCGCTGCCGCTTCCACCGGTTACGCCGAGGATCTTCATGCTTCGGCCTCCGCATCGACCGTGTGGAAGCCGGCTGCTTTTTTCAGACGGTTGCGCACGGCGTAGGCCGCTCCGCCTCCATCGGGACAACGGGCGTAGATCGTTCGAATTTCCGGTGTGTCCAAGTCGCGCAGCGCCGCAAAAAGCCCTGCGCAAAGGGTCATGGCATCGTTTTCACTTCCGTAGGCGGTGGGGTTCAGACCGTCGTAGAGAGACAGCTCCTCCCGAAAGCACAGAACGGCATCGTGCGCCTCAAAACGGCGGCGGATGTATCTTGCGGCGGCCTCGCGGCTACCTTCGACAATGATGACCTCGGCACTCGGTGCATAGTGCTTATATTTCATGCCGGGCGCACGGACGACGGTGTCGTTTGCAATGGAGCCGAGGACGGCACGATCGACCTCCAATGTCCCGAGTGCCTGCCGCAGCTCCTCGGGCGTGATGCCGCCCGGACGGAGCAGACGTGGAACGTCGCCCGTCAGGTCGACGATGGTCGATTCGACGCCGACCTCGCACGCACCGCCGTCCAAAACGGCGGCAATGCGGCCGTCCATATCATGAAGGACGTGGGCGGCGGTTGTCGTGGAGGGCTTGCCGGAGCGGTTGGCCGACGGCGCGGCAATGGGTGTACCGCAAAGCGCAATGAGCCTCCTCGTCGACTCGGTCTTCGGACAGCGGACGGCCACGGTATCGAGGCTTGCCGTGGTGCGCTTGGGGACAATGTCACGGACGGGGAGCACCATGGTCAGCGGCCCCGGCCAGAACAGCTCCGCCAGAAGCCAAGCCGAGTCGGGAATATCGTGGCACAGAGCCTCCAGCTCCCGAGGCTGGGCAATGTGCAAAATCAGGGGATTGTCCTGCGGACGTCCCTTCGCCTCGAAGATTTTGGCCACTGCTGCCTCGTTCAAGCCGTCGGCGCCGAGGCCGTAGACGGTTTCGGTCGGAATGGCGACCAGCTCGCCGCTTCGAATCAGGTCGGCGGCTGCTTTCAAATCGTGCTCCGATTGAGCGTTCAGTATTTGTGTATTCATGCTTCGCCACTGCTTTCTTTCAGTCGTTCGGCCTGATCTGCGGCGATGAGTGCATCGAGGAGCTCGTCGAGGTCGCCGTTCATGATGCTGTCAATTTTGTATAGTGTCAGACCGATGCGGTGATCGGTGACACGGCTCTGGGGGAAATTATAGGTGCGTATCTTTTCGTTGCGCATACCGCTTCCGACCTGACTTTTTCGTTTGCCGGAATATTCTGCCTCAATGCGCTCCTGCTCCATGCGGTAGAGCTTGCTTGAGAGCATCATCATACATTTTTCGCGGTTTTGAAACTGGCTGCGCTCCTCCTGACAGGCGACAACGATGCCGGTCGGCTTGTGCAGCAAGCGAACGGCGGAGGAGGTTTTGTTGATATGCTGGCCACCGGCACCGGAGGAACGATAGACCTGCATTTCGATGTCCTCCGCTCGGAGGTCGACGTCGGCCTCTTCCATTTCGGGAAGAACGGCGACGGTTGCCGTGGAGGTATGCACGCGGCCACCGGATTCCGTCTCCGGTACGCGCTGCACCCGATGCACACCCGATTCGAATTTCAGACGGGAGAACGCACCCGTGCCCCGAATTTCGAAATCGGCCTCCTTGATGCCGCCCAGCTCCGTTTCGGAGTAATTGAGCAGCTCGACCGTCCACCCACGGGCGGCGGCGTAGAGATTGTACATTCGGAAGAGGGAGTGGGCAAACAGGGCACTTTCCTCGCCGCCGACACCGCCTCGAATTTCGATAATGACGCTCCTGTCATCGTTCGGGTCATGGGGCAGAAGGAGAATTTTCAGCTCCTCCTCGAGGGCCTCCGTCCGCTTTTTGGCATCGGCATATTCCTCCTGACACAGCGATTTTAATTCGCTGTCCGTTCCGCCGCTCATCAGCTCGAGAGCATCGGCCATGTCCTGTCGGGCGCGCAGATAGGCACGGTAGGCCGTTACGACCGGCGCAAGCTCTCTGTGCTCCTTCAAATAGGCGGCGGCCTTCTTCGGGTCGGAGTAAAAATCGGGCTGCTCCGTCCGCGCGGATATTTCAATGTATTTTTCTTCGACAAGACGAAGCTTGTCCAGCATGGATTGTTCCAAAACGGTACCTCAAAAACAGATTTGCTTTATTCTATCAGATTTTTGCCGACTTGTCCAGACAATAGACATGAAAAACGACCTCCGCGCGGTCATTCAGCTCCGTCGTTTGCGACAGAGCCTCCGCTCCGACGGCACCGATGCGGTGGACGTGCGGCGTCATGTATAACA
Organism: uncultured Oscillospiraceae bacterium; assembly: GCA_964555465.1. Lineage (GTDB taxonomy): Bacteria > Bacillota > Clostridia > Oscillospirales > Oscillospiraceae > JAZOXB01. The sequence goes on from CAZKSR010000001.1 coordinate 90,632, forward strand.
GATCGTGGATCGACTTTTTGTCACGGAGTGAAAATTCGAAGCTTAGCTCCTTGCGCGCAAGGAGCGTAAAGCCCTCCAAAACGGGCGTCGGCACAGGGTCTTTTTCGATGATCTGCGGATAAATAATCTTTTTCAGAGCAGACAAATGGCCGCGCCCTGCGGTGACCTGCAGGAAAATTCCGCCGGGACGGAGCACACGGGAAAATTCCGCTGCGGCCGTAAAAGCGAACATCGACATCACGCAGTCGAAGGACGCGTCGGAAAAGGGGAGATGGGCGGCGGAGGCCGTCAAGAAATGCGCCGATTTGTCTCGAGCGGCGGCAAAGCGCACCGCATCCTTGGAAATGTCGATGCCCCAGCGCTCCGGAATATGAGTCAAATGGGAGAGATAATAGCCCTCGCCGCAGCCGACGTCGAGAACGTTTTTTGCGTGTTCGGCGTGACGGTGCAACAGCTCGCAGACGGACTGCGCGATGGGAGCATAGAAGCCCGTGCTCAGAAAATCGCGGCGGGCGGCGACCATTTCCCTCGAGTCGCCGGGGGCGATGGAATGTTTTTGCTGGACGGGAAGGAGGTTTACATAACCTTGTCGTGCTACGTCAAAGCTGTGGCCGTTTTCACACCGCCAGACCGCTTCGCCGCACTTCAGCTCCTTGCGGCAGATGGGACAAATTACCATAGGAAACCCTCTCTTTTTGCACATACTATCATGGGGGAATGAGAATGAAAAAACTTTTTTGCAGCCTGATGCTTGTTGCCTTGCTGCTCCTGTCGGTCGAGGCGGCCGACAAACCGAAGTATATCGCCCTGACCTTTGACGACGGGCCGAGCGGCTGCTTTACGACCGATTTGCTCGACGGACTTGCCGCAAGGGGCGTCCATGCGACGTTTTTTATCTGCGGCTATCGGGTCGACCAATTCCCGGGAATCACGGCTCGCATTGCTGCCGAGGGACACGAGATCGGCGTGCACGGCGACACGCACACGATGTTCTCACAAATGTCGCCGTCGGAGGTCTGTGGCGACCTCTCTGCTGCCATGCGGAAGATCGAGGAAGCCTCCGGCGTGAGGCCGACGCTTTTGCGGCCACCCGGCGGAATTTATGATTTGGATGTCCTCAAAAAGACGGTTTGCGCGGATCTTCCCGTGATTTTGTGGTCGGTCGATGTTGAGGATTGGTACAGAAGCAACAGCGACGAAATTTGCGCCGATATTGTAAAAGAGGTTCAAAACGGCGACGTGATCCTCCTGCACGATATGAAGGAGTCCAGCGTGAACGCCGCCCTCAAGGTGATCGATCGTTTGCAATCGGAGGGCTTCGTCTTTGTGACGGTATCCGAGCTTGCCGACCTGGCCGAAACGAAGCTTTCGGGAAATACGGCCTATTACGGCTTTCGATTTGCGAAAAACGCTTCGATTTCCGCTTTCGAGGCGGAGACGGAGCCTTGCGCAAAGCTGCCCTTGCCGCCGCCTCGACCGCGCAGTGCGAGGTTGAGCGTGCGGACGAAATCATGCAGATCGCCCTCCAAACGGCCGACGGCGTAGCGATAGCTTTCTCCTTGCCCCGAGAAAACAGCGCACAGGCCGCCGCAGGTGTGCAGGACGGCATCGCAGAGGCGGCGCAGAGCGTCCGGGGAAAGCTCGGATTCAAACAGAAGCACGTCGCCCACGCCGCAATACCGCTCGGCAAGGGCGGCAAAGCTTGCGTTTTCCAAGCTCGTGCATCGGTATTGCGCCTTTTTCAGCTCCTCACCGACACGCTCCACGGCTGCCGCCGTCGCCAGCGGCTTGGCCGAAAGAAGGGCGGAAATCCGGCGGTTCTGCTCAAAGACGAGATTGAGGTATTCCAGTGCACGGGCACCGCAGAGCAGCTCGATTCGGGAGCCGTCGTGGAATTTTGCGGTCGAGAGAAGCTTGACAAGGCCGACCTCGCCGCTTCGACGGACGTGCAGACCGCAGCAGGCGCACAGGTCGATGTCCTGAAACTGCACCAGCCGAACGGTTCCCGTGAGAGCCTTTTTGCTGCGATAGGACAAGGTGGCAAGCGCCTCGGGGTCGGGGTAAAAAATATGCGAGGGAATGTCACGGTAGATGACATCGTTGACGGCAGATTCAAGCTCATGAAGCTGCTGCTCGTTGATTTCACCGCTGAAATCAATGGTGATCACGTCGCTGCCCATGTGGAAGCCGACGTTATGATACCCAAAACGGGAAAAAACGATGCCCGAGAGCATATGCTCGCCCGAGTGCTGCTGCATCAGCATGAAGCGTCTGTCCCAGTCGATGCGGCAGAGCACCGTACTGCCGACGGCGAGCGGACGGTCGCAGAGGTGAATGACACGGTTGCCGTCCTCGAAAACGTCAGAAACCTCGGCCACGTCGATCGTGCCCGTGTCGCACGGCTGGCCGCCGCCCGTGGGATAGAAGATCGTCTCCTCCAGCTCCACACGCCATTTGCCCTTCGCCTCTTCACAGGCGGTGACGGAGGTGGTCAGCTCCTTTTGATACGGGTTTACATAATATTGTCTGCTGGCGTCCATTGCTCGTCCTCCGCTGATTTTTCTTACATTATATCAGCAAAGCGGCGGAAATGCAAGAAAAACCCCGTCTGCTCAACGGGGGCGAAACGGTTTTCGCGAACGGCGCAAGGAATGTGTCCTTGCGACGCGGTGCGCATACGATGGGGCACGTTGGGTCGACGTGCCCCATGGATGTCGGGAAGGATGCCGAGCGGATATCAAGATGAAAAGCCACGACTGCCGAAACAGTCGTGGCTTTCGGAAATCAACAGGTGCAGAGGCCGAAAGGATCAATACAGGTAGCTGTACTCATCGCGGACGGTGCGGATGAAGAGGGCGATCTCCTCGGGGATGCCGCTCAGGTCGGCGCCGCAGACCTTCTCCTCATACAGGCGGACACGGATTCGGCCGCCCTCAAGGAGACAGAAGCCGAAGTTCTCGGAGTCATCCATATCCTTTTCCGTTTGGAAGAGCGTGAACTTATCCTTGCACGGCTGTGCGGCATAGGGGCAGAAGGAGGTGCAGTTGCCGCACTCGTTGCACATCTTGTCGACGTGGAGAATTTCCGTTCTGCCGTCGGGCAGGCGGATGACGACGTTGGCGCGGTTCGGGCAGACATCGGCGCAATTTTGGCAGACGGTGTTGCAGTCGAGGCAGCGCTCGCCCTCGCAAGCAACGTCCTTTGCCATGGCAAGAATTCCCTTCTTTGCAACGGCAACGGCCTCGGAGGGATATGCCTCGACGGGAATGTCATACTCGTGCTTTCCGCCGACGACGATCTCGGCAAACTTGGCGGCGTCGGCAATGCCCTCAACGACGGTGGCAGGGCCGCGGTGGCAGTCGCCGGCGGCATAAACGCCGGGGATATTCGTCTCGAACGCAGGCCCCTTGCGACCCATTTCGATGCCGTTTGCGGCCATCAGCTCGCTGTCGACCTGCTCACCGACGGCGGAGATGACGAGGTCACAGGGAATCTCGACCGTCTCGCCCGTGGGAACGGGGCTACGTCTGCCGGAGGCATCCGGCTCGCCGAGCTTCATCTTGTTGCAGATGAGCTTGCCGTCCTTCTGCTCGACGGGCGAGACAAGCTCGAGGAAGCTCACGCCGTCCTCAATGGCCAGCTCCAGCTCTTCGGCATCGGCAGGCATATATTTCTTTGTGCGGCGATAGACCAGCGTAGAGGAGGCAGCGCCGGCGCGCTTGGCAACTCTCGCGGCATCCATCGCGGTGTTGCCGCCGCCGACAACGGCGACATGGCCGAGCGTACCGCCCTTGCCGGCCTTCATTTCTTCGAGCCAGCCGATGACACCGCGGACATTACCGGGGATGTCGAGATTGCCGGGCTTCCATGCGCCGACGGCGTAGAGAATGTGGGTGTAGCCCTGCTTTTTCAGCTCTTCGACACTGGGAGCTTCGGTGTTCAGCTTGACCTCGGCACCGTATGCGAGTGCGAGAGCGATATCCTTGTCGATGGCCTCGTGGCTGATGCGGAATTCGGGGATGACATGACGGACGATGCCGCCGAGGGCAGCGGTGCGTTCAAAGATCGTGGCTTCGACACCGGCACGGCCGAGGAAGTAGGCTGCGGCAATACCGGTCGGGCCGCCGCCGATGATGGCCGCCTTCTTGCCCTCAAGCTTTTCGGGCTTCTTCACGGACGACAGCAGGGCATCGTAGCCCTTTTCGGCGGCGAGAAGCTTGGTCGAGCGAATTTGGACGGATTCGTCGTAGAAATTACGGGAGCACTTGCCCATGCAGCGATGGGCGCAGATCGTGCCCGTGATAAAGGGCAGGGCGTTTTTCTCGGTGATGAGCTTGAGTGCTTCGGGATAAAGCCCCTTCCTGCACAGCTCGATATATTCGGGGATGTCCTGCGCAATGGGGCAGCCGCCCTTGCAGGGAGCGATATAGCAGTCCATCCACGGCACGCGTTCGTCGTTCTTTCGGGAGGGCAGGGGCTTGACGGGCTTGACGTGGTGATAGTCCGTGCGGCAGGCGGAGGAGAGAGCGGAGATTGCCGCGGTATCGGTGCCGCAGAAGGGCTTGAATTCCATGCTTTCGACCTTTTTCGCCATTTGAACCAGACGGTTATATCCGCCGGGCTTGAGGATGGTCGTTGCGACGGTAATCGGCCAAATGCCTGCACGGAAGAGCTTCTCACAGTTGAAGTATTCCGCGCCGCCGGCAAAGGAGATCTTCATTTTGCCGCCGAACTGCTCGGAAATACGGCGGCACATCTCGATGGTCAGGGGGTAGAGAGAACGACCGGACATATACATCTCGTTGTTCGGCAGCTCGCCGCGCGTGGTGTCAACGGGGAAGGTGTTTGACAGCTTCAGGCCGAATTCCAGCCCGTTCTTGTCCGCCAACGCCTGCAAGCGCTCGAACATGGGAACGGCGTCGCGCCATTGCAGATCCTCGTTGAAGTGATGCTCGTCGAAGACGATGTAGTCGTAGCCCATAGAGTCGAGAATGCTGCGGGCATCCTTGTAGCCGAGAATGGTGGGGTTGCACTTGACGAAGGTGTTGACCTTTTTCTCGGTGATGAGGTAGGAGGCAATGCGCTCGATCTCGTCGGGGGGACAGCCGTGCAGGGTCGAGAGCGTGACGGAGCGGGAGACACGGGGGGAGATGGCGGCGATGAAGTCCGCATCCTCGGGGAAGAGCTCGGTCAGGACGGCCTTGCACTCGGCAAAGATCGGCGCACGGGTGGCGTCCTTCATGGATTCGATGTAGTTGTCGACCTTTTCGCCCTTGATGCCCTCGAGGTCATAGCCGACGGACATATTGAAGACGAAGCCGTCGGGATCACCGTAGCCCCACTTCTTGGCCATAAGCTTCAGGGCACACCATGCCTTGATGTATTCGTTCAGAGCCTGACCGACCTCCAGCTCGGTCGACCATTCCTGATTGTAGCCCTCGTCATCGGCAAGGATACAGGGACGGGGCACGCAACGGGCAAGCTCCTCGCCGTCCATCTTCTGCACGGTTTTGACCTCGAAGAAGCGGGCACCGGCGACATAGGAAGCGATGATGTTCTGCGCAAGCTGACTGTTCGGGCCTGCGGCCGGGCCGAAGGGCTTTTCGATCTTCTCAACGAAGATCGGCAGAGTTTTGCCGGGATCGGCCTTGTATTCGGCATGGATGCCGAAAATTTCGCCGCTCTTCGCGCGCTCAGAGATGACCCAGTTCATCAGGTCTTTGAAGGGGATGGGGTACATTCTTTCGGACATGAGAATTCCTCCTTAATCGTTATCGTGCGTTCAGCACTCGCCGTGGGCGTTGTAATTGCAGTGGTTCAGGCTCCCCCAGAGCTTGGCCGCTTCCTCGAGAATGTGGGCATTTTCGGCTTCCTCGTCGATGCCGATCAGCTCACGATCCTTCATGAGAAGCTTGCCGTTGGCGATGGTGGTCTGGCACTGGCGGCCGGTCATGCCGAAGATCATGTGGCCGTCGATATTGGCATCGGAGAAGGGCGTATAGGGCTTGTAATCCATGACGATCACGTCAGCCGCCGCGCCTGCCTCGAGGACGCCGAGCTTGTCGGGGAAGTACTTCGCGCCGATGAGGGCGTTGTTCTTAAAGAGCATATCCGTGACCTCGCACCAGCCGACACCGGGATGACAGGCGTTCTGACGCTGCGCCGGGAGTGCGACCTTGATGGATTCAAGCATATCGTTGGTGTAAGCGTCGGTGCCCATGCCGATCAGGACGCCGGCCTTATACAGCGGCAGGACAGGGCAGGTGCCGACGGCATTGCCCATGTTGGATTCGGGGTTGTTGACGACCATGGTGCCGGTGCTCTTGATGATCTCGATTTCGGCGGAGTTGACATGGATGCAGTGACCCAAAATGGTCTTTTCTCCGAGAATCCCGTGATCCTGCAAACGCTGCACGGGGCGACGACCGTAGTTTTGCAGGGAGTCATAGACATCGTTCATGCCCTCGGAGACATGGATGTGGAAGCCCGTGCGACCGTTGTTTGCCTCGACCATGCGGTCGAAGGTCTTGTCGGAGATGGTGAACAGGGCATGGCCGCCGAACATGGCGGCGAGCATCGGATCCTTCTGCTCTCGGCAATAAGTGATGAAGTCGGCATTTTCCTTGACGGCCTGAATGGATTTTTCCTCACCGTCACGGTCGGAGACTTCATAGCACAGGCAGGAGCGGACGCCGAATTTCTTTGCACTCTCGGCAATTCGGAAGAGGCTGCCGGGAATTTCGCAGAAGGAGGCGTGGTGATCGAAGATGGTGGTGACGCCCTGCTTGATGCAGTCGATGTAAAGCGCATCGGCGGAGGCCTTTGTTCCGGCGAGCGTCAGTTTGCGGTCGATTGCCCACCATGTGCCGTCCAAAACCTCGAAGAAGTTCGTGGGGCTGTTGCCCTTGATGGACAGGCCGCGAGCGAGGGCGTAATAGATGTGCGTATTGGCGATGATGAAGGCAGGCATGATGACGCCGCCCTTGGCATCGATGAACTCGGCTTCGGGGTACTTGGCCTTCAGGTCGGCGGTCTTGCCGACCTCCTTGATCTTGGTGCCGTCGATGACGACGCCGCCGTCGGGCAGGTAGGGAAGGGCTGCACTGCGAGTGATGAGCTTACCGTTGGCGAGAATGTACATAGAAAAACCTCCTTGTGAATCGAGAAACTTCCGGATAAACAAAAATGGAAATGCGAACCCATGGTTCAACATCTCCACTCAAGAAACCCTGAGTGATAGTCGTCAGCCCGTGCGCACAGCACTTCGTTACAGCTATCAATCTGAAATTACATAACTATTATAACGAAAAATCCTTGCAGATGCAAGGATTTTTCCGTTGCTATATTCTACAAATTTTTCGTGCGAATTTTGAGCAGATTGCCAAAAAGCAATTTCGCACTTAAGCGTCCAATGCCGCGAGAACCTCCTCAATGCTGCGCAGAACGCGGCCGCCGACAAGACCGTCGATGAAATTGTTCAGGACGTGCAGCTCATTATAGTAATTGCGCACATCGCTCTTATAAACCAGCATCCGTTTGCCCAGCGCATAGGCCAGGCCAATCTCCGCCGCCGTGCCGGAGTCGATCTCGATACCGTTGCAGTTGGCCAGCAGGAGGTCACATTCCCGAATGGCCTTCAGATCCATATAGAAGCAGCCTGCCTTGACCAGCTCGGAGCTTTCGTTGGTAATGACGATCTCCTGCGGAAGGAAGGTGGTGCAGCCGGCGGAACGAAGTGCATCGGAATTGCGCTGATTGGTGTAGCGGTCGCCCTCGTTGAACAGCGGGCCTGCCATATACACGCGCTTTTTGCCGTCCTCATAGGGGTGCAGATACTTGTTCAGCGAGGCGACGGACTCCGCATCCGTAATCTGCACGAGCTCCTCACGGAAGGGGAAGCCCTCCGTGCCGTATTTTTCGGCAAACACAGGATAGCAGACGCCGTCCTTTTCATACACGGCGAAAATGGGGTCGTTCGGATCTCCGTAATAGAATTTCATGGCAATTCTCCTTTGCGTCGATTCGAGGGCAAGCCCTCACCCTTATTATACGGAAAAGGCTTCGACGAAGCAAGACCTTTTTTGCATTTTTTGCCGACGGCGCAAAAAAAATGCACCCGTCGTCTTTTCGAGGACGGGTGCATTGCAAAGCGACTGCTTCGTCTTCAGATGAGGTCGGAGAGTCGGTAGAGCAGGGAGGCGGCTTCGATTCGGGTCATTTCCGCGCTGCTGAAGTCCGCGCGGATGCCGGCATCGGACAGAGCCGCTACCGCATAGGCCGCCCAGGACGGCTGCGAGGACTTCGCCGCCACTGCCGGGACGGGAAGCTCCAAAATGTTTTCCAGCATGACGGCTGCTTCCTGCCCCGTGATGGCATCATTGGCGCAGAAGCAAAGCCTGCCGGACGTATTTTTCCCGCGGACGATACCATGGCGCAGTGCGGCGGAGAGATACGGCTGTACCCAGACGGGGACGGCGTCGGCATCGGAAATGGCGGTGAGGCTAGCTTCCGCGTCGGGCGATATGCCGAAAAGCTCCATCGCCATGACCAAAAACTCGCCGCGGCTGACGGTTTCGTGCGGACAGTAGCAGTATTCCGAGGCAATCGTGCGGCCGCTGCAAAGTCCCTGCTCCTGTGTCCACATTGCCTCGAAGCAGCTCAGGTCGCCCGAAAGGTCGGAAAATGTCATTTTTTGCGTCGGATTGAGGATGCGGATGCTCACGGTTGCGGGCTTGGAGACGTTTCCGGCGTCGTCCGTTGCAGTATAGGTGAAGCGATCGTCTCCGACCTTGTTTTTATCCGGCGTATAGACGAACGTACCGTCGTCCGAGAGCGTCACGGTGCCGCGCTTCGGTGCGTCGACGAGCTGATAGGTCAGCTCGCCGCCCTCCTTGTCGGTGGCGGAGAGCTTGCCGTCGTTGGCGATGTTTTTGTAGGTTTCGAAGTCGATGTTGTTTGCCTTCGGCGCCTCGTTTTTGCCCGACTGAATCCGGATGGTGAGCTGAGTGGGGGAGGCAGGACAGGAGCCGTAGATGGGACAGTAGGTGAGAACGGCATCACTCGTCTCGGTGCAGGTCGGTACGAGTCTGAGAGCGGACAGGGAAGCGGCCGCGAGCGTATCGCCGGGGCGGATGGTGCGGCTGCCCAGCTTGACGACGGCAACGGACGCATCGGGCACGGCGGTAACGAAGATTCCGTCCACGCCGCCCGTTTCGGCTGAGGAAAAATCACCCTCGCTGAAGCAATATTCCGTTTGGCACAGCGTCTCGCCGTCGGCGGCCAGAACGCCCGTGCAAAGCAGAAGACCTATGAGCGCGGTAAAAAAGATACTGCGGAAAGTTTTTCGCATAAAGAATTCCTCCTGATCTGTTTTTTCGAGCCTAGCATGAGCCGAAATCATACAAATTATGCAAAAAACTTCCTCCGAAAAAACGGAGGAAGTCGATATGCGATCGCACTTTTCGAGGAATGAAGCGCAGACGGTCAATACGGGCGGATATATTGCGCGCCGATGTCCCGTACGGGGCGCATTTTGATGCCCGAGACGATGCCGACGGCAACGAAGGTCGTCAGGATCGAGCTGCCGCCGTAGCTGATGAAGGGCAGGGTCAGGCCGATGACCGGCACGAGGCCGAGACAGACGCCGATATTGATCAGGATTTGGAACAGGAGCATCGAGGCAATGCCGAGGCAGATCAGGCGGTACATATATTCCGGCGACTTCATGCCGACATAGATGATGCGGGCGACAATGGCCAGCAGGAGCAGCAGGACGAAGAGACAACCGAGCAAGCCGAGCTGCTCACCGATGGCGGAGAAGATCATGTCCGTGTGCGCCTCGGGCAGACCGTTTTTGCTGAGCTGACCCCGAAACAGCCCCATGCCGGTGATGCCGCCGTTTTGCAGAGCCTCCTTGCTGAGAAGGGTCTGCCAAAGCTCCTTCCGACCGGTCGGGTCGATAGAGGGGTCAAAGAGCACCAGAATTCGGTTCTTTTGGTCCTCGCGGATGGCATACTGCCACAGGTACGGCGCGGCGAGGGCAACGGCACCGGCACCGCCCAAGAACCACCAGAGCTTCACGCCGCCGACATAGGCCATGGTGATGAAGATGAAAACGAAGATCAGAGCAACGCCGGTATCGCTGGAGATGACAACGATGAGCGCGACGATGAAGAGCATATGTGCCGTCAGGGGGAGAACCGAACGGGGCGAGGAGATGCGATCTCGATGGATGCTCATGGTCTTGGCCAGAATGATGATATAAGTGATCTTGCAGACCTCGGCAGGCTGAATGTTGAAGGGGAGAAACGGGAAGGACAGCCAGCTTTGGTTACCGGTGCCGCCCTCAATGCCCCAGATCAGCAGCATGGAGATGAAGACGGTGTTGAACAGAAAGAGGATCGTCCGCTGGCCGGCGAGAATGTCAATATCGAAGGCCGTGAAGAAAAGATAGAGCAGGATGCCGGCGAGCATGGCACCGGTCTGAACGACGATAAAATTCCCACCGTCAACCCCCTTGACGGAATAGATCATCACGATGCCGAACAACGTCGCCAGCACGCACAGAGCCAGCAGTATCATATCGCCCTTCTTGATGATCTCCAGCAGCTTTGCACCGAATTTTTTCATGCGGTCACCTCCGATCCCTCATATTCTACCATCGAAAAACAATTCTGTAAACCCAATTTGCAAAATTTCCCGTTCTGTGTTATACTATGGGGGAAAGGGAGGGATGATCTTGCAATTTATCACGCACAGCCCCGAAGAAACGGAGGCCGTCGGAGAACGCCTCGGAAAAGCACTCGGCGGCGGAGAGGTCATCGCCTATGTCGGTGATCTCGGCGCGGGGAAGACGGCATTTACGAGAGGACTGGCTCGCGGCCTCGGCATTTGCGACCGCGTGACCAGCCCGACATATACCATCGTCAACGAATATCTCGGCGGCCGTCTGCCGCTGTTCCATTTTGATATGTACCGTCTCGGCTCCTCGGAGGAGCTGTTCGACATCGGCTGGGAAGATTATCTGCGCCGCGGCGGTGTCTGTGCCGTCGAGTGGAGCGAGAACGTCTCGGATGCGCTCGATGCGCCGATTTGTGTTTGCATCGAGAAGCTTTCCGACGAAAGCCGCAGCATTACCGTCGAGGGAGGAACACACCTTGAAGATTTTAGCATTTGAAAGCTCGGCAAAGGCTGCATCCGTTGCTCTGACGGACGATGCAGTCCTGATCGGTGAGGCGTACCAAAACTGCGGACAGACGCACAGCCGAACCTTGATGAAAATGGCGGAGGAGCTGCTGAAAAGCTGCGACTGCACGGTCGGGGAGCTGACCGCCGTCGCCTGCGCAGCGGGCCCGGGCAGCTTCACCGGCGTGCGCATCGGCGTCGCGGCGGCGAAGGGACTGGCCTGGGGTGCGGAAAAGCCCTGCGTCGGCGTTTCGACACTGGAGGCCATGGCTTATCAGGCAGCGGCTTTCGAGGGGGTCATCTGCTGCGCAATGGACGCCAGAAGGGAGCAGATCTACCATGCTCTGTTCGATTGTCACGGCGGCGTATTGACAAGATTGTGCGAAGACTGTGCAATTTCGCTGGCCGATTTGGAAAAAGAGCTGAAATATATCGAAAGGCCGAAAATAACGGTTGGCGACGGCGCATTCCTGTGTTATAATAGCCTCGGTAAGTCCGTAAAAGACTTCGTCTGTGCGCCGGAGCATCTTCGGATGCAGCGGGCCTCGGGCGTTGCGCTGTGTGCAAGGCAGATGCTCCTCTCGGGGGCACGTGCCGACGGTGCGTCGCTCGTGCCGAACTATCTGCGCTTGTCACAGGCGGAGCGCGAGCGTCTGGAGAAAATGAAAGGAGATACATGATGGCGAATGTTCAGGTTTTGGAGCACCCTCTGCTGCATCACAAGCTTTCCATCCTGCGTGACAAGAACACCGGCGTTAAGGAATTCCGTGAGGCGGTCGGTGAGATCGCCGCGCTGATGTGCTATGAGGCAACACGCAACCTTCCGACGGAGGAGGTCGAAATCGAAACCCCGATCACAACCGCAAAATTCAAGGTTCTTTCCGGTAAGAAGATGGCAATTGTCCCCATTTTGCGCGCCGGCCTCGGCATGGTCGACACCATGATTTCGCTCATCCCCTCGGCCAAGATCGGACACATCGGCCTGTATCGCGACCCCGAAACGCATGAGGCCGTTAAGTACTTCTGCAAAATGCCGCCGGATATTTCCGAGCGTCAGGTTTTCCTCGTCGATCCCATGCTGGCGACCGGCGGCAGTGCAATCGCGGCGATTGATATCCTCAAGAAGGAATACGGCTGCAAGAACATCACCATGATGAACATCATTGCCGCACCGGAGGGCATCGAGGCCATGCAAAAGGCGCATCCCGATGTCGACATCGTCGTAGCGGCAGTCGACCGCTGCCTCAACGAGCACGCCTATATCGTCCCCGGCTTGGGCGACTGCGGCGACCGTATCTTCGGAACGAAGTGATTCGCAGACGGATGCGGAAAGCCTTCCGTACGGGAAACGCATACCGAAAATTTACAACGGAGGATTCCAAAATCGGAATCCTCCGTTTCTTTTATGTCAGCAGCTTTCCGACAAAGGCGGCAATCGCCTTGTCGGTATCCGTCGTGTTGCGGAAAAACTTAAGCTTGTCCACATCGAACAAAATACATCCGCAATGCCCCTTGAAGGTCGGGAAACAGATGATTTTCAGCTTTCGGTCGATCTCCGGCGAATAGTCCACGATCTGCAAAACCTCACCGAAGAGCGTTGCCCACTCGTAGGTCTTCAGCCAACGGGAATCCATATTCGGAAACAGCTTGCCGAAGCGATTGCCGATCATCGTCTCCAGCGGCAGCTTTTCCAGCTCCGCCAATGCCTTGTTGCCGTAGCAGAACACCCAGTCTGCCGCCCGATTTGTCTCGTCAAACACCATCTCGATGTCCGTGAAAGCAATCGGCAGCGTGTCGAATGCCCGATAATGCTCGTGAAATTCCGCTGCGGTTTTCGGCGTGACCTCGTCGGCAAAGTCGTGGATGAACTTGCGCTGTTTCTCCCAAAAGTCCCGTCGGATCCGTCCGGCTGCTCGGGAGGCAAACGCCAGCTCCTCGCCGTTGCCCAGATTCACCGTGTCGGTGATGTTGTGAATCGCAAATACCGACACCAGACAGCCGCGCTTGACCTTGACGAAGGAGTCGACCGCCTTGCCGAGGTGCTTTTCGATCTCCACCATTGCCATTTTTGTGCGCACCGTTTCTCCGCCGGTATGGTGAATAAACGCAAAATCACCCTTCATTAAAATGTAGATGATCGTTCGAATTTCGATCTCTATCGGCCTTTTGTCCGAATAGCACAGAATTTTATCGGGTATGTTCATATGAATTCCTCCTGTGTAATAGCATGACGGTTTTTTACGGAATTCGGAAGAGACGCTTTGCGTTTGCGGTTGTGGCGAGGGCGACCTCCTCCGACGGAATGCCCTTGATTCGGGCGATTCTTTCTGCGATGAGCGGAATGAAGCGGCTGTCGCAGCGCTTGCCGCGATGCGGCTCCGGTGCCATATAGGGGCAGTCGGTCTCCGTCAGGATGTGCTCGAGGGGGATTGCCTCGACGACCTCGACGGCTCTGCGCGCGTTCTTAAATGTGACCACACCCGTGAAGCCGAGATACCATCCGCGTTCGATGAGCTGCTTGGCTGTCTCGACCGAGCCGGAGAAGCAGTGAAACACGCCCGTCACCCGCGGATGCCGCCCGACGACGGAAAGTGCGTCCTCCGTCGCCTCGCGCATATGGACAATGACGGGTAGGCCGAGGGCCTCTGCCAAGTCCATCTGCGCCTCGAAAGCGTTAATCTGGACGGCTCGGGGGATATCCTCGTAATGATAATCCAGACCGATCTCTCCGACGGCAACGACCTTCTCGTGCTTTGCCAGGCGGCGGTAGGTGTCGAGGAGCTTGCCGTCGACGCGGTCGGCGTCGTCCGGGTGACTGCCGACGGCGGCATAGACGAAGGGATACCGCTCCGCCAGTGCAATCGACCGCTCGGACGAGGGAAGATCGCAGCCGACATTGATGACCAAGCCGACCTCGTCGAGGGTCGAGAAGATCGTATCGCGGTCCTCGTCAAAGCGGCGGTCGTCCAGGTGAGCATGGGAATCACAGTACATTATGAAATCTCCTTGCAGGTAAATAAGATGATCTGACGCTCCTGCGCCTCTCGCTCCAAAAGCTTCAGGGCAGCGGCGGTGCGCTCGTCGTCGAAATTGATCAGGGCGTCATCCAGCACCAGCGGCACGTCGTCCTCCAGCATCCGTCGGCACATGGCCAGACGCAGTGCCAGATACATCTGGTCGGCGGTACCGCAGCTCATGGCGGCGGAGGGACGGGTGACGGTGCCGTCCTTCTCCCAAACCGACAGGCTCATATTCGGCTGCAAGAGGAGCTTCGGATATTTTCCGCCTGTCATTTCGGCCAAAATCGCGCCGGCCTCTGCCGTGATCTGCGGCGAAAAGCGTGAGCGCAGGGAGGCATCGGCTCTCAAAAGGGCATTTTCTGCGATGCGCAGAATTTCCGCTCTCTCGCCTGCGTCCGAAAGCTCCGAGGAAAGCTGCTCCAGCTCGGAATTCAGCACGATCGGATCGCCCAGAACATCCAGCTTGCCGATATTTTTGTCCAGCTCCGATCTCAGATCGTCAAGCTGACGGAGCGCGGAGGAATATTCATACGACAGCTTCGCTTCGTCGAGCTTCAACGCCTCGGGGTCGTATTCATCAGGTTGTGTCGTGCCGATGAGCTGCCGCATAGAGGCAAGCTGCGAGCGTTGCAGCTCCAAATTCCGCTGCTCGGACAGATTGCGTCCGTGCAGCTCGGAGAGGGCGGCAAGTGCCTCCCGTGCCTTTGCGACATCGGGACAATCCGGACAGAACGCACGGACAGCGGAGAGAATTTCGTCGACCGCCTTCTGCGCAGCTTCCAGCTCGACGGTTCGCTTCCTGCGCTCGGCCTCCGCCTGAGAAGTTGCCGCCTCATAGCCCTCAAGCTGCTTGCGCCAGGCATCCGTGAGGGACGGAAGCTTTCCGATCTCGTCGATATCGTATCGGGAGAGAATCTCCTCGGCCTCTTTTCTGCGCGCCTCCGCCTCGGCCGTTGCCCGTTTCCTCCGCCAAAGCGAGAGGAAGAGCGCGGCAAGGCCCACGCCCGAAAGCGCAAGACCGAGCGGAAGCGAGAGGAAGCACCCAGCCGCGCCGAGCGCCGTGATCACGGCGAAGATGAGGGGCGAGATCGGCTTCGAGGCTTGCTTTTCTGTCAGATTTCGATAGCTTTTTTCGTCCTTCTGCGCTTGAAGAATCGCTTCGGGAAGCTCCGTGCCGTTGAAGGTCGGCTTTGTCGGCTGCTCCGACACAAAGGCCGCCTCCATCTGGGCGGTGCGCAGACGGCTGTCGGACTGCTCCAGCTCACGCTGCAGACTGCGGACACTTGCCTCATCGGGCAGGTCGGCAAGCTGCTGCCGCAGCACCCGACAACGCTCCTCCTGCGCCATACTTTTTTGGAGAAGCTCTTCCATCGCCAAATATTTTTTCGCATTTTTCGCAGACTCGATCCGACGGAGCAGAGCGGCCCTTTCATCGGCCTGTGCCTGTGCTTCGTCGATTTTCGCGCGAAGGCGCATGGTTTCGGTCTGCATTGCGCGCAAATCGTCAAGCGTTCGTTTGGTTCGGTCGATCTGCTGACTCAGGCGGCTGATGCGGCCGGTCGTCGGGCGCGAGAGCTTGACCTGACGCTCATGCAGCGCCTTTTGCAGCTCGGAGGCTGTTATGCCCTCCTCGCCCGTGGTGACGAGGGCACCGAGACGCTTCTCCAGCTTCGCATCCTCCGAAACCGTCACACCGAGCTGACGGATGAAGGCCGTGCGCTCAAAGACACTGCGCTCCACGCCGCAGAGCATCAAGCCGCAGTTGGCGGCGTTAAGCTCCGAAATCTCGGCACCGCTGTCCGTATCATAGGCACGGAAGGCACCCATTGGGATGCGATTGACCGTCTTGCGCTCGATGGTGATTTTTCTGCCCCTCCGGAGCAGGTCGATCGTACCCTCCATCGGCCGCCCATCCCACGGCTTATAGCGTTCCTTAAAGGGAAGATAGTGGTTGGCGGCGGAGGCTTTTTCCGAGGTGTCTACGCCGTAGAGCATGGCAAGCAGAAAGGCACTCCACGTGGATTTCCCCGACTCGTTCGGCAGACACAGGAGGTTCATCCCCTCGTGCAGGGTCAATTCGCCGTTGAGCGTCCCGAAGGAGGCTCGCATTCTCAAAATAATCAATACGGGACCTCCCTTCCGTCCATCAGGTCGAGCAGCAGGGCGGCGGCCTGAGCGAGCCTGTGCCGCTGTGCCTCGGATGCTTCGTCATACTGCGCCTTCAGATCCTTCAGGATCTCGCCGCGAAGCGTATCCTCCCCGACCGCCGCCCAGAGCGAACGCTTGGGAAGGGTTCGGTCGTCGAGGCGAAGGGAGAAAAACGAGCTCGAGAGGGCTTCCTGCAGTCGCTCGAGGTCGAATCTCTCGCTCTCACCCGTCAGAATGATCCGATAGCAGTCGTTTTCGCATCCCTGCGGCAGCGCAGAGCGGATGCTTTCGAGAGGATCGTCTCCGACCTCGACCGTCAAAATTTCGTATTTTCTTCCGGGAACGGGCAGAAACTCGGCTTCGCAATGCGCCTTATCCACCGTGACCGTGAGTGCGCCCTTTTGCCCACATTCGTCAAAGCCGCGTCCCATCAGGCAGCCGGGATAGGCATAGGTCGTTTGCCCGAACTGTCGGACAAAGGACGTGTGCACATGGCCGAGGGCGAGGTAATCCAGACCGCTTGCGGCGATTTCCTCGGGCAAAACTGGGGCATAGGGGGAGCCTTGCGTAAGGGCGGCGTGCAGTACCATGAGGTTGATCGCCGTCGGGTCGGCAACATGAAAATCGGCCAGCAGAGGCTTCTGCTCCGCGGCAACATAGCCGACACCGTAGACATCGCAGCCGAGCTTGTCCAGATGTACTCGCTCAATGGTCGGAGAAGTGAAAATATGGACATTTTCGCTCCAAGCCTCGGTCAGATACGGAGAGCCGCCGGTGACGAAATCGTGGTTGCCCGGGGCGATGAAGACGGGAATCCGCACCGCTTCGAAGAATTCCTTGAGGGCATCGACCGTGTCCCGATAGACGCTTGCGCTGTCGAAAAGGTCGCCCGAGAGCAACATCAGGTCACAGCCGCGCGCAAGCTTGACCAGCTCGCCAAGCGCCAGTCGTTGCTCCTTTCGGCGCAGGACGGCTTTTTCGGAGGCCAGCTCGGAAAAGGCGGAGTCCAGATGGAAATCCGCCGCATGAAGCAGTTTAATCATGGATCATCACTCTTTCTGTTTTCAAACACTTGCCGCTGTCGGGATCGACGGTGAAGATGCAGCCTTCGAGCTTGCAGCCTCCGTCGGCAGGCTCATAGCGGCAGGGCACCTCGCCCCGAAACCGCCGAATGGAGAGGTCGGGACGGATGCCGAGGACGGAATTTCGCGGCCCTGTCATGCCGAGGTCGGTCAGGTAGCCCGTTCCGCGCGGTAAAACGCGGTCGTCCGCCGTCTGCACATGGGTATGCGTGCCCCAGACGGCGGAGGCCTTTCCGTCGAGCATCCAGCCCATGGCCAGCTTTTCGCTGGTGGCCTCGGCGTGCAGCTCGACAAAAATCAGATTCGTATCCAGCTTTTTGAGCAGATATTCGACTGTTTGAAAGGGATTGTCCGGCGTATAGTCCATGTTGCACCGACCGATCAGGTCGATGACGGCCACACTCCCGAAGGTCGTGTCGAAGACGCCCCAGCCGCGCCCGGGCTGCAATCGGGGGAGATTCGCAGGGCGGAGAATACGGTCATTTCGCTCCAGGTAGGGGATGATCTCACGCCGCCCCCAGGTGTGGTTGCCCATGGTGATGACATCGGCACCGGCGTCGAAAAGCGTCTCCGCCTGCTGCGGCGTGATGCCCAGAACGGCGGCGTTTTCTCCGTTGACGACGCAAAAATCGATCTCATGCTCCCGACGCAGAGCCGGAAGATTGCTCTTCAAAAAATCCACGCCGGACGAAGCGACGACGTCTCCGACGGCAAGCAGCTTAAAATTCATAGCATACCTCTTTTCTTTCCTCCATTATACCGAAAAAAACACGAAACGACAACTCTTTTTCCGCGCGTGGGAAAGATTTTCCGAAAAAAGCGGTTTGCCGCACGCACAGGCCGCCTGCAAGGAAACAATCGAGCCTGTTTTGAGGCGGCGCGGAAATCTGCACGCAAAAACTTTCGCCAACTTTACATAACGCCGAAGTTTCGTGTCTTTTTGCAGACGAAGCGAGTACAATAGGGGTCAGAATCTAAATGAGGTGAGATCATGCGAAAGGACAAGGGACTATTCGAAAACGGGAAGATCATGTACCTTCCCATCGGGCATATCCGCCCGAATCCGTCACAGCCGAGAAGAATTTTTGAGGCGGAGGGACTTCGGGAGCTGGCCGACAGCATCGAGCAATACGGCATTTTGCAGCCGCTCACGGTGCGCCATGCGGCAGGGGAATATGAGCTGGTTGCGGGAGAGCGCCGTCTGCGCGCGGCGCGGATGCTGGGTCTGCCTGAGGTGCCGTGTATTTTGCTCTCGGTGGATGCGGCGCAGTCCGGACTTGTTGCGCTGGTGGAAAATTTACAGCGTCGGGATTTGGACTATATCGAGGAGGCGGAGGGACTTTTGCGCCTGATGAAGCAGTACGGCATGAGCCAGGAGCAGGCGGCGGAGAAAATCGGCAAAAGCCAGAGCGCCGTGGCAAACAAGCTGCGTATTCTGCGCCACGGCCCCGTCATTTTGGAGCAGCTGCGGCTGCACGGGCTGTCCGAGCGTCACGCCCGTGCCCTGCTGAAGCTTCCGACGCAGGAGGAGCGGCAGGAGGTCTTGCAGGTCGTCGTCCGCCGAGGGCTGACCGTGGCGGCGACCGAGGCTTACATCGAGACTTATCTGGAAAAGCGCAGCGAGCCGAAGAAGGGCGTTCGAAAGCTGATCGTTCGGGATGTGAGACTGTTTCTCAACAGCGTCAACCACTCACTGGAGCTGGTTCGGGGAGCCGGAATCGATGCAAAAGCCCGACAGGAGGAGACGGAGCATGAGATCGTCCTGACCATCCGCCTGCCCAAACGGGTGGGATGATGCACGAGCCTTGAAATCCGAGGAAGGGATTGACAAGGGCCCTGATTTCTGTTATAATGCCTAACAAAAAAGAATAGGGGTCTTTTTATGAAACGAACCAGGCTCGCAGACCGTTCTCTTCCGGCCTATTCCCACGGCGAAGAGGTCTTTCACATGGTTTCGCATATCGTCGGGGGCGGCATCGGGGTTGTTGCGCTGGTACTGTGCGTTGTTTTTTCTGCGATCTATGTCGACGCCTATGCCGTCGTGGGCGGCGCGATCTACGGCGTCTCCCTGATTGCTCTTTACGCCATGTCCTCCATCTACCACGGCCTGAAAAACGGCACCGCCAAAAAGGTCATGCAGGTGCTTGACCACTGCACGATCTACTTTCTGATCGCCGGGACATACACGCCCATTTTGCTCAGTGCCATCCGCAAGGTCAGTCCCGTGACGGCATGGGTGCTTTTCGGCGTGATTTGGGGGCTTGCGGCGCTCGCCGTGACCCTGACGGCCATCGATCTGAAGAAATACTCGCTCTTTTCGATGATCTGCTATATCGGCATGGGCTGGTGTATCGTGTTTGCCGTCAAGCCGACCATCCGCGCCATTGCACCGAACGGACTGCTTCTGCTTTTGCTCGGCGGCATCGCCTACACCGTCGGTGCCGTCCTTTACAGTCTCGGCAAGAAGAAGCGCTATATGCACGCCGTCTTCCATCTTTTTGTCGTTCTGGGCAGCCTTCTGCACTTCTTCTGCGTGTTCTTTTATGTGATCTTGGCCTGACGGACGCCGACCCGACCGAGATTCGACAGAGCCGATAAATCCGATCTATGACAAAGAGCATAGGTCGGATTTTTTTAACGCAGGACGAGAAGCGGGCATTTTGAGGAATGCGGTTCGTCGTCGGAATAGGTCGAAAGAGAGGAAAAAGATGCAATTTCGACTCTAAATCTCGAATAATAGGAATGAAATGACGAAAAGGTATCTTTTAACGGAATCCGTCGTTGAAACCACAAAAAATCGGACGAAAAAGCTTGACGTCGAATTTTTGCTGTGGTATAATACGAATGTGATGCTTTACGTTGGGGTCCGGTGACGCGCGTCACCCGAGCCTCCCATACTTAATACCGTGCGCGGCGGCAAAGCCTCCCTTGTGAAAAGGGAGGTGGCACGGCGAAGCCGTGACGGAGGGATTGACCCTGCGGAGGAACGGCAACCGCTCAAACGATAACTCCCTGCTCGGGAACCCCTCAGTCAGCTTCGCTGACAGCTCCCCTTTAGAAAAGGGGAGCCTCCGGAGGTGC
>CAZKSR010000002.1:0-4018 GCA_964555465.1 uncultured Oscillospiraceae bacterium
TACTTTCCGAAAAGGTATTTATCACCGAAACCTCTACCGGCAGAATCAGCGTTCCGAAAACAACATCCGGTGGAAAATGCGAGATTATAACCGCAACAGGGGATATAAAAATTGATGTAAAATGAGCGCAAATGCACCGCTGCGGCGGTGTATTTGCTCAGAGTGTCGAAAAGGCCTCCTTCGTGTCATTGTAAGGCCGCCGGCAGGCGTGGCAATGACATCTGCGGTTCTTCCGCACGCAGAAAAAAATCGAGCAGCTACCATTTTTCGGTAGCTGCTCAATTTTTACGGAGCTCAGTAGTTGATGACCTTTTCGAATTTTTCGGCAACAAGGCTTGCGCCGCCGATCAGTCCGCCGTCGATCTCCGGACGGCTCATCAGCTCGCTTGCGTTCTTGTCGTTCATGCTGCCGCCGTAAAGAATACGGACATCGTCGGCCGCATCTCCGAAAACCTCACGGACAGCCGAACGGATGGCGGCGATGGTGCGGTTGGCATCGTCCGCCGTAGCGGTCATGCCCGTGCCAATCGCCCAAATCGGCTCATAGGCGATGACAACATCCCGAATCTGCGCACTCGTTACGCCGCTCAGCGCGGCCTTTGTTTGCAGACAAACGACTTCGTTCGTTATGCCGATCTTCTTCTGCTCTGAGCTTTCACCGACGCAGATGATGGGCTTAAGCCCTTGCTCGAGGACTTTGAGGGTCTTTCGGTTGACCGTCTCATCCGTCTCCGCGAAATATTGGCGGCGCTCGGAATGGCCGAGGATCACGTATTCCACGCCCAGCTCCTTCAGCGCGGCGCAGTTGGCCTCGCCGGTAAAGGCGCCCTTGTCCTCGAAGTGGACATTCTGTGCGCCGAGCTTGATCTCGGTGCCCTTGAGCTGCGCGGCGGCGGCGAAGAGGCTGACCGTCATCGGGCAGACGACGACCTCGACATTCTTCCTCGGCTGAATTTTCTTCAGGTCGGAGATCAGGGCAACGGTCTCGGCAGGCGTCTTGTTCATCTTCCAGTTGCCCGCGATCATAGGTCTTCTCATGGCCGTCCCTCGGATCAATAGAGCGTCTTGCGGATCTCAACGTTTCCGCTCGGGCACTTATTCTTGCAGTTGCCGCAGTTGACGCACTTGTGCTCATCCTGCGTCACGCCAGAGACGATCTTGCCGGTAGAGCTTGCGCCGATGCGGTTGGCACCTGCGTTGATCATGGCAACGGCGTCGGCATAGGTGCGTACGCCGCCGGAGGCCTTGACGCCGATGTCGGGGCCGACCGTCTCACGCATCAGGCGAATATCCTCGACGGTTGCGCCGCCGGTGGAGTAGCCGGTGGAGGTCTTGACAAAGTGGGCACCGGCGAGCTTGGCGACGGTGCAGGCTTTGACCTTCTCTTCGTCGGTCAGGAGGCACGCCTCGATGATGACCTTGACCAGAGCGCGACCCTTGACGGCATTGACAACGCCCTCGATGTCGCGCTTGACGAGCATCCAGTCGCCGGATTTGATGGCGCCGACGTTGATGACCATATCGATCTCACGAGCGCCCTTGGTGGCGGCATCGGCGGCCTCGAACGCCTTCGTCTCGGGCGTGCAGGTGCCGAACGGGAAGGCGATGACGCAGCACGGGGTCACGCCGCTGCCCTCGAGCTGTTGGGCAACATAGTGGATATAAGAGGGGTTGACGCAGACGCTGGCGCAGTGGTACTTCTTTGCCTCGTCGCAGATCTTGCGAATATCAGCGACACTGGCCTCGGGCTTGAGGTAGGTATGGTCGATGTATTTTGCCATATCAGCGGCATTGCTGCCGGCTGCTGCGGCAGGCTCGGCCTTGCCGTACTTCGAGCAGATTTCTTCCGTCACTTGGCGGATGATCTCATTGATATCCATGAACACAGAGTTCCTTTCGTAAAATTTATTTGCGAGCTTCTTCCGCAATTTTCGCCGTTGCGGTCAAGCCCAGACGCTGTGCACCGGCAGCGAGAAGTTCCTCGGCCTGTGCAAGCGTCTTGATGCCGCCGTCAATCTTGATGCCGACATTTCTGCCCAAAATATCATAGGCAAGCTTGACATCCTCAACGCGAGCACCGTGGCCGCTGAGCATATTTTGAATTTTGACATAGTCCACGCCGCTGCCGCGAAGCATGGTCAGCACGGCCGTCTTCTCGGCAGGAGTGTAGAGGCTGTGCTCAAATACCGCCTTGATCTTCGCCTTTCCTGCGGCGAGGCGGACAATTTCCTCGATCTCACGCTGTGCGACATCCAAGCGGCCGGACTTGACGGCAAGGACGTTCAGCGCAACATCCACCTCCGTCGCGCCGTTGGCCATACACTCGCGCAGCTCCGCCAGCTTCGCAGACTGCGACATACAGCCGTGGGGAAAGCCAATGGCCGTGCCGACGGCGACGGGGCTGCCCAACAGGACTTCCCTTGCCTCTGCGACATAGTACGGCGCAACACAGACTGCCGCAACCGCGTATTTTCGAGCGACGGCACATTCCGTGCGGATCTTTTCCGACGTGGTATCGGGATTGAGGAGGGAGTGTTCCAAATGTGCAACAACATCCGTGCCGGTCACAAGCCCCTTGCAGGGGGCAGGCTCAGCCTCAAGGTGGAAATACTGCAGCACCTGACGCTCCACTTCCTTACGGATCGCTTCAATATCCATCAGTGATACTCCCTTGTTTCGCCCTCGTAGGTGATGTGGTCAATCACGCCGCAGATCGTTTGGTCGGCAACGACATGGCGTCCGAGCAGGATGCCGGCCGCGCCGCCGTCGGCGGCAACCAGCACCGTGTCACCGATGCCGGCATCCGCCACATCAAAAACGATGGCATGGTTTCCGGTCAGCTTGCCGTTCTCGTCGATATAGTCGACGATCATCAGCTTCTGACCCGCAAAGCCCTGATCCTTGATCGTGGAAACAACGTTCCCGACGACTTTGGCCAGCTTCATCCCAGCTTGGGCAGGATGCCCTCGACATCGTCATGCGGCGAAGGAATGACATGGCAGCCGTAAAGCTCACCGACACGCTTCGCAGCCGTTGCGCCGGCATCGACGGCGGCCTTGACCGCGCCGACATCGCCGCGAACCATGACGGTCACGAGGCCGCTGCCGATCTGCTCCTTGCCGATGAGGTGAACGTCGGCTGCCTTAACCATTGCATCGGCCGCCTCGACAGAGCCGATCAGTCCACGGGTTTCCACCATACCAAGTGCTAATTTCATAATACTATCCTCCATAATTTTCCGGTTTGATTTGTAGGTTATAAGAATCGATGAATCCTGCGATGGCGGCATCGGCCGGAACTCGCTTGTGGAAGATCCGACTGGCCTCCTTTGAGCCGATCATATAGACAAAGTCTCCCTTGCCTGCCTGTCGGGTGGAGTCCGCCGCCACGATCATCTTTGTTTTTTTGCCTTTTTCGATCAGTTGCACCACGAGAAGAGGGACATTTTGCAGACCCTCCTCCTTAACCGTGGATACCACGGAGCCGACGACTTCTCCGATATACATGGTTTAGCCGAGCGTCGGCAGGATGCCCTCGACATCGTCATGCGGCGAAGGAATGACATGGCAGCCGTAAAGCTCACCGACACGCTTCGCAGCCGTTGCGCCGGCATCGACGGCGGCCTTGACCGCGCCGACATCGCCGCGAACCATGACGGTCACGAGGCCGCTGCCGATCTGGGTCTTACCGATGAGGTGGACGTTTGCGGCCTTGACCATTGCGTCGGCGGCTTCGATTGCGCCGATCAGACCGCGGGTTTCAATCATACCAAGTGCAAGCTTCATTGTTCAAACTCCTTTCAATTAAGCGAGGGTGGGAAGGATGCCTTCGACATCGTTGTGCGGCGAGGGGATCACATGGCAGCCGTAAAGCTCACCGACGCGCTTTGCAGCCGTTGCGCCGGCATCGACGGCGGCCTTAACCGCGCCGACATCGCCGCGAACCATGACGGTCACGAGGCCACTGCCGATCTGGGTCTTACCGATGAGGTGGACGTTTGCGGCCTTGACCATTGCGT
>CAZKSR010000002.1:4118-61651 GCA_964555465.1 uncultured Oscillospiraceae bacterium
CTGCCGATCTGGGTCTTACCGATGAGGTGGACGTTTGCGGCCTTGACCATTGCGTCGGCGGCTTCGATTGCGCCGATCAGACCGCGGGTTTCGATCATGCCTAATGCTTCTTTCATTTGAAAAATCCTCCGTTTTATGTTGATGATTTATTTTTTATCAGTATAACGAGCGGATGAGCTCCGGGTGCGGTGACGGGATGACGACGCTCTGCGAGAGCATCCCCTTCGCCTCCGGCATTTTTTCACCGGCAGCGATTGCCGCGCGAACCGCCGCGACCTCGCCGGTGAGGGTGATGAAGGCCTTGCCGCCCAGACCGCGGCCGAGGCGGATATCGATCAGGCTGACATCGGCGGCCTTGACCGCAGCATCGGCCACGACGACAGCCGTGCAGAGGCTGAACGCCTCCATAACGCCGACCGCAGAAACCTGACCGATTTCGTTGCAGGCGTTGATGGCCTTGGGCACCTGCTCGTGGACATGGGAGATGACCATGCTGTCGACGAGGAGGGAGCCTGCGACCGTTTTGCCGGCCTCGACGCTCTCCTTGACGGCGGCGACCTCACCCGTCACGAGGACGATGTACTTACCGGCGCAGATGGGCTGGGCCGCAACGAGGCTGACGGTGGCCGCCTTGAGCATTGCGTCACCGGCGTTGATGCCGATGGGGATGGAATTGGTTTCGATCATGCCTAACGCATTCATTTGGACGACCTCCTGATCTCAATATAATCGCCGGTGATCTCGCTGACCGTTCCGGAGATGCTGGCGTGCATCTTAACACCGAGCTTTCCTTCGGCAATGTCGGCAATGAGCTGGTTCTTGCGCACCTTGTCTCCGACGGCGACCTTCGGCACGCTCGGCGCGCCGACGCCCATGCGCAGGCAGATCCTCACGCAGTCCGTCGGCAGGAGCTTGTCCTGCATCGGAGCCTCAACGTCGTATTGGCTGAGTCCCATTCGGGCGATCAGACGGGAGACGGGAACCTTCTTGTTCTCCAGACCGCCGTCCGGCGAGGTAAAAACCTCTTTCCTTGCACGGGTACCCTTGGAGGCGATGGCGGACTTGAGCGTCTGCATCACCTGCGAGGGCTTGAGGCCGAAGTTGCAGGCGTAATAGGTGCACAGGCCGCAGTTGCAGCAAGAGAAGATGCCGTTGAAATCGCCCATGAGATCGACGCCGTTGGCAATCGAGCGCATGGCCTTATGCGGCTGGACATTCAGACCCAACGCATTTCTCGGGCACATCTGCGTGCACAGGGAGCACTGGCAGCACACGGCCATCATCTTTTGAAGGTTCAGCCTTTCGGACTTTTTCTCCAAAAGCGGATGATCCTTGGGAATGGCGAGCAGGCCGCCGGTGGTCTTCGTCACGGGGATATCAAGCGTGTCGACCACGCGCCCCATGCACGGGCCTCCGATGAGATAGAGGCAGTCCTCCGTGGTTCCGCCCGACGCCGCGAGCACCTCCTTGAGGGAGATACCGACCGGGACACGAACCGTGACGGGGTTCTTGACCGCGCCGCCGACGGTGACGAATTTTTCGATGACCTTCTTTCCGTCGAGGGCAGCGGCGATGTTGGCGAGGGTGCTGACATTACAGACAACGGCACCGACATCGAGCGGAAGGCCGCCCGTGGGGACTACTCTGCCCGTGACCTCATAGACGATCTGCTGCTCGTCACCGGCAGGGTAATACGAATCGAGCAGATGCAGCTCCACGTCGTCGGCAGAGCCGATGGCCTTTTTCAGCGCGGCGACGGCGTCGTGATAGTGCTCCTTCAGGCAGATGACCGCTCGCTTGGCACCCGTGAATTCCTTGACCGCACGGATGCCCCTGAGAACATCGTCCGCGTAATACTGCATGACCTGCCGGTCGACCCGAAGGAGCGGCTCGCACTCGGCACCGTTGGCAAGGACGTACTCGGCTTTGCAGTTGATCTTCACATGGGTCGGAAATCCCGCGCCGCCGGCACCGAGTATACCGGCATCGCATACGATCTTATTCAGCTCCATAGCTTAAATGATGCGGAAGTCGCCCTTGAGCACGCATCGACGTGCCCGAGTGAAGGACTTCGCACTGGTCAGACCCTCACCTGTCGGCGTGGCGATGGTCAATGTGGTGTAGCCCTCGCCGCCGAAGCCGAGGCCGGAGTAGGACGGGGCATTCTTGACGAAAATGGTCGTGTTCATCTTGCGCGCCGCGCGCGACATATTGTGGATATTGGTTGAGTGGATCATGGCCGAGTGCTGGCAGCCGTGCTCCGCACGGAAGGCTTCGCGCAGTGCCTCGTCGAAATCGGCCACGCGCACCACGCCGAGCACCGGCATGAGCATTTCGACCTCGACGAAGGGATGGTAACGGTCGACATCGGCAATGATGAGGACAGGCTCGCCCGTGTAGGCAACGCCGCTCTCCTTGAGGATATAGGTCGCATCATGGCCGACGAATTTGCGGTTGATGACGTATTTTCCGTCCTTTTGGATGAGGACGGTGCGGATGATCTTGTCGATATCCTCGCCGTAGACGCGGAAAGCACCGTGCTGCTGCATGGTGTTCATCAGCGCGTCGGCAACGGAGTTGACCACGAAGACCTCCTTCTCGGCCACGCACAGGACGTTGTTGTCGAAGCTTGCGCCGTCGACGATGTGCTTTGCCGTCTGCGGAATGTCCGCCGTCTCGTCGACGATGACGGGAGGATTGCCGGGGCCTGCCGCCACGCATTTTTTGCCCGAGCGCATTGCCACGGCGACGACCGCCTCGCCGCCCGTAACGGCGAGCATCTTAATGGCCTTATGCTTCATAATGACGTCGGACGTCTCGAGCGTCGGCTCCTTCGGCGCGGTGATCAGACCGTTCGGCCCACCGGCTGCGATAATGGCATCATTCAGGATGACCATGGCACGCTGGGACGCACGCTTCGCCGCCGGGTGGGGGTTAAAGACCACCGCGTTTCCGGCGGAGATCATGCTGATGGAATTATTGATGATGGTCGCCGTCGGGTTGGTCGACGGGGTGATCGCGCCGATGACGCCGTAGGGTGCCGTCTCGACGAGGGTCAAGCCGTCGTCTCCGCTGAAGGCGGTGGGGTGGAGATCCTCGATGCCGGGGGTCTTGTTCGCCGCAAGGAGATTCTTTGCGATCTTGTGATGCACCTTGCCGTAGCCCGTCTCGTTGTGGGCGAGGACAGCCAGCTCCTCGGCGTGCTCTCTCGAGGCGGCTCGCATTGCCTCGATGAGTCTGCCTCTTTCCTCCAGAGACATCTCCATCAGGCGTTCCTGCGCGGCGATTGCGGTGTCGATTGCATCGCGAACGTCGTCAAACAGGCACTGTCCGCCGCCGACGGGCACCGACGTGCCGTGCTCCAGGCTTTCGCGTGTTCGGTCGGCAATTTGTCGAATCTGTTCTTTTGTCAATGCCATACGCTAACCTCAACTTTCCTTGGTAAATTTCTCAAAGATACGGCTTCCGTTGACATCAACGGAGTCGATGATCGCTACAATGGTCTGGTCGACCGGCTTATTCTCGGTGACACCCGTCTGACGTGACGAGCTGCCGCCGACGGTCATGACGACCTCGCCCTCGCCCGCACCGACGGCGTCAACAGCGACGACCACGCCGCCCTTTTCCTGCCAAGTCTCGATATCAATGGGCTTGACGATCAGCAGCTTCAGACCATAGAGCTTTTCGGCCTTATTGGTGCTGACGACCGTCCCTTTCACTCTTGCTAATTGCATAGCTCTTCTCCTTCATAATCCAGCGTGACTTCGTTCGTGAGCAGGGCGTCGCGAGCCGCCGGAGTGATGATGGCTCCGACGCGGCAGACGATCTTCCTGTCCGCTCTCTGCGCCGCTGCCAGAACGTCGGCCTCGGTGACAAGCTCCGCGCCGATCTGCTTGGCCGCATCACCCGTGTAGTACGGGTAAACGCCGACATTCATCTGTCTCAGCGTCTCGATGGAGGCGGCAACGCCCTCCAAAAAGGTGTTTCTTCGGAATTTCGGCGGCTCAAAGTCGACATAGAGCCGAACATCCTTCCGCCACAGGACACTGCGCACCACGAGGTAGGCCAAAAGCTCATCGTCCCGCCCCTCTGCGATCTGCCGCAGCAGCTCCAGTCGAGGCGCGACCAAAATGACCGTTTTTGCCTTTGCAATACGTGCGGTCAGCTCCGCCTCCGACAAGGTCGAGGCATCGAGCGTCAGCTCGTCATCCGATTCGTTCCTCCCTGTGAAGGAGACGGGCGTGTAGCCCTCACCGAACTGCGTATTCAGCAGGGTTTTCAGCTCCTGCGGAAAGGCAATCGGGGAGGCGATGAGAACGGCGACCTCCTCCGGGTGCTGCTCCTGCCGCCGCAAAACGGCCACACGTCGTGTAACCTCCGCAACAATTGCTTCTATTAACTTGTTGCGAACCGTACGATCCATTTTGTGCCCCGTTTCTGATGTTATATGATCACTTCCATCATCGTTGTGCCCGACATGGCCAGAGCGTTGGCCTCGTCGGTGTCGATGTGGACTTCCATGTCGTGGCCGTTTCCGGCTCGGACGATGACATTTTCCAGCGTAAGGGCTCGAACGCCCTCACTTCTCAGCTTGACCGCTTGTCCGTCCTTCAATCCGAAGAGCTTTGCCTGCTCCTCGGAAAGATGCAGATGTCGGGCGGCGACGATAACGCCCTCGTTCAATTCCACCTCACCGGCAGGGCCGACGAGCCTGCAGCCGGGAGTTCCGGCAGTCTGTCCGGACATTCGCACGGGAGGGCGAAGCCCCAGCGCAAACGAATCCGTCAGCGCGATTTCGACCTGCGTTGCCTTGCGTTCCGGCCCAAGGACGCGGACACGCTCCAGCTTCCCCCTCGGGCCGACGAGCGTCACCTGCTCCATGCAAGCGAACTGCCCCGGCTGAGACAGTGCCTTGAACTGCCGCAGGCAGTAGCCTTTCCCGAAGAGGGCTTCCGCATCCGCGCGGCAAAGGTGCACATGGCGTGCGGAGGAGGCCACGGGGACGAAGATGCGGCCGCTGCTTCGGAATACGGACTCGGCAACGGAAAGCTGCACCTGCCGCTGCACCGCATTTTTATCCATCGACATTCACCTTCTTCATCACGATGCCCTCGTAATAGGTCTTGGCAATGATGGTCTTGACGTCCTCCTTGGTCGGACGGACGACATTCGTGAGCGTCGCCGTATCGAGCAGAGCGTGCTCTGCGATGACATCGATGTCCTTCATGTCGAATTTTGTCTCACAAAGCGGCGGAATTTTGACCGCACGGATCAGGCGGCGCACCGCTTCGATGGCCTGCTTCGATGCCTGATCGACCGTCATGTGGTCGACCTTCTCGCCCATCGCCTGCGCGACCGTGGCAAGGCGACCCATGCAGTACGGGCGGTTATACTCCAGCACACGCGGAAGCATGATGGCATTGGCAAGGCCGTGGGGAATATTATAGTAGCCGCCGAGCTGGTGAGCGATGCCGTGTACCAGACCCAGACCAGCGTTCGAGAAGGAGAGGCCGGCCATATATTCCGCCCAGCACATATCGGTTCTGGCATCCATGTCGGAGCCATCCTCCACCGCTCGCTCCAATGCGCCCGTGATGAGGCGGATGGACTCGATGGCCAGGGCGTCGGTGTAGGGGGTGTGGGTGTTGCAGATATAGGACTCGATGGCGTGGGTCAGCGCGTCGATGCCGGTTGCGGCCGTCAGGGAGGGGGGCATACCGACCATGAGCATCGGGTCATCGAGGGCAAGGTGGGCAAGGCAGTTCGTATCTACCATGAGCATCTTGGACTTGGTCTGCTCGTCCGTGACGACGTAGGCACGGGTACATTCCGACCCGGTGCCGGCCGTGGTGTTGACCGCAATGATGGGCGCACCGTGCTTCTTTGACTTGTTGTAGCCGTTATAGTCCTCGATCCTGCCGCCGTTGGCCGACAGGATGCTCACGGCCTTTGCCACATCGATGGGGCTGCCGCCGCCGATGGCGATGATGGCACCGCAGGCCTTCTGCCGATAGAATTCGAAGGCCTCGTTGACAATGCGCACCGTGGGGTTCGGCTCGACGCCGTCGTAGATCACATAGTCGATCTTCGCATCGTCCAGAACCGCAGTAACCTTTCCGGCAGTGCCGATCTTGACCAAGCCCTTGTCGGTCACGACCAGAACACGGTCGGCACTCAGTCGGCGCAGAAAATGCGGAATTTTGGTGATGCCGTCACGTCCGATCAGTGTGTGACGGGGCTGATAAAGCTCGATCATTCCTTTGTTTTCCATAGGCTCGTATCTCCATTGTAAAATCGCTCAAAATCGCTCAAAACTATTGAAATGCTTCTTGTTCCCTCTTATCATCCCACAAAAACGGTTCAAAGTCAATAATGAACCGTTTCGGCAAAAATTTTTCGTGATTTTGCATAATTACGAATGATTCTTTTCGTTGAATTTGAACATAGAATCAAGCAAACCGCACAGGAATTCGTCAAAAAACCTTTCCTGTGCGGTTAAAAATCGCTCATTTTCGCTCAATCGGTATGGAGTAACGTGCAGGGAATCGCGTGCTGCGCATAGAACCGGACGAATTTCTGCGGCATATTGCGTGTGGAAATGATGCGGCAGGGCTTGTCGGGCGGATAGACCACGGCGAAGGCGCTGCGGTCGAACTTTCGGCTGTCGAGCAGCATATAGGTGCGGCGCGTCATTCGGGCAAGCTGGTTGTACATCGGGATGCGGCTCTTGTCCTGCACGGTATAGCCGCGCTCCAGATCGACGCCCTCGACCGTGACGAAAACCTTGTCAAAGAAATAGCCGCGCAGGGTATGCGCCGGGTCGTTGTCGAGCGTCTCGATATAGTTTTTTCCGCTGTGGATGTCGCCGCCGAGGAGGGTAACGGAGACATTCGGACTGCCGGCCAGCTCCAAAACCGCCGTCACGCTGGTCGTGACCACGGTCAACCGCTCCACGTCACACAGCAGAGAAGCAAGCATATTGCAGGTCTTGCCGGCGCCGATGAAGATCGACTCCCCTGCCCGAACCTGTGCGGCGGCCTCCCGTGCGATGCACATTTTTTCGCGGTCGGCATCGTCGACGATCTGGGTGCCGTTGATAAAATCCATGCGACGCGCGTCCCGTTTGCTCTCCTGCAGGCCTCCGTGCGTTCGCTCGGCCAGTCCCTTTTCCCGAATACTTTCAAAATCCCGACGGATCGTCGCCACGGAAGCGGCGGTCAGCTCACAGGCCTCCGCCAGCGTGAGCGAGCCGTTCTCCTTCAGCCGCTCCAAAATCAGCTTCTCTCGTTCCCATGCTTTCATAGCGTGCAACCTCCACTCATTTTCGCTCATTATCGCTCAAAACGAGTATAGCACGGTTTTTTCTCTCTGTCAAGCACTTTTATCCGCCGTATCCGCGAATAATTCACGGAGGCTCCCGAAGCGGTAGCCCATGCCCTCCCAGCGTGTCAAAAGCTCATCCAATATCGCCGCATTGGTCTTTGACGTGCTGTGCAGAAGGACGACGGCGCCGTTATGGATGCGCGGAATCAGCTTGGAAAACGCCTGCTCCGCCGTCGGCTGGGAATCATTGAGCCAGTCCACATAGGCAAGGCTCCAGAAAACGGTATGATAGCCCAGCTCCTTTGCCATGCGCAGATTCTCCTCGGAATAGATTCCCTGCGGCGGACGGTAGAATTTTTGCAGCTTTTCGCCCGTCACCTGCTCAAAGAGCTCCTCAAGCGACACCAGCTCCGAGCGGAAGCTCTCAAAATCCGACAGCTTCGACATATCCCAGTGGTGATAGGTGTGGTTGCCGACGATATGGCCGTCCGCGACCATCCGTCGTACCAGCTCCGGCTCCTGCTCCAGATAATTCCCGACGAGAAAAAAGGTCGCCTGCACGCCGTGCGCCTGCAAAACGTCCAAAATCTGCTCCGTGCACCCGTTTTCGTACCCGGCGTCGAAGGTCAGATAGATCACCTTTTCCGAAGCATCCCCGACATAAGCCGCATTGTATTGCTTCAGTGCGTCCTTGCTTGCATTTCCGACGGGTGCCTGTCCCTCGGTTTGAAAGCTCAGCCCCCACGATCCGGTTTCCAGCGTTGTTTCCTGCCGCAGAACCAGCGCCGCAACGATGATGAGCACCGCGCACAGTCCGACGAGCGTAATGCCGTTGTGTTTGAAAAACTTCCCCATTCATACCACCTCAGTCCAGCGTATGCGCCGAAAGCGGCAATCTATTCCGATTTTTTGTGTCGGGGGTATTGTGCACGGGGGAAAAATCCGATATAATACAGAAAAGTATAAGCGGAGGGATGGCAGAACGGGCTTTTGCATGATGCAGACGGCAGACGGCCTCCGCGCCGTGAAATACGAAGGCTGTCTCGACAGCTTCGCCCGAAGTATTCTCGCAACGCTCTGTGTGTGAGAGAAAGGATGCTTATGGATCATTTTGAATTGATTTCCCCGTATCGGCCGACGGGCGACCAGCCGGAGGCCATCGAAAAGCTGACCTGCGGCCTGAAAAAAGGGATGAAGGAGCAGGTTCTTCTGGGCGTCACCGGCTCGGGCAAGACCTTCACCATGGCCAACGTCATCGCCAACCTCAACCGCCCGACCCTCGTTCTGGCACACAACAAGACCCTCGCCGCCCAGCTCTGCTCCGAATTTCGGGAATTCTTCCCGAACAATGCGGTAGAGTATTTCATCTCCTATTACGATTATTATCAGCCCGAGGCGTACAGCGCCCACACGGACACCTACATCGAAAAGGACTCCTCCGTCAATGACGAGATCGAGCGGCTGCGTCACAGCGCGACCAGCTCTCTCTTCGAGCGAAGGGACACCATCGTTGTCGCCTCCGTCTCGTGCATCTACGGCTTGGGCGACCCCATTGACTACAAAAGCATGGTCATCTCCCTGCGCACGGGCATGGAAAAGAGCCGTGAAGAGCTGATGGCGAAGCTCGTCGAAATTCGCTACGAGCGCAACGACATCGATTTTTCCCGAAACACCTTCCGTGTGCGTGGCGACACGGTCGAAATCTACCCCGTCTATTGGTCGGGTCGCGCGATCCGTGTGGAATTTTTCGGTGACGAGATCGACCGCATCTCCGAGATCAATGCCGTGACGGGGCTGCCCGAACGGGTAGTCGGCCATGTGGCGATCTATCCTGCCTCGCACTACGTCGCCTCCAAGGAAAAGCTCAAGCGGGCGATTTCGGAAATCGAGAGCGAGATGGAGGAGCGCGAGGCGTGGTTCAAGGCCAACGACAAGCTCCTCGAAGCCCAGCGGATTCGTCAGCGCACGATGTACGACATTGAAATGCTGCAGGAGATCGGCTTTTGCAGCGGCATCGAGAACTATTCCCGTATCATCACCGGTCGGGCACCCGGCACGCCGCCGATGACACTTTTGGATTATTTTCCCGACGATTTTCTTCTCTTCGTCGATGAAAGCCACGTGACCCTGCCGCAGGTTCGGGCGATGTATGCCGGCGACCGCAGCCGAAAGGAAAGCCTTGTCAATTACGGCTTCCGTCTGCCGAGCGCCTTCGACAACCGTCCGCTGACCTTCGACGAATTTCGCGGAAAAATCAAGCAGGCGGTCTACGTCTCCGCAACCCCGGCACCGTATGAAAAGGAGCGCGCCGAGCAGTACGCCGAGCAGGTCATCCGCCCAACGGGTCTGCTCGACCCCGAGATCCACGTCCGCCCGATTGAAGGGCAGATTGACGACCTGATCGGTGCCTGTAACGAGGTCATTGCCAAGCAGGAGCGTGTCCTCGTGACGACGCTGACGAAAAAAATGGCCGAGGACTTGACCTCTTACCTCTTAAAAGCCGGAATTCGGGTGCGATATATGCACTCGGACGTAGCCGCATTGGAGCGCATGGAAATCCTGCGCGATCTGCGCATGGCAAAATTCGATGTCCTCGTCGGCATCAACCTTCTGCGTGAGGGTCTGGACTTGCCGGAAGTCTCGCTCGTGGCGATCCTCGATGCGGATAAGGAGGGCTTTTTGCGCAGCGAAACCAGCCTCATCCAGACCATCGGCCGTGCGGCGAGAAACGCCGAGGGACGGGTCATCATGTATGCCGATCGCATCACGCAGGCTATGCGCGCGGCCATCGACGAGACGGAACGCCGCCGCAGCATCCAGAAGGCCTATAACGAAGCACACGGCATCGTCCCGAAAACCATTCGGAAGGATGTCCGCGAGCTGATCGAGATCACGCAGTCGCAGGGCGAGGCCGTCGGCAAGGACGGCGTAAAGCTGACGAAGGCGGAAAAGGAGCGGGAGATCGCTCGTCTGGAAAAGGAAATGCGAGCCGCCGCAAAGATGATGGAGTACGAATACGCCGCCGTCCTGCGTGACCGTATCATCGAGCTTCGGAAATAAGAGCATATACCCGAATCGCGGCGCCGGACGCGCCGACCTTCGGATGCCGATTTCGGTCGAATCCCCGACACGAAATCGGCATTTCCCCCTGCAACGAAGCGCAGATTTCGCCCTTCCGTCGCTGCAAGGCGCAGATTTCGGTTTTCCCTTGCGACCGTGTACGGATTTTGCCCGTCTCTCCTTCCCTCGTTTTCTTCTTTCGGACGATAGACATTCCAAAGTCGCGCTGCGATCTGCCGATAAATAATAGTTCTATAATAAATGTTGGGGTCAGGCGCTGTGCACAGTACCTGACCCCAACATTTATTTTTAGAATCTTCATTAGGATGACATTACGGGAGATTAGTGAAAACGAGTTCGTCCGCATCGTCCAAATATTGATCTATCTTACTCATCGGTATCTCGTTGTTATTCTTATCAACATATTTTTTGGTAGCGGAATAATAGCTGAAAATTGTTACACACTCCAATCTATCATCCATGCGTTGAAACATAGAATATAAGTAAGATGCGCCGCTTCCGACTCCCGTTCTCCAGCAAGTGATAATTGTGCAATTCGAAGGCGAATACCTTAGAGCAAACATAGTCGATTCAGGCTCTCCCAAGGAAACGATCTCTTGCGTGTCAACATTATATGTATATACTAGGACATCCGTGCCGCCAAGCCCATTTAATCCCTGAAGGATTAAGTCCTCTACACCGTCCTGATCAATATCTATAATGCAATACTCCGTCATTCTATTTCCGTTTTTCTCGTTATAATATCCCTTGCTGTTGAGGAACGCTGTATAGACATCACCGTCAACCTTTTCGCTTTCCGTTTCTACGGAAACATTGCTTTCAGATTCTCCCGGCTTCTTGCAGCTATCGTAGATGCTGTCGTCCTCTACCCATGAGAAATAGTGTGCATTATTTAATATGTCTACATCAAACTCGAAATCGCTCTCATAGAAGAACCAGTGATCTTCCGGGATAAAAAACGCACAGTCCCAGTTGGTGATCTCCGGATGCTGATCCTTTCTCAGGTACGTTACTGTGTATGTAAATCCACTCCTGTCGTAATGGATCGTGAGATTATTTCCGTCCAGAGTGTAGGTTCCACTATCACTCAGGGTCAGGCTATCAGAGCCAAATGCAATACCGTCATAATAGGATTTGAAGGTACCATCGGCAAAAAAACGAAACACATAGTTGCTTTGCACCGACTCCATCAGCCAGTGAGACGTTAACAGGTCAACTGACATCTCACCCACCTCATAGGGTGCAGCCTGTTCAACGTAGATTTCCGTAGAATTCGGCTCTTCAAGT
Organism: uncultured Oscillospiraceae bacterium; assembly: GCA_964555465.1. Classification (GTDB taxonomy): domain Bacteria; phylum Bacillota; class Clostridia; order Oscillospirales; family Oscillospiraceae; genus JAZOXB01. Next base: position 15,810 of record CAZKSR010000002.1, read on the forward strand.
GTCTCCGGTGTACCAGGATCCATCGTGGTTTCCTGCGTAGCGGACTCTGTCGTGCTTTCCTCCATGTTTTCCTTCTTCACAGCAGACTCCGCAGGAAGAACGAGGGTTCCGTCATTCTCTTTATCTTCACAGCCTACGGCGAACATCGCCAGCGTGGCAGCTGCAATCAGAATTGCAATTGTTCGACGAAATATCTGTTTCATAATATCACCTTTGCTTTATTAGTTTACTTACGTCATGGTATCTGTTTTCCCTGTAAGACATTGTGGTATTAAGCGGCGGTTCTTTTGTTCACAAGGTCAACGCTCTCAGCAACTTTTCCAGTCCTTATATCGATTTGCTTTCCGTTCCTTTTTAATCTCGTCCGATCTTGTTTTTTATATCACGCCGACGTTATTGCATCATTATATTCATCGTAATACTCATCACTTTGTCTATGACTTATTGGAGAGTAATATTAGGCTTCTTCGACGTCGGAGAAGCGGATGCCCAATTCCTCTGGGAGGAAGCGGGGACAAACGTTTTCCGAAGAGGTGATGACCGAGGCGGCCAGCATCGAGCCGATCTCGATGGAGTCGGGCAGATTCTTCCCGTAGGTCATTCCGGCGGCGACACCGGCGCAGAACGCATCGCCGGCACCCGTCGTGTCCTTAACGGTGACGTTTCGCGCCGGGCAGATGCCCTTGTTCCCGGCGCAGTCGGCGTAGACCGCACCGGCCTCGCCCATCGTAACGACCATGGAGGGGATGTTCGCCCGGACGACCTTTTCGCAGAGAATGTCGCACATTTGCTCGGGATTTTTTCCGGCGTAATCGTCCATAAACATCAGGCCGGCTTCCTTCTGGTTGCAGATGAAGCAGTCGAACCGCTTCATGAAGTCGCGGCGTTCTACGGCGATGCTCATATTGGATACGACGGCGAATTTTTTGATGCCGTACTTGTCCGCCAGCTCCAGAATACGCTTGACGATGTCCTTATCGAGGTCGACCTCCATGATGACGGAATCGGCTCTGGAGAAGATCTCGTCGCCCTTTTCCATCAGCAGATCGTAGATCGGCGTCATGTCGGGACGTACGGAGATTGAGCCGGCTACGTCGCCGTTGTTATCAAAAACCGCAAGCCATGTGCCCATGCCATTGGGCTTTGTCAGCAGGTAATCGACATTGACCTTATGCTTGATAAGCTTCTGTCGAACCTCCTCGCCCGTCGGCGTGTCATCCACGATGCTCAGGAACAGCGGCCGAAGCTCTACGTTTGCGATATCCTCCACAACATTACGGGAGACACCGCCGTGGATGTACTCCACGCGGCCGACATTTCGGCCCGTCGGCAGATAATTGTCCAGCGGAAACCCCTTGATGTCGACGAAGGTCGCGCCGATGACTAAGATGCCCATAAGAACCCTCCTGATTTTTTTGACAGTATACCACAAAAGGCGAAATTTGTACAGACCTATTTTTCAAAATCCGCGTCGATCCGATGCGCCCGAAGGAACTTGTCATATTGCCAATCGGGGCCGTCGAGCAAAAGCTGCAAGAGAGCCTGCTTTGCCTCGTTCTCCTGCATTTTTCGGACGTAGGCAATCAGGCGATCGGCCAGCTCCTCCTGCCATTTTTCCGTCTCTTCCCGAAGCTGCATGGCATCGGCGTAGAATTTCTCGGCCTCCTGCGGCAGAGCGGCAAAATAAGCGGCAACGATGTGCTTGCAGACAATGCGTCTGCCGTCTGCATGAGGGCAGGTGCACTTCGACCTTCTGGGATGTTCGAGATGCACCTCGACACGATAGGCCGTTTTCTCCCCTCCCGTCACGGTCGCAGTGAAAACATCGTCACATATTTTTTCCAAATCCGTGACCCGCCGCTCCAGATAGTAATCATAGCCTCTCCACGCCGAGGCTCCGCTTGCACATTCCAAAAGTCCCATAACGTCCCTCGCATTTTCTCCCCGTAGGTAAGGATTTCTTTGCTTCTCTTTCTACTATAGCACAAATTTCGAATTAATTCAATCAAAAACAGCAAAATCTCCCATCGATTTCGATGGGAGATCTCACTTATTCGTCTCTTTTCCGCAAACGGCGCACGAGAAGATAGGTAAGGTAATACAGCAGCGCCAGCGCAGCCGCCACAGCGAGGGCATAGGCGATCCACCGCAGAACCGGCGTTTTGTTCGGGTTGCTGTTTGTAATGAGGTAGCTCGAGTCGCTCCGGTCGAGGTTGACCTGCACGCCCTGCATGGTATCGTCGTCATTCAGCGAGTCGATATAATCGCACAGCAGCACATTCAGCTCCGAAAGCACACTGTCGCCGCCGGCCGACTCCGTGATGATGCAGGTGATGAGGTAGGGCTGCGGCGCAAAGACCTTCGCGACGGCGCAGATCATGCCGTCCTCCTGCCCTCGAATCTGGATGATCTTATAGGTGCAATCGCCGCTGTTAAAGCCGTCGGCAGTCTGCGCAAGGTCGTAAAGCTGGGTCAGGCTGCCGTAGATCGCCGTGGAGTTCTCCATTGCGATCATGCAGTTGAGCAAAAATTCGGTGCTGTAAACATCGTCCAGATAATATTCGTCCGGAAGATTTTCCTCCTTGATGTTGCCGAATTTCTCGTTGATGACGGATTTATATCGGTTGACAAGGCTGAGCATGGCCTTCTCGACTCCCTCGTTGCCGTTGAGGATGCTCTCCGTGCGGCATTGATCCAGCGTCTTGCCGTCGATCGTGTATTCGTAGTCGGGGTCGTTGTAATTGGGGTCATCCTTTGTCGGCAGGAACGCACCGCTGTACTCCTCGGAGCAATAGTACAGGTGCAGGGGCAGCGTGTCCACCCGTCCGACGGGAAAAAACGCCTGCGCATTGTATTGATATCTGTCGCCGGTCGAGAGATTATAGTAGCTCATGGCGAAGTTGGTTTCGTCAAGCTTATGGGTGTTCAAAAAGGTCGAAATCCGACCGCTGAGCACTCCGTCCGCAGCGTAGGTCGGTGGGAGCAGGCCTGTGCAGAGGAGCAAAACAAGCAAAATACAGAAAAAACGGCGCATAAGGATCTCCTTCCAAAGAATCTATCCGCATTATAGCAGGAAATTTGACAAATAGAAAGAGGAAAAATGAAAATTGTAAAAAAAGATTTGACACCAAGTCTCTTTACGGCTATAATAGATGTGCCAATATATTTGTTTTGGACAGCTCGTCCAAGGCGGAAATCGTAATAAGGAGGAAAATATATGGCAGGTTTTTGTGTAAAATGCGGCAAACCGTTGCCTGAAAACGGCATTTGCTCCTGTACGCAGGCAGCTCCGCAGCAGCCTCAGTATCAGCAGCCGCAATACCAGCAGACTCCGTATCAGCAGCCACCCTATCAGCAGACGCCCTATCAGCAGCCCCAGTACCAGCAGGCTCCCTATCAGCAGCCCCAATACCAGCAGGGCTATCCGGTCTACGTTCCGATGAAGCAGGGTCCCTCCGCTTTCCAGAAGTTCGTCAAGGTTCTCGGCAGCTACTTCAAGGATCCCGTCGGTGCCACCCGTGCGGCCTATGAGCAGAAGGATATCTCCAGCTCTGCAATCGTCATGTGCGCTGGCATCCTCTTTACCCTTCTCGGCACCCTGTTTTTCTCTCTGGTGCAGCATATGGAGTGGCTCGATTTCGGTGATCTCGTCCCCGCCTGGCTCATTCTCAGTATCTTCGCGGCGCCCATTGCTTACGGCCTGACTTGGCTCCTCGCCTTTGCTGCGGCAAAGCTGTCCGGTACGAATATTGATCCGCTCGGAACGCTCGCGGCTGTCGGTGTCAGCGGCATCCTCCCGACCTTCCTACTTGCGGCTTCCATGCTGCTCGGCATGGCGCATTGCCTTATTTTCGAGATCATGGCGATCTTGATGTTCGCGGCTTGGGCGGTCAACGCCTTTACCCTCGTGCTTCAGGTCTTGAAGGTCAAGATGAATATCATCAACACGCTGGTTCTGATTGTCGGACTTGCGGTTGCATTTATTGTGATCGTTCTTCTGCTCAACTGGTTCATCTTCGACGGCAACTACGGTCTGTATATTTACAGCATCGGCGGCGGCGAATACGGCTTCTATTTCGGCTGATTTACATCTGTTATTTGGGGAGAGCTTCCGTTCGGAGGCTCTCCTTTTTCCTCTTTTTTCGGTAGAATCGCAGCTCTGCCGTCGAAAAATCGCCTTGTATCGCAGAAAACTCCAGTTGTTTCAAAATCTTCCGATTTTCCGTAAAATCTTTCCGTTTCCAATGAATACGCAAGAAAAAAGTGCGGCTTTCTGTTACTCTACCGTTCGTAGAGTTCGCAGTAGAGCCGCATTTTTCATAAAAAAGCAAAAGTAGAGTCGGGGGAACACGCTTTCGATTTACATCGTGCGTTTCTGACTTTATAATAAAGGCGGAAAAATCAAATGCAAAGGAGTTTTTGCACCATGTCCTTCCTTCTTTCCTGCGAATCCACCGTGGATATGCCTTATTCTTATATGCAGGAGCGGAATATTCCCGTCCTGTTTTATCATTATACCGTCGACGGCATCGACCACATGGACGATATGCTCCGTCACCCCGACGAGCTGCCGAGGTTTTACGCCATGCTCGACGAGGGCAAGCTCCCGACCACCGGTCAGATCAACGCCTACCGCTACCGCGAATTCTTCGAGGAGCAGCTCAAAAAGGGCGACCTCCTGCACATCACCCTCGGCACCGGCATGACGAAGTCCTATCAAAATGCGCTTGCGGCGGCGCAGGAGCTTCGGGAGGAGTACCCCGACCGCAAGATCATCGTCGTTGATTCGCTGTGCAGCTCCTCCGGCTACGGCCTTCTGGTCGACTCGGCTGCGGATCTGCGCGACAGCGGTATGGATCTGGAGGCGGTCGAGCAGTGGCTTCTGGCGCATCGGATGACCGTGCACCATCAGTTTTTCTCCACAGAATTGAAGCACTACCGCCGCAGCGGACGGATGTCGGGCGCAACGGCCATGATCGCAACGATTCTCGGTATCTGCCCGATCATGCGCCTGAACGACAAGGGCAGCATCATCGCCTACGGCAAGGTGCGGGGAAAAAAGGCCGCCATCCGCACCACCGTCGACACCATGCAGGCACACGCCCTCGGCGGTGACGGCTATGACGGCAAGTGCTTCATCTGCCATTCGCAGTGCCTTGCCGATGCCGAGGCATTGAAGCAAGCCCTGCACGAGCATTTCCCAAGGCTCCCCGAGATCCGAATTTTCGACATCGGCACGATCATTGCCTCGCACTGCGGCCCCGGCACCGTCGCCGTCTTCTTCTACGGTGACGAGCGTGCGCCCGAAGAGTAAGTCTCACAAAACCAGTCCGAGCGTCAGAATCCCGAGGATTTTCTCGTAAATCGTCGAAAATTGCGACAGCGGCAGAGGGCTCGTGCCGAGGCCGACCTCAACGGTATAGCCCGGGCGGTCGTACTCCTGAAGGAACCAGTCCTTGTAACCTGCAAATCCGGCGGCAAACGGCGTATCCTCGAGGGAATAGCCGCTGACACGGGCAAAGCTTCGGCCGATCTGCTCTGCCTCCGGCGGCGCAAGGTCGAGGAATTTCCAGTAGATCACCTCTCCCTGCGTGTGAAACGAGAGCGTCAGCCGTGGGGAAACCTCCCGTGTCAGGGCAACCATTGCAGCGGATTCCGGCTGATCGAGCGGTCGCTCTCCGACAAAATCCCGCGGTGCAGGGCGGTCAAAGCCGAGCGCATACTTATTTTCCCGTGCCTGCTCCCACTGCGCCGGATAGTTCAGATTCAAGTCGACCCCCATGAGATTCGCCTTCCACCCTTCCGGAAACGGGATCGCGGGGAAATAGGCCGCAATGCGCTGTGCCGCCTCATACTGCGCCGAATCCCGCGCAATGGCACCCGTCACGAGATCGACCCCGTCGGGATCGACCATCGGCACGAGAAAAAGCTGCGTTCTTCGGAACAGTGTCCTTGCATCCATGCCGAAAATCGGAAGCCCCTGCGAAACGGCCTCGGCGTATTCCTCCAAAAATTTCATCACCAGCGGCGTTGTGATCCACTCGTTTGCGTGGTGGCTCGCATTATAGAGCACCGAGCGGCTTCCCCTTCCCATGTGCAGGAGCTTGAGCGGCCTGCCGTAGGCGGTGGCCGTCAGCGTCCGCTGCGTCAGAAACGGATAGCGCGCTGTCAAGCCTTGCACGCACACGCCGAGCACCTCGGAGGTAAACGGCAGGTCGGTGGGAACGACCGGGAAGCCGTACGGGACGATAAGATAGTGCCCCACGGAGAGCCGATACGGATCCGCCGCAGGATTTGCCGTCCGAATGGCTCGCACCGTCGTACCGAACTGCCTTGCGATTTGATAGAGTGTATCGCCGGGCTTGACCATGTACCGTTCGTAGCCCAGAAGATAGGGCGTAAGCCGCTGCATGGTCAGAATATCCTCCTGCCCGGAGGGATAAAGCCCCTCCCGACGCTGAAATTCCTCCAAGCTCTCCGCGCCTGCCCGACGCAGAGCCAAATCCGTCAAATTCAAAATGATCCCCTCCGACACACGCTATGTCGGAGGGGCTTCGTTTATTCCTTCGCTTCCATCAGCTCGCCCAGAAAATCGTAGGCCGAGAGGAGCTTGTCCATATGGTAATTCATGACAATGGTGTCCCGACGGGTGCATTTTCGCTCTGTAAGTCCGTCGACCTTCAGGCCGATGGTGCGCAGGCGCTCGAGGTTATCCGAGGCGAGGTCGCCCAAGGTATCCATGCCGCAAATGGCCTCCAGCTCCTGCACCATGCGCTCTGCGAGCTGAAGACAGCCGCCGAGCAGTGCCGTTTCGTCGTGCTTGCGGTGAAACCACCGCTGCGAGCGATAGAGGGACAGCTCCTGATCGATGCGGCGCAGAAGGTCGATGCAGGGCTGAATATCGGGGAATTGCTCCTGAATCACAATGCTCTGCAAATCATCCGGAATCTGCCTGCGGAGCCGGTGCAGCAGGGCAAAGATGCGGTTTTTGTTATTATACGGTCGGACAGAGATATTGATCACAAGCGCAACGGCCACGCCCGTTGCGGTGTTGGCCAGCCGTTGGGCGGAGTATTGCAGAAGGTCGCTGCTCTGCGGATAGAAAAAGCAGGCCGAGAGGAACATGATGCACGAAAGCGAGATGGCATACGGCACACGAAGCGCGTTGCACAGGAGAATGAGCAGGAGAATTCCGCCGCCGACGATCCAAACCGGAATGGTCGTTTGGATGATGTGGACGACGAAATAGCCGAAGATCGTGCCGACGAGGACGCCGATGAGCTGCGTAATGCCCTGACGGATGGAGCGGTCAAGCGTAGTGTCCATGGCGACAAGCGCACCGAAGGAGGCATAAAAGGCGGCGTTGGAGTCGGTGCTGTAGAGACGGACGAGGAAGAGCGCAAGCGCGACGGCCAGCGCCGTCTTGAAGGTTCTCAGTCCGATGGAAAGATGTCGTGGCTTCATAGCTACCTCCGCAATCGATCACGTTGATTTTGTATGATGCGTTACTACATATAAAGTATAGCAGAAACCGAACAAATTTCAAGCCCCAACGAGGAAAATCGCCCGATGCGTCCACGCGCGCAAAGCATCACCGCGAGTCGACGTGGGAATGAAGCTGTTTGCGTCCGTGTCGGAAGAAAACTATGCTTCGAGGGCGGCAATGAGCTTGCCCAGCACCGGTTCAAATGCGGCGCCGTACCAATGGTTTTCCAGCTTCGCCGTGGCGCGGATGCAGTCCAACACATAATCGGCGGCAACGGCGGCGGCGGCATAAGCGGTTTTTCCGCGCATCAGCGCACCGACAAAGGCCGAGGCGTAAATATCGCCCGTGCCATGGCAGCTATTCGGCAGGAGGTCGTGCTCATAATAGGAGTATTCCCCGTTTTCAAAGACGACAACCCCGGTTTTCCCCTCCCGATAGGACACTCCGGTCAGAATAACATTCTTGCAGCCGAGCGCGCAGAGAGCCTGCAGCAGCGCATCGACCTGTCCACGGGAGGGCTTCGCCCGATACGGCAGGCCGGCCAGCAGCGCCGCCTCGGTCAGATTGGGCAGAATATAGTCTGCTTCGGCGCAGAGCGAGCGCATGGCGTCCGCAAATGCTTCGTCAAAGCCGACATAGAGCTTCCCATTGTCCGCCATGGCCGGGTCGACGACGGTGCGGCCGCCGGGCGACTTGACCGTGCGCAGAATTTCCTTGACATATTCGATCTGCTTTGCGCTTCCCAGATAGCCGGTGTAGACGCCGTCGAAAGCAATGCCCTCCTTTTCCCAATGCTTGCAGATTTGCGGCATATCCTCCGTCAGGTCGCGGAAGGTATAGCCCGTGAAGCCGCAGGTGTGCGTGGACAGGACGGCGGACGGGAGGGCGCACGTCTCGACGCCGCAGGCCGAGAGGATCGGCAGAGCAACCGTCAACGAGCACTGGCCGACGCAGGAAATGTCCTGAATGGTGAGAATTTTCGGATAATTCATAACGTACCCTCTTTACATCTTTATGATTCTACAGTATAATGCCAATGTGGTCATACGTATAGATTCAGAAAAGGAAATTTTTATAAGACCAGATGAAAAAATACGATCAACTCTATCGAGAACTGAAGCAAAAAATTCTGTCGGGAGAATATGTCTGCGGCGAAAAGCTCCCGTCCAAGCGTGTGACGGCGGATCGCAGTGGGTGCAGTCTCATCACGGTCGAGCGCGCATATGCGATGCTGGAGGATGAGGGCTACCTCCTCTCGCGCGAGCGTCGGGGGTACTATGTCTGCCCGATCGACGCCACCGCAATTCCGAATACGCCACAGCAAACCGTCCGTCGGCTGCCCGAGCCGCAGGCTTCCGAGGCGGCAGAAGGAGCCTCGGTTTGGTTCAAGGCCGTGCGGAAGGTCATCTCCGAGCGGTCGGACGTCCTGTTTTTGAAGGCGCCGAACCGTGGCTGCGCCGTTTTGCGTAATGCAATTGCCGATTATTTGCAGCGCTGCCGTGGGATGTCTGCGCAGCCGGAGCGCATCATCATCGGCTCCGGCTCGGAGCAGCTCTATGAAACGGTCGTGCAAATCCTGGGGCGAGAGAAAATCTACGGCATCGAAAACCCCTGCTACGAGCAGATTCGCTCGGTTTACGGCGGCCTCGGCGTGCGTCTTTGCCCCCTGCGCCTCGGCTCCGACGGCATCGAATCAGCCGCCCTGCAAGGGGAACACTTTGACGTCCTCCATGTCACACCGTTTCACAGCTACCCCTCCGGCGTCACAACCTCCGCCGCAAAGCGGCATGAGTACCTGAAATGGGCACAGCACACAGGCAATTATATCGTAGAGGACGATTTTGACAGCGAATTTTTTCGCCCCGGGCACCCGATCGAATCGCTCTATGCCCTGAGTGGGTCGCAGTCGGTCATTTATCTCAACACCTTTTCCAAAAGCCTTTCGCCCTCCATGCGCATCGGCTACATGATCCTGCCCGAGGCGTTGGAGGAGCGGTATGAGGCTGCGCTGGGTCATTTTTCCTGCTCGGTGCCTGTTTTGGATCAGTATGTGCTGGCGGAATTCATTGAAAACGGCAGCTTTGAGCGGCATTTGAATCGCCTCAGAAGAAAAATGAAAAGAAATGAAAATAATGCTTGACAAATAAGCATTTGTTTGTTATACTAAGCTTGTAACTAAGAACAGCGCGATTGGATGGTGAGCAAATGACACAGAGAGAACGACAAATTCTGCGCTGGATCGAAGAAGATCCGCAGATTTCGCAGGAACACCTGGCGGAGAAAGCCGGCATCACACGCTCCTCCGTCGCCGTCCACATCTCCAACCTGATGAAAAAGGGCTACATCGCCGGCAAGGGCTACATCGTCCGCTCCGGCAGCTATGCGGTGGTCGTCGGCGGCGTGAACATGGACATCGGCGGCCGCTCCAACGAAAGCCTCATTGCAAAGGACTCCAACCCCGGCACCGTCCGTCTGAGTCTCGGCGGCGTCGGCCGCAACATTGCGCACAATATGTGCCTGCTCGGGATGGACGTCCGCTTCCTCACGGCCATCGGTGACGACCTCTACGGTCAGCGCATCGCCGCCTCCTGCGGCGAGCTGGGCATCGACATCGGCCACGCCCTGCGAATCCCCGGCGGCACGACCTCGACCTATCTCTTCATCAACGACGCCGACGGAGACATGGCTCTGGCTCTGGCGGACATGGAAATTTGCAATAAAATCTCCCCGTCCTACCTCGCCTCCAATCTCTCCCTCTTGAACAATGCGCAGCTCGTTGTCGTGGACACGAACATTCCGCAGGAATCGCTGGAATATCTTGCCGAGCACTGCACGGCGCCGATCTTCGCGGATCCCGTCTCCACGACCAAGGCCAAAAAGCTTCTGCCCATTCTCGGGCGCATCCACACGCTCAAGCCCAACCTGATCGAGGCCGAGCTTTTAACGGGCGTGAAGGTCACGGACGAAAAGACCTTGTGCCTTGCCGCCCGGCGCCTGCTCGACACCGGTCTGCACCGTGTCTTCATCTCCATGGGCAGCCACGGCGTCTTTGCCGCAGACCACAACGAAATGAAGCACATCGGCTGCAAAAAGGCCGTGATGCGCAACGCCACCGGTGCCGGCGACGCTTTCATGAGCGCCCTCGCCTGGGCATATTTGCAGGGCACCGACCTCGAGCAGACGGCACTTGCCGCTTCTGCCGCCGCCTCGCTCGCCATCGAGTCCGAGGAAACCATCAATTCCGCCATCACCGCCGACGCAGTCCGCGCGCGGATGAACCAATAAAATTAATATTACGGAGGAAATCATCATGCTGAACAAGTACCTTGACATCAAGCCCGAAGTCGCTGAGGCTCTCGCCGCCGGCAAGCCCGTCGTTGCCCTCGAATCCACCATCATCTCCCACGGTATGCCCTACCCCAAGAACGTCGAGACTGCTCTCGAGGTCGAGCGCATCATCCGTGAAAACGGCGCCGTTCCCGCCACCATCGCCATCATCGGCGGCCGCCTGAAGGCCGGTCTGACCCCCGAGGAGATCGAGTACTTCGGCAAGAAGGGCACCGAGATCGCCAAGGCCTCCCGTCGTGACCTCGCAGTCCTCTGCTCTCGCGGTGAGGACGGCGCTACCACCGTTACCACCACCATGATCATCGCCCACATGGCCGGCATCAATATGTTCGCTACCGGCGGCATCGGCGGTGTGCATCGCGGTGCCGAGACTACCATGGACATCTCCGCTGACCTCGAAGAGCTGGCTCAGACCCCTGTCATGGTCTTCTGCGCCGGTGCAAAGTCCATCCTCGACCTCGGTCTGACGCTTGAGTATCTCGAAACCCACGGTGTTCCCGTCCTCGGCTACGGCACCAAGGAGCTGCCTGCCTTCTTCACCCGTAAGTCCGGCTTCTCCGTCGACTACCGTATGGACACCCCCGAAGAGATTGCCAATGCCTTCAAGACCCACAACGAGCTGGGCATGAAGAGCGGTATGCTCGTCGCCAACCCCATCCCCGAGGAGTACTCCATGGATGCCGACGTCATCAACACCGCCATTGCCGACGCCGTTGAAGAAGCAAAGGCACAGGGCATCCACGGCAAGGACACCACCCCGTTCCTGCTGGCCAAGATCGAAAAGCTCACCGGCGGCAACTCGCTGGCCTCCAACATCCAGCTTGTCTATAATAACGCACGCCTCGCCGCCAAGACCGCTGCAGCCTACTGTGCAAAGTAAGCTTTGATAAAAAACACTCTCCGCAAGCGTGCGGAGAGTGTTTTGATTCGGTGCAAATGCTGCTTTGCGCGAAATCGACAGAAAATAACGGTTGCATTTTCGTCGGCGGAGTGCTATAATAAGGGCAATGCAGGGTTCGTACATCGGTAGTACAGCGGCTTCCCAAGCCGCTGAGGCGGGTTCGACTCCCGTACCCTGCTCCATCATGATTGACTCATAAGTCTACCAAGACTTGTGAGTCAATTTTCTTTTACACTCCTGTTTTTTCTAAAACGTGCATATGGCAGTACAAAAACGGCTGATGAGCGGCGGAGCACGCCGGTCATCAGCCGTTTTTTCTTTTTAGGATCGGGAACGATGCGCAATATGCTATCGGCCAAAGGTCTGTAGGGGCAGACCGGAGTCTGAGCGATTTCGCGATCGCACGGGCTTGCGATGAAATGACGCAAATTTCGGCAAATTGTGCCGCAGCTTCCGTTCGTCGCCCTTTTATTCCGCCGACATTCTGCCGTTCGTGAAGCGGAAGCTTCTCATTCCTCTGCCGCTTACTTTATCGGTGGGAACCGCAGCTTCGATTCGCTCGATATCCTCTTTGGTGAATTCCAGCTTCAACGCATCAATCGCGCTTTGCAGGTGGTCGGGATCGGTCGTCCCGACAAGGCTTTGCACATGATCATACTTGGCGAGCGACCATGCCAGCGCAAGCTGTGAGAGCGTGATTCCCTTTTCCTCGGCAATCGCCTTGAGCGCTTTGATCATCGGCAGATTGGTATCTCGGCGTTCGGGCGAAAGCATACCTCGTGCAAAGCGCGGATTGCTATCTATGTTTTCCAGAACATTATCCGCAAATAAGCCGTGGCCGATCGTACCGAAGGCGAGAACCTTGACACCAAGCTCCTTTGCCGTGTCGATCAGTTCCTTTTCAATACCGCGTTCGATGAGCGAATAGGACATCTCCACCGTGTGAATGGGATGCACCTTACAGGCGCGTCGCAGCGTCTCGGCATCTACCATCGAAAGACCGATGTGGCGGACGAAGCCTGCGTCAACGAGCTTGGATATTTCACCGACGACCTCTTCCACGGGAATTTCCGTGTCCTGACGGGCAGGCTGATATAGGTCAACATAGTCCATGCCGAGCCTCGCCAAGGAATAAGCAAGGTGACCTTTTATGTTGAACGGTTGATTGTCAAGCCCGTAAATACCTCCGCCCGTTTGCGGAAGCACACCGAATTTGACCGACAGAAAATAACGATCTCGCGGCACACCGCGCAACGCCTCACCGACGATCATTTCGCTTTCGCCCGCGCCGTAAAATTCGCCCGTATTGAAAAGCGTAATGCCGCAATCGAGGGCTTTATGAATTGTTCTTACGGAATTTTCGGGATTTCTGCGGCAGGACATTCCCATACAGCCGAGTCCCAAGCGATCAAGTGTTGCCATAAAATCCTCCTTTATTACAGTCCGAACAGCCTTTCGGCGTTCTGATAAGCAATGAGCTCTTTTTCCTTTTGGGTGATGGGTGCGTTCTCAACAAACGGCAGCGCCCCGTCATTTAAGAGAAACGGATAATCCACCGAATGAATGATTCTGTCTGCGCCGAGCACGTCCATACAGAATTTCAGTTGCGGATAATCGAAAATTCCGCTTGGCGTGACGTACACATTTTCCCGAAAGGTTTCCGTTATCGTTCTTTCCAGCTTCGTGACCGACTGTGGCAGGGCTTGGTCGAGTCGGGAGAGGAAAAACGGAACCATCTCGCCCCAATGACCCGCTATGATCTGCAATTTCGGGAACCGATCAAACACGCCCGACAGAATCAAGCGCAGAATCTGTATTCCGGCTTCGTTGTGCCAGCCCCATCCGTAGAGTGAAAGCCTTGCACTGAGTCGATCTCCGAGGCCGTCATAATAGCTCTTCTGCACGCTTGTCATAGGCGCCGCAGGGTGGATATAAATTGGTGCGTTTCGCTGCTCTGCCGCCTCCAATATGGGCCAAAATGCTTTATCATCAAGAAAAGCATCCCTGCCCGAAGCACGGCCGGCAAGCACGACACCCTGAAATCCGAGCTTTGTAATTGCTCTTTCCAGCTCCTTGACCGAGGCATCGATATTCCTCCACGGGAGTATCGCAAACGCACCGAAGCGGTCGGGATGCTTCTTTACGATTTCCGAAAGTTCGTCATTGGCTTCGCAGGCAACACCCGATTCCTTTTTCGGCAAAAGCTGTGTGCATACGGGCGCGGACAGGATCTGCTTCGCGATGCCGTGCTCGTCCATGTCGGCGATGCGCTTTTCAATATTCCCGTAAAGCTCGCCGTCGGGATAATACGGCAGCTCCGGCGAGGACGCCGCCATCGTACGCACGGCATCCTTTGACGGGTGCAACGCCAACGCTCTGCTGAGTTTTTTCAGCGGTATATGTTCTTCTATGGTGATCATTTTCATCATAACTGCACTCCGTCTATCCAAATCTGCCGGATATTCCCCGTTGCGGTGATATCTCGATCGGGTCTGCCGTCAATTAAAATCAGCGTTGCTCTCTTGCCCTTTTCTATGGTACCAAGGCCGTCGATGCCGAAGACCTCCGACACCTTGCTTGTGGCACTTGCCAGTACCTCTGTCGGCGTCAAGCCGGCCTTGCACAGAAGCTCCATTTCGCGGTGCATGGACGTGCCGTAAGCCACGGCAGGCGCAAAGGAGCCGATATTGGCGTCGGTGGCGGCAAGGACCGTCACCTCGCACCTGTGAAGGATGCGAACGGCATTTTCCGCGTTTCGGTAGTCCTCGGGCGCGTAACCGTTTTTGCTGTGCGCAAAGGTTTCCATCATCACGAGCGTGGGCGCAACGGCAACACCGCGCTCGGCAAGCTCCTTCGCAAGCGCCTCGGGAAGCTCTTCCTTCATCGGAACATGGAGCAGAATATCCGCACCGCACTCTATCGCCATTCTCTCCGCTTTGACCGAGGTTGCGTGAACGGCAACCTTGAGCTTGTGTTCGTGGGCAGCTTGGCAAATGCTTTTGAGCGCGGCCTTGGGCATCAGATTCGGCTCGAACAGCAGCACCTTGATATACCTCGCTCCGTTCCCGACCGCCTTCTTGACGTACCCCCTGCCGTTCAGCGTCCCCATCGTCATTCCTGCGGAGGAAACGATCGTGAGCTGCTTTGAGCTTGCGACAAGCGAAGACGGCGCAGCGACGTCGCAGGTCGCGGTGATGCCGTTTTTCAGCATACGCTCGACCTGTTCCTCGGTGCTCATGTGCGTATGAGCATCCATCAGTCCGGGCATCAAAAAATATCGACCGTCAACGCTTTCCGCCCGAGATACGGAAGCAATCACGCCGTTTTCGATCACAACGGAGGCGTTTTCAATGACCCTTCTTCCGTCAAACAACGGATAGTTTAACGTAATCCCGCTCATCGCTCTACGGACACAAGCTCGCTGAGCTTCATTACCAAACCGTAATGATTGCTCATTACGAGGTAGTTGGCGCAAACGGTCACGGTGTCACCGACCGCCGCCTTGCCGTAGTGGTCATTCGTCGGGAAGATCACAAGCGCATAGGTTTGACCGCTTACGCTGTCGGATATTTCAATGGATGGTTTATTGTGGATATCCGGGCCGATCTTTTTGGCAACGCCCGTAACCGCAAAGCGCTTATCGACGTATTTTGCATAGAAGCCGTCCGAATCGGCGGCAAACTCATCGCAAAGGGTTTTCACAGCAAAGGGTGCATCCTGTTTGAGGCTCGGCATGGGCGTGGTTTCGATTTTGTGCGTTTTCATCCCCGAGGGATGCTTGGGATAAAATTCAAGCTGTGTGTGATTCATCGTATGATCTCCTTATTCGGTGTCGGATGGCGTGCTGCGGCCGCAAATGCGCGAAAGCATCGCAATGAGCTTAGTGCTTCGCTTCGCGCAGTTCTCCCGCGTGTCTCATTATCTTGTTCAGCAGTGTTGCAAGCGCTGCTCTTTCCTCATCCGAAAGCACGCTCGTTACCTGAGCCTCGATGATTTCACCGAGAGAATCCAGCTCAGGTATCATTTCAAGGGCGGCATCCGTCAGCAAAATCAGCTTGCTTCGCTTATCCTCGGGATGATCCAGCCTTTGCACAAGTCCTTTTTTCTCCAAATTGTTCAGAACTCCCGTTACCGTCGGGTTGGTCATGGCAAAAGCGTTTTCAATATCGATCTGACGGATGCTTTTCTCTCGCTTATGATACAGCAGCATGAGTATTCGGAACTGCGCATTGGTCAGTTCGTAAGGAGCCAGCACCGCATTGGTCTTTTTCTCAACAATCAATGATGTCTTTTTGATGAGCATCGATACTCTTTCGTTTCCCATCCCGTGCCCCCTTTCATCGGTTCCTATGTATTATATCATAGCTTCCTATGTAATTTCAATACCGAAAACGGCGGAAAGGCGCTGTCGTTACGATTTTCTTTTGGCAGCTCGGTCGAAGTCTGCGAAAGAGCCGCCGAAAAAGCTCCTTTTTCGATAGCCTTCGAAAAAAAGAATGACACCTCAAATGAACCGTAACGATTCGAACTTGAGGTGTCATTCATTATGGAGCTACTGGCCGGACTCGAACCGGCGACCTGCTGATTACGAATCAGCTGCTCTACCTGCTGAGCCACAGTAGCGTTTTGCGATTCGCAGGGATTATTCTACTCTATTTATCTCCCGATGTCAAGAGTTTTTTTCAAATAATTCCCCGTAAAGCCTCCAGCGCCTTTTTCTCGATGCGAGAAATCTGCACCTGCGAGACTCCCATGATTCTGGCCGTTCTATCCTGCGTCAGTGCGTGAAAAAACCGCAGGCGGATGACCATTTGCTCCCGTTCCGGCAGACGGTCGATCGCCTCTCGCAGGGCTATTTTTTCCACAAGCTCCTCCTCCATTTCTCCGTCCGTCAGCACGTCCTCCAGCGAAACGCCGTCCTCACTGCTCTTGCGCTGGATCGATTCCGTTGCGCCGACTGCCGTCTCCGCCGCCGCAATCTCCTCGATCGGAAGATTGATCTCGGCACTCAGCTCCGACAGCGTCGGTTCCCGAAAGAGCTGCGCCTCCAATCGGCGGCGAGCGGCCTTGATCGCCATGGCGCGTTCCTTGATGCTGCGGCTGACCTTGATCGCTCCGTCGTCTCGCAGAAAGCGTCGAATTTCGCCTGCAATCTTCGGCACGGCGTAGGTGGAAAACTGCGTCCCGAATTCCGGGTCATAGCCCTCCAATGCCTTCAGAAAGCCGAGGCAGCCGAGCTGATAAAGATCGTCTGCCTCAACGCCGCGTCCGAAATATCGCCTTGCGATGGCCCAAATCAGACCGTTGTTGCTCAGAAGCAGCTCTTCACAGGCCGACCTGTCCCCGTTTTGGGCGGCTCGCAGGAGGTCTGCCTGCTGTGCAATCATTTCTTCCCCCCGCGGCGGATGATCTTGCGCTTCATATGTACCGTTGTTCCCTTGCCGAGCGCGGATGTGAGGCGGAATTCCGTCATAAAGCTCTCCATGATGGTGATGCCCATGCCGCTGCGCTCCTCGCCGCCTGTCGTGAACATCGGCTTTCTGGCCTGCTCCACATCCGCAATTCCGCGTCCCTTGTCTTTGATGACCAGATCAAGGACATTTTCCGGCAGAATACGCGCCTTGATTATGACCGTTCCCAGCTCGTCCGGGTAGGCGTGGACGATGCAGTTCGTCACCGCCTCGGAGACTGCCGTTTTGATATCGCCCAGCTCGTCGAGCGTCGGATCAAGCTGGGAGGCAAAGCACGCCACCGCACTGCGCGCAAATGCCTCATTGCAGGAGCGGCTCGGGAATTCCAGTGTCATCTCGTTTTCCGTTTTCATGGGGTCATTCCCTCCTTAATGTCCGTAATTTTTTCGATTCCGGCCGCACGCAAAACCTTATATGCCTGCGGCGGAATATTTTGCAGGATCAGCTTGCCCTGCAAGGTATTGACACAGCGCAGGGTGTGCAGTACCACCGCGATACCGCTCGAATCCATAAAGCGCACCTCCGAAAAATCCAGAATACACCGCAGCGGCATATAAATATCGATTTTTTCGGAAATGTCGCGCATCACCTCACGGGCGCAGTGATGGTCGATCTCGCCCGTCAGCGCAACAGTGAGCTGTCTGTCCTGAACATAGCTTGTCAGCATTTCATCCCTCCTCGTAAAGATCATCGGAAAGCCCTGTCGTTTGAGGCTTGAAATTGCGGAGCGCCGCACCGTGCCCCGGATGACGCTCTCGGGCACGGCAGACGGATGCCGCTTGCCGCGTCGCCCGACAATGCCGTCGCTTCGGCTTGTCCCCCGACAAAGCGGAAAACCCACATGGCAAGCCATGTGGGTTTAGTATATCGGTCAGTCGGCGCGCAAACGGTCGAATTATTTTGTCTGCTGATTTTTTATTCTTTTTTTCTCTCTGCAAACCACGATTCTCCCGACCTGCGGATGCTTTTCAGGGCGGCGTTGCGGTAGGGCGGCTCCAGCCCCTCCACCAGTATTTCGACGCTCTCGATCTCGTCGAGGGCGCAAAGGGTGGCGATGATACTGCGCATTGCAAGGCGCTCCTCCTTCTCGGATTTGCAGCCGCTCAAGAATTCCGCCGTCAGGTCGACAACGCAGGCCGTTCCCTCCATGCGCACAGACAGCACCTGTGTTCCCTTCGGGATGCAGCGCAGGGCACCGTCCGCCCCCTCGAAATCGAGCAGCGCACGAAGCACCGCCATATAGGTCGGCTCCTCCTCCGCAGGGATCAATTGCTGCGGCAGGCAAACCAGAAGCCGGCCGTCGCAGGAGACAAACAGGTCGACATCCGTCGCATTCTCCGCGTAAAGCAGCGTTTGATCGGCGGAGAAGGTAGCCTGCATGGACATAAAATTCAGCTTTTCCGACGGCGCACCCTCGATCCAAAAATCGACGGTCGTGATGCCCTCCAGCTCCGTCAGAGTGTTGACGACGGAATAGACCGCCAGCCGCTCACAGGTAAAGCGTTTTTCCATCCCCTTGACAAAATCCGACGAAAAATTCACCGTACAGATGCCGTTTTCGACCGTCACGCCGAGGAGCCTCGTGCCGCTCGGAATACAGGAATCCGCATGGCTCAGAAGCGCTTGCAGGACATACTGCGGCTTTTCGGAGGCGTCCATCGCCTCGACGGTCTGACGGCGGCGCAGAAGATATCGCTGCTGCGCATCCGGCAGATAGAGCGTGATGGCCTCCTGCTGGGGTAGCATCCCGGTGTCCTCCGTCAAGACATTCTCGGCGGAGAGGGTGACCGCCTCCTCAAAATCCGGAGCGGTCAGCTCGATGCGCTCGACCGAATCGAGCTGCGTCAAGGTCAAGGTCAGGCAGGCCGCCGCCAGAGAGCTTTTCAGCTCGCCGGCCGGCGTCCCCGAAAAGACCAGACGCGCCGTTGTCCCGTCCGTTTGCGCCGCAGTGAGCGTCCAGCCTCGGGGGATCGCAGGGCTTGCTCCCTGCGGCGGCTCGGCCTGCGAATAGGCCGCGAGAAGCGCATCCGGTGCCATATTCTGCGCATCCAAAGAGACGGTCTGCGTCAGGAAAACCGACGAGCCGTCCTGCGTCTGCTTCGGATAATAGAGAACGAAGGGCGTTTCGATCTCCTCCTGCCGTGTTATGGCACAGGCGCCGAGGAGGGTCGCCAGCACCAGCAAAAGGCAGAGCAGGCGTTGTTTCATTCCGTCACCTCCTCACGATCCCAGAGGGGGAAGGTCACGGTAAAGACCGTTCCGCCCTCCGCTCGGGCCTCCACGCTGACCTCACCGAAGTTCCGCTGCACCATATCGTGCACGATGGAAAGTCCGAGTCCCGAGCCGCCGGCCGCCCGAGAGCGAGCCTTATCCACACGGTAGAAGCGGTCGAAAATATGGTCAAGCGCATCGGGCGGAATTCCGACGCCGTTATCCGCAATGCACAGCTCGACCATGTCGTCCCTGCGCTTGAGCGTCACGCCGACCCACCCGTTTTCCCGATTGTATTTAATGGCATTTTCCGTCAAATTGAAGGCAATTTGATACAAATCGTCGACCACGAGCATCACGGTGCATCCCATCTCCAGATTTTCCTCCACCCGGATGCTCCGCAGTCTCGCAAGCGGACGCAGCATCCGTGTGACCTTGCGTACCGTCATGGCGGCGTCGATGATCTCGCGCCCCTCCTCCGCTTCGCTGTCCAGCTTGGTCAGGGTGAGAAGCTTTTGCGTCAGTCTGCCCAGACGATCCGCCTCGCGGCCGATGTCTCCGATAAACTCCCGCTGCGTCTGCTCATCCATCTCATTTTGCAGGATGGAATCCGACAAAAGCTTGATCGAAGCCAAGGGCGTTTTCAGCTCGTGCGAGGCATCCGAGACAAACTGTCTGCGGCTCTGCTCGGACTCCTGCAGGCGGTCGGCCAAATCATTAAACTCCCGCCCGAGGCGTGTCAGCTCATCGTGACCGTTCAGGAGAATCTTTGTCTCATAGTTGCCGTCGCGCATGGAGCGGACAGAGTGCAAAATCCGCTGCATCCGTCGGGAAAAAGCCATTGAGAACGAGGATGCGAGCAGAACGATGCAGATTTCAAGCGCAACGGAAATGCGCAGAATGTTCGTCTGCAGGGCGGTGATGATCGCCCCCTGATCTTCATCGAATTCCATCAGATAGACCGCGCCGAAGACCTCGCCGTTGCGCATCAGGGGCATGGCCGCCCGACTGTGGATGGCGTCGTCGGCATATTGGCAGAAAAAGATGTCGTCTCCCGAAAGGGCGCCGACGATCTCCGGGAAGAGAACCAGCTTTCCTTCCGCATTGCCGATCTCCAGCGAATCATAGAGTGCGAGCCC
The DNA here is from genome assembly GCA_964555465.1 of uncultured Oscillospiraceae bacterium. Classification (GTDB taxonomy): domain Bacteria; phylum Bacillota; class Clostridia; order Oscillospirales; family Oscillospiraceae; genus JAZOXB01. The sequence goes on from CAZKSR010000002.1 coordinate 36,366, forward strand.
CGCCGCATCCGTCACGACCGTCCGCGTGGTGCTGATGTCCTCGAGCGAGCCGACTGTCCGAAAAATCTGCTGCTGCGAAAAATCATCGTTTTGCAGCAGTGCCGTGACCATAAGCTGTGCCTTGCTCTCCATGGAGCGCTGCTGTGCGCCGAAGATCATGCTGCGTGTTTTACCCGCCGTGTAAAGGTTCAGCAGCATCAATGCGAAAGCCGTCAGGAGGATATATGAAATTGCATTTCTGAGCTGTGAGCTGCTCGGCTTGAGCGGCAGTCTTCTCTTACCCCTTGAAATAATACCCAACTCCCCACTTCGTCATGAAGTATTTCGGCTCGGCAGGAAGATCCTCCAGCTTTTCCCGAATACGGCGGATGTGCACATCGACCGTTCGGGCATCGCTGCGGTATGCTTCGTGCCCCCAGACCGCATCGAGCAGATTGTCACGGGAAAACACGCGGTTCGGATTGCGCATCAGCAGCTCCGCCACGTCGAATTCCCTCGCCGTCAGGTCGACGGGCTTCCCGTTTTTGTAGGCATTGCGTTCCTGCGAGTCGATGGTGATGGCACCGATCGTAATGCGTGTGCTCGCGCTCGTACGCGGCATGGTACGGCGCAGGAGTGCACGGATTCTCGCCTTCAGCTCCAGAATATTGAAGGGCTTGGTCAGGTAGTCGTCCGCTCCCTGCTCAAAGCCGAGGAGCTTGTCCATGTCCTCCGTCCGAGCCGTCAGCAGGATGATCGGCACATCGGAAAACTCCCGGATACGGCGGCAGGCCTCCAGCCCGTCGATTTTCGGCATCATTACATCAAGGACGATGAGTCCGACCTGTGGGTCGCGCGCCAGATCAATCGCCTCCTGCCCGTCAAAGCCGGTAATGACTTGATAGCCGTCATTTTGCAGATTGAATTTAATGCCCTTTACGAGCAGCTCTTCGTCGTCAACGACCAGAATTTTCATGGTGTATCCTCCACTGTTACATATTGCATCAGAGCTTCAAGCTTCTTTTCTCCGATCCCCTTAACCTCTATCAGCTCCTCGACAGAAGCGAAATTGCCGTAAGTCTCACGGTAATCGATGATTCTCTGTGCCAGCGTCTCGCCGATCCCCGGCAGCGCCATCAGCTCGGCAAGACTTGCCGTGTTGATATTGATCCTCTCGCCGTTTGCCGCCGAGCTTGCCTCCGTCGGCTCCGTTTCGGGGTCGGTCTGTCTCTGCGTCGTCTCCGTTTTCTGCGTGGCGATGTGGATTTCGCCGCCCATCGACCGTTTGCCGACATACAGGCCGACAAAAAACGCCAGCAGCATCGCAACGATCAGCAAAAGCGCAACGCCGAATTTGAACTGTTTCATCTTTTCCCCCGTTGACATCATTTCGTTTTGCGTATATAATGAAGCGGTAGCTGCTAACATTATATCACAAGTTCGCCTGCCTCGGCAATGACTTGTGTGCGTTTTTTCGGGTGATTGATATGAAATTTTATCGTTTTTTCTCTCTTATTCTCGTATTGACCCTCCTTTTGGCCTCCTTCGCCGCCGCCGAGGGGGAAAAGGACGCCGTCGAGTCCCTCGAGCAGGACAAGCTGAGCATCTACCCCTTTGACCTCGACTTCGAGATCAAGGCCAAGTCCGCCATGCTCATCGAGCTGAACAGCAACACACTGGTCTATGAATATCAGAAGGATCTTCCGGTATATCCTGCCAGCCTGACGAAAATCATGACCTGTATGCTCGCCATCGAATACGGCAATGTGGGCGACGTTCTGACCGTCTCGCACACGGCTCTGCAGGGCTTGAGCGAATACGGCTCCACCGCAGGTCTGGTCGAGGGCGAGGAGCTGACGCTCGACGAGCTGCTCTATTGCATTATGGTGTCCTCCGCCAACGAAGGCTGCAATATCATCGCGGAGTATATTTCGGGCGATATCGACTCCTTCGTCGACCTGATGAATGAGACAGCGCACAGGCTCGGGATGACCTCCACGCACTTTGCCAACACGCACGGTCTGCATGATGAGGATCACTACACCACGGCCTATGATCTGTCCCTTCTGGCTCGTTGGGCATGGCAGAACGAGCAGTTCCGCCGCTATTCCACCGTCACGACCCACGTCGTACCTGCCACCAACAAAAGCGGCGAGCGCACGCTGGAATCCACGAACTCTCTGACCGATCCGTCCAGCAAGTATTACTACAGCCGCGCCACCGGCATCAAGACCGGCTTCACAACGCCCGCAGGCGGCTGCCTCATCTCCACCGCCTCTTACGGCAATCTGGAATTCCTCAGCATCGTCTGCGGCTGCGCCACGCAGACCGAGACAACCGGCGACGAGCGCTTTTCCGAGACGGAGCGGATGTTCCGCACCGCCTTTGAATCCGTTTCTTACCATATGGTTCTGTCCGACTCGCTCATGGTCGATATGCCGGAGGTTCTCTATTCCGACGGACGGGAAAATGTCGTCGTCCGTGCGGCGGAGAATTGCAGTGTCTTTCTTCCCATCGGCTATGATCCGAGCAGCATCGACTTCGTCGTGACCTATGACAACGGTCTGCCGCTGGAGGCTCCCCTGTCCGAGGGGCAGCGCGTCGGCACCGTGACCGCCTATTATCAGGGCAAGGCCGTCGCAAGCTGTGATGCCGTCACGCTCACAGCCGTCGAGCGCTCCACCGTGAAATATGTGCAGGCGGAGACGAGCGGCGCCATCGGCTCGGCTACCTCGTGGGTTCTCACCTATTGGTATCTGACCGTGCCGCTGCTGTTGGTTTTGCTCCTTCTCATCTGCCTTGTGATCCTGCGCTGCGTGAACAGCCGAAAGGCCAAGAAGCGTGTCGCCCGGCGGAGAAATCATGCGCAGCGGGGGTCGCACAATGGATAGGCTGAAGCAAAAATGTCTGTCCTGCACGGCCTGCCCCTTGTGCAAGACCCGAACAAACGTCGTCTTCGGTGTCGGCCCTGTCCCCTCGCAGATCGTCTTTGTCGGAGAAGGCCCCGGGCAGAACGAGGATTTGCAGGGCGAGCCGTTCGTCGGCGCCGCAGGGCAGCTTCTGGATTCCATGCTCTCCATCATCGACCTGAGCCGCAGGAATTGCTACATCGCAAACATCGTCAAGTGCCGTCCGCCGCAGAACCGTGACCCCCTCCCTGCCGAGCAGGATGCCTGCATCGGGTACCTGAACGAGCAGCTTGATATTTTGCAGCCGAAGATCGTCGTCTGTCTCGGCCGCATCGCCGCCATGCGTCTGATCCGCCCCGATTTTCGCATCACCCGTGATCACGGCCTGTGGACACAGAAAAACGGCGTCTATTACACCGCGTTCTACCACCCCTCCGCCCTCCTGCGTGATCCCTCCAAGCGACCCGAGGCATTTACCGATTTGCTGATCCTGCGTGACCAGATTCGCCGCCGGAATCTTCGGCTTTGATCCAAGTGTCTCACATACGGTGCCGCCATGCAAGGCTCCGAGCGGTATCAAGCAAGCCTTGCATATGTCGCGAAAAAATGAACGGGTACTCGGCTTCGGCCGAATACCCGTTATTTCGTTTTCCGTCTGTCGTTCAAATGCTTTTGGGGGCATCTGATCCGACGACAGGACGTTTTGCGGCAAAGTCAGAACAGCAGGAAGGCCAGCAGCGCAACGACGGTTGCCGCAAAAGCGAGAACCGGCAGCATACAACCGCAGCAGCCTCCCGGATAGGGACGCCTTCTGTAGAAGCGCATCCCGGGAAACATACCGCCCATATGCGGTCTGGGACCTCTCGGGCCTCCGTGCCCCATCGGGCCTCCGGGTCCTCTCGGGCCTCCGTGACCCATCGGGCCTCCGTGCCCCATCGGGCCGCCGGGGCCTCTGTGTCCGCCGCCCATTCCGCCGCGACCTCCGTGTCCACCCGGACCGGGCATAGCCATGCCTCCTTTCCTTTCATCTGCATATATGATATCACAATTTTACGCAAACGGAAATACTTCCATTCAAATTTTTCAGTTTCGACACAAAAAAATTTGCAGTGCATCCCACGCCGCAGAGAAATTCCACTGCATTTTCGGAAAATGCGGCAAATTCCACTTGATTTTTCGCGGAAAGGCTGATATAATAGCTCCGCGCCGTGAAAGTACCGCGCGAATACGGAGAGGTATCGAAGTGGTCATAACGGGGCTGACTCGAAATCAGTTTGCGAGCAATCGCACATGGGTTCGAATCCCATCCTCTCCGCCACAGAAAAAAGCCTGTAATCAAGCCGATTTCAGGCTTTTTTCTTTTGCTGTTTTTTAGCACAAGCGGTTGGAGAGTACCTTGTTTTGCTCTCTCCTAAGAATTCGCTTTGCCGCCATTCCAACGGCTTTCAAAGCCGCCCAAAGCAGGAAGCGAACATCCGCTTTCCATTGCCCGTACCGAAGTAATTTTGAAGCTGCAATCAAGGTGTGCCGTAACCGATGCCCTTTGAAATTTCGGTTGTTCTTATCACATCGGGGAATTTTTCGGCTCCGCTGTTTGCGGCGGCTAAGGGAACCTGCAAAAATCGGTTTGGTGCTGTCATTTTTTGCAAAGTCCGCTTTATGGGACACACTTCGTTATAGAATACGGTCAGAACGAAGCAAAAACAAATGAAGCGGAGGAATAAGCATGACATTCAAGATCGGATTTGCGGCAGAGGAGGCCGAAAAGAAGCCCACAGCAGCTACACATACTGTACCGCAGCAGGCAGCAGTGCCGCGCAAGTCCGTGGTACAGGTGTATCTGCAACGGCGGCATAGGGTCGGATGCGGTAGATACGCATCGGACTGCCTGCATTCCCGATCCTCCGACGGATATCCCCACGGGAGGGCTGTCGGCGTGACAATATCGCACCGGCGAGCATTGAAAAATGCGAGATTTTGCAGTATAATGGAATCGTTCATGAAAACCGCAAGACAGCTTTCTCTGTTTGGGAAGTCTATGATATTATTTGGGGAGGCAAGGTGATTCTATGCTTCGACTGTATTGCTCGGCGGATCGGAAGGGGAACTCCGATCGGTTGCTTCGCGAGATTTGTCAAAATCAAGTCCCGGGACGCATTTTATTGGTGCCGGAGCAGTATTCTCACAGCTTTGAGCGCAGGCTTTGCGAATTCGGCGGCGACGGGGTGAATCTCTACGCCGAGGTTCTGAGCTTTTCCCGACTGGCCTCCCGTGTTTTTGCGTCGGTCGGCGGCAGTGCCGAGACGCAGACCGACGCCGCCGGGCAACTTTTGATGATGTCGCTTGCGGTCGAGCAGGTGCGTTCCCGGCTGAAGCTTTACGGCGTCGGTGCGGAGAAGCCCTCGTTCCTGCTGAAGCTTATCGACACGCTCGACGAGCTGCGCAGCGACTGCGTCACGCCCGAGCGTTTGAAGGAGGCTTCCAGGCGGCTCAGCGGCGTTCTGGCGCAGAAAACCGAGGAATTTGCTCTGCTCATGGAGAGCTACGAAACGGTCTGCGCCAATCTGGGGCAAAATCCCGACACCCTGCTGAATCGTCTGCTCGGCGCACTGGAGCAAAGCGATTATGCCGCGGGAAAACATTTTTATTTCGACGCCTTTTCGGATTTTAACGGCGTGGAGCGCGAGATCATCGCCACGCTTTTAGACGGCGGAGCATCCGTCACCGTTGCGCTGAACTGCGACGGCATCGACGGAACGGCGCCGCAGTTTGCCTCGGCAAGGCAGACGGCAAAGGAGCTTCTTTCTCTGGACAAAAACGCCGAAATCTCGGTCTTTCCTTCTGCGTCGGCGCAGACCTATTCGCAGATCTTCGGCGGCACGGCAACGATCCATGCGCCCATCACCTTCCTCGAAGCGAAGAGCGAAACGCAGGAGTGCCGCATGGCTGCCGGAGAAATCTTGAAGCTTATCGAGCAGGGCGCGCGGTATCGTGACATCACGGTTGCCTACTGCGACGAAGCTGCCTATCGGAGCGTCTTGGAAACCGTCTTCCGCCGTGCGGAAATCCCTGCCTATTTTGCAGGCGATACCGACATTTTACAACTGAATGTGATACATATGCTGCTGTCCGCTCTGGAAGCGGCAACGGGCGGCATGGATGCGCAGGCCGTCCTGTCCTACTTAAAATCGGGGTTTTTGCCGATCGCCCGTGACCGCTGCGACCGTCTGGAAAACTATGTCCTTCTCTGGGACATTCGGGGAAGCGGCTGGGAGCAGACGTGGCAAAAGCATCCGCTCGGTCTGAAAAAGGAGCGCACGGCGCAGACGGATGCCATGCTCGATGCCCTCAACGAGGATCGGGAAGCCCTTGTTCTGCCGCTCGTGCGCCTGAGAGACGCCCTGAGATCAGCGAAAAACACGGAGCAGATGGTGCTGTCCCTGTATTGCTTCACGGAAGAGATCTCCCTTGCACAGCAGCTGGAGTCGATGGCGCAGCGATGCCAAGCGGAGGGAAAGCTGCAGCAGGCCCAGCAGTATGCCCAGCTTTACCGTCTGCTTTGCGAGCTGCTGGAGCAGATGTACGGCGTTATGGGCGAGAGCGTCCGTTCGCCGGAGTCGTTCTGCGACCTCTTCCGCACGGCATTGAGCCGCTGCTCGGTCGGCACGATTCCTGCCGCCCTCGACTGCGTAAGCGTCGGAAGCATCTGTGCCCAGCGCTGCGCCGACAGCCGCTATCTCTTCATTCTGGGCGCAAATGAGGGTGCCTTTCCCTCTGCGCAGACAAACCAAACGCTCCTGTCCGAGCGAGAGCGCATTGATCTGTTCCATGCCGGCATCGACCTGAAGCCCTCCGCTACCTGTGGGCTGGAACGGGAGCTGAGCGCAATGGCCGGCGTGCTGAGCGTCGCGACGGACACCTTATATTTCGGCGCCGTGAGCGGTCGGGAGTCCTATTACCTTCAGCGCGCAAGGAGGCTCGCCGTAAATGCCTCGGTACTCACGGATGACCGTTCCCTCCCGGAGCGGTCGCGCCGAGATCACCTGAATTATCTTTTGGCGCACCCATGCGAAATCTCCGAAGCCGATCCTCTGTACGGTGAGGCGCAGACCCTTCTCCTTGCGAAGCAATACCGCCTCGGCGCACTGTGTGAAGAAACCGTCTATGCGCTTTACGGAAAAAAGCTCTCCCTCTCTTCCTCACAAATTGACAAGCTGGCCTCCTGCCGTCTGGCCTACTTCCTGACATACGGTCTGAAAGCGCAGGAGCGCAAGACCGCACAGGTGGACGCGCCGGAGTTCGGTACCTTCGTCCACGATGTTTTGGAGCACACCGCCCGAGACATTATGGAAGAAGGCGGCTTCGACCATGTCACGGAGGAGCGCGCCCTCGAAATTGCCGACGAGCGGATGGAATACTACGCACGGGAAATCCTCGCCGAGCTTTGGGGCACGGAGCGTGCGGAATACCTTTTCCGCCGCAGCTTTCGAGAGGTGCGCGGCGTTGTGCGGCAGCTCTGGCGTGAGCTGTCCGTCAGCGATTTCCGTCCGAAGTGGTTCGAGCTGAAATTCGGCAGGGGCGAGCCGATGCCCGGCGTCAAAATCGTCGGGGAAAAAATCTCGGCGGAGCTGATGGGCGTCGTCGACCGAGCCGACCTGTGGCGCTGCGGTGACCGTCTCTACGTCCGCGTGGTGGACTATAAGACGGGCAAAACGACCTTCGAGCCGAAAAAAATCCTGCTCGGCATCGGGATGCAGATGCTTCTTTACCTCTTCGCCCTGCGGCGCAGCGGTGCGCATCTGCTCGACGAGCCGCTGCACTGTGCCGGTGTGATGTATTTCCCGGCAAACGTCCCGAAAATATCACTCAAGAGCTGCTTTGACGAAAAGGAAGCCGCCGAGCGTAAAAAGCTGGAAAGGCGAAGCGGTCTTTTGCTCGACCGCGAGCCGCTGCTCCATGCAATGGATCCGAACGAGCCGCCGATCTTCCTGCCCGACCGAGACTACTTCGCAACGGCCGAGCAGTTCGACGCTCTGGAGCGCTTCGTTCTGAAAGCCGTGGGGACGCTGGCCGATGAGCTGGCCTCAGGTACGGTCGAGGCCGATCCCTATTATGAAAACGAGGCCAAAAACGCCTGTCAATGGTGCGATTTCCGCACGATCTGCGGCGAGAATGTCGAAAAACGACGACTTCCGTCGCTCAAAACGATGGCGGATTTCTGGCAGAAGGTGGAGGAGTGCGACCATGGCGAAGTTTGAATTGACCACAGCGCAAAGGGCCGTCGTCGACAATCGCGGCGGCACCCTGCTCGTCTCCGCCGCAGCCGGCTCCGGCAAGACGGCAGTGCTCGTCGACCGTGTGCTCCGGCAAGTGTCCGAGGGGCATCAAATGGATGAATTTCTGCTCATCACCTTCACGCAGGCGGCGGCATCGGAGCTGCGCGGCAAGCTGATTGCCGCTCTGAGCGAGCGTTTGGCGGACGAGCCGAACAATTCCCATCTGCAACGGCAGCTCAGTCGGGTCTATCTGACGCAGATTTCCACCGTCCATGCCTTCTGCGGCGTCCTGCTCCGCGAGTATGCACACACGCTGGATCTGTCGGGCGATTTCCGTATTTTGGACGACAACGAGGCCGGTCTGCTTCGGCAGAAAGCAATGGACACCGTTTTGCATCAGGTCTACGGCACGCTCGATGACGACCGCGAAATTTTCTCCGCGCTTGAGCTTTTCGGTGAAGGGCGCAGTGACAAGGATTTGCCCGTTCTGATCGAACGCATTTATGAGATTCTTCAATGTCGAAGGGATCCGAGGGAGGCAGCGGAAAAGCTGGCCACCTCCCTCAGCATCGACGGCTGTGACGATCTGGGGCAGACGGTCTGGGGCGAGTATCTTCTGGAGGAATTCCGTTCCTGCCTGCAGGGGCATCTCTCGCAGCTCCGCTCCGGCATCGAGACGGCTGCCGCACACGAAAGTCTGACACCCTATCTTGCGGTCTTGCAGCAGGATTTGTCCGTTGCGGAGGCACTCCTTGCGGCGCAGGACTGGCGCGCGGTCGGCGCGGTCACGCTTGACTTTGCGAGAAGTCCGTCCATCCGCAGGTGTGACGTTCCCGAGCTTCGGGAACGGCTGAAAAAACTTCGCACCACCGTGCGCGATGAAATCAGGGAACTGCATAAGGTGTTCCTTCTCCCCACGGGGCAGACCTTCGAGGATCTGCGTGTGACAGGCGAGGCCATACGCGGTCTTCTCAAGCTCGTCGACCGCTTTTCCCATGCCTATCAAGACCTGAAGCATCGCCGCCGCACCTTGGATTACAATGACTTGGAGCATCAGGCACTACGCCTTTTGGTCGCAAAAAACGGCGAGCCGACGGCGGCTGCAAGGGAGATCGGCGCACGGTACGTCGAGGTCATGGTGGATGAATACCAAGACACCAATGCCGTGCAGGATGCGATCTTTCAGGCCATCGCCTACCGCGGCAACCTCTTCATGGTCGGTGACGTGAAGCAGTCGATCTATCGCTTCCGCATGGCCGATCCGCAGGGCTTTTTGCGGCGCTACAGGAGCTACGCCGACTATCGGCAGGCGCAGGAGGGTGAGCCGCGCAAGATTCTTCTTTCGGACAATTTCCGCTCCGCTCCCGAGATTCTCTCGGCGGCAAACGACGTATTTCGCCTCCTGATGAGCGAACGCGTCGGCGGCCTGAAATACGGCGAGGCGGAGGCCTTGAGGCCCAACCAAGCACCGCAGGGCGGTCGGCCGGTCGAGCTGCACTGTATCGACGCTTCCGCTTTCACGGAGGAGCTCCGCTTCGGCAAGGACGATGCGGAGGCGGAATTTGTCGCCCGTCGCATTGAGCAGATGCTCGGCGGCGAGACGATCACCTTAAACAATGAAGCCCGTCCGATCCGGCCGGAGGACATCACGATCCTGATGCGTGGGGTGCACAACCGTGCCGAATACTATATAGACGCTCTGCGGCGGCATGGCATCAGCTGTGTCTGCGGCAGTGAAAATGTGCTGGAAACGCAGGAGATCACCGTCCTGACGGCGCTGCTGAAGCTGCTGGACAATCCGCATCAGGACATTGCACTTCTTGCCGTCCTCTTCTCGCCTCTCTTCCGCTTCACCGCAGACGATCTGGCGCAGCTTCGGGCAAAGCACCGCGACAGTGATCTCTTCGATGCACTGTGTGCCGACGAGCGCGGCCGTCCGTTTGTGCAGACCATCGGCCGTCTGCGCGACATTGCCGCAGGCGAAAGCCTGCACAACCTCTTCAACGAAATCGACGAAATGCTGCATCTGCAGGCGATTTACGCCGGGTGCGAGTCGAGCTTTGACACCTTCGCGCACCTGATCGACAGCTATGAAACGGGCGACCGCTTCGGCCTGAGCGGTTTTTTGCGGCAGTTGGAGCTGCAAAAGCAAAAAGGGCTGAGCGTAGAGCAGGGCGCGCAGAAGGGTGCCGTTCGCATCCTGACGATGCACAAATCAAAAGGTCTGGAATTCCCCGTCGTTTTTCTGGTCGGTCTGAGCCGAAAATTCAACGACAACGATCTGTCCAAGGAAATTCTGGTCGACCCCGAGCTGGGCATCGGCGCAAAGCGCTTCGACCCCGAGCGCGCGGTGGAATATCCGACACCGGCGATTCAGGCCATTGCCTCTCGCATGAAACGGGAAAACCGCAGTGAAGAAATGCGCATCCTCTATGTCGCCATGACCCGTGCCAAATGCCGTCTGGTCATGACCTGCTGCAGCAGATCGATCCAAAGCACTCTGAAAAAAATTCGGGAGAAGATGACCACGCCGCCGTCGGAAGCCTTTGTGGGCAACGCGTCGTCCATGGGGCAGTGGCTCCTGATGGCGGCGATGACACGGACGGAGGGCGGCGTCCTCTTCGGCGGCGAGGAGGGGCTTGCCGAGCGTCGTGTCTCGGAATATCCGTGGAAAATCACCATGAGCAGCGGCCTTGACTTTCTTCCCCGTGCGGTAGCTTCGGCGGAGGACGTCGGGCAGACGGCGCAGACGGCAATCGGTTTCCGTCGGGTGGAATATCCGCACCGTGCGGCCTGCCTCACGCCGTCGAAGGCGACTGCCACGCAGCTTAAGGGGCGCGCGCTCGACGAGGAGCTTGAAAAAATGCCGAAGCTGCACTTCCCGAAGCCGAATTTCTCTCAAAAAGCCTCGCTCAGCCCGACCGAACGGGGCACGGCGGTGCATCTGGCCATGCAATTTCTGCGCTACGACCGCTGCACCGAGGAAGCCTCCTTGCAGCAGGAGCTTTCCCGTCTGGTCACGGAGAAGCGGCTCCGACCCGAACAGGCCGAGGCCGTTGCTTTGGAGCCGATTCTGCGACTGTTCCGAGGCGACCTCGGGCGACGGATACTGCGCGCGAAAAAGCTCCTTCGGGAGTTCAAATTCTCCGTTTTGGAGGACGGCAGTACCGTTTCGCCGGAATTGGCAGGCGAAAAAATTCTCTTACAGGGCATTGCGGACTGCTGTCTCGTGGAAGACGACGGCATTTGCATCATCGATTTCAAGACCGACCGCATCGAATCGGGCGGCGAGGCAGAGCGAGCCGAGCACTATCGTCCGCAGCTTGAAGCCTACAGCCGTGCGCTGTCGCGTATTTTCGGCCTGCCCGTGAAGGAGCGGATTCTGTATTTCTTCGCCACCGGTCAAGCCTGGACGCCGGAGGGAGACACAAAATGATCGCAAAATACTATCTCAACGACCCCAATGCGCCGAAGCCAAACGCCGCCACTCGCATCGGGACGAATGTGTTTTTGGAATGTGGCGGCAAGCTCCTGCTCGAAAAGCGTTGGGACTGCGGCGCATGGGGTCTGATCGGCGGCAGGCTGCGCAACGGCGAGAGCTATCCCCACGGCATCGCCCGTGAGCTTCGGGAGGAGACGGGCATCTTTCTCCCCGAAAACGCCTTCACGCAGCTTCGCGTCGTCGACGACGAGCGCATCGCAAGCTATCAAGACGGCACGGTCTGGCGAATGGTGATCGTCCTGTTTCGGGCGACGCTTTCCGAAGAGCCGACGCTCCGCCCCAGCCGTGAATCGACGCTTCTGCGCTTTTTCACGCGGGAAGAGCTGAAAACGCTCGATATTGTCGCGACACACCGTGATCTGGTCGATTCGTGGCGGATTTCCGACGCCTGAGAACCGATTCGTCGAAAAAACCGATTGACATTCCGCCGCAAAGAATTACAATATAGCCATACTCCATTCGAAGAAAGGAAAATCGAATGAAAAACATCATCGAAATCCGTCATCTTTCCAAAAGCTTCGGTGACGTCAAGGCCGTGCGTGATCTGAGCTTCGAGGTGCGGGAGGGCGAGCTTTTTGCCTTTCTCGGCGTGAACGGGGCAGGAAAATCGACGACCATCAACATTCTCTGCGGCCAGCTCAGAAAGGACGGCGGCACGGTGCAGCTTCTCGGTATGGATCCCGTGGCGGATGCGTCGAGCATCCACCGTGAGCTGGGCGTCGTATACCAAGGCTCGGTGCTCGACAAGCCTCTGTCGGTCTATGACAATCTCCGCTCCCGTGCGGCACTTTACGGCATCTCGGGCAAGTCGTTTCAGACGAGGCTGGATGAGCTGTCGCAGCTTCTGGAGCTGTCCGAGCTTCTCAAGCGGCCGGTCGGCAAGCTCTCCGGCGGTCAGCGCAGACGCATCGATATCGCCCGTGCACTCCTGCACCGTCCGAAAATTCTGATTCTGGATGAGCCGACAACAGGACTTGACCCTCAGACAAGGAAAATGCTCTGGAATGTCATTTCCAACCTGCGGCGGACGGAAAAGCTGACCGTTTTCCTGACCACGCATTACATGGAAGAGGCAGCGGATGCGGATTTTGTCGTCATTCTCGACCATGGCCAACTCATTGCAAAGGGAACGCCCTTGGAACTGAAAAACACCTATGCAGGTGATTTCGTCACCATTTACGGCAGGACGGAGGCCGAGATCAAACGCCTCGGTCTTCCCTACGAGCCGCTTCGCGATGCCTTCCGCCTGACGGTGCCGAACACCGCAGCGGTCACGGAGCTGATCGTCAAGCACCCCGACCTCTTCTCGGACTACGAGGTCACAAAGGGCAAGATGGATGATGTTTTCCTCGCGGCAACAGGCAAAATATTGAACGGAGGTGAGGAAAAATGACCGAGCTTCGCGCCCTGATCAATCGCAACACACGCCTCTTTTTCAAGGACAAGGGGATGTTCCTCACCGCACTCATCACGCCGATGATTCTGCTGGTGCTTTACGCAACGTTTTTGGGCAATATCTATCGGGATTCCTTCCTCTCGGCCATCCCGGAGGGGATCACTCTGCCCGACAAGCTGATCGGCGGCTGCGTCGGCGGCCAGCTCGTCGGCTCGCTTCTGTCCGTCTCGTGCGTGACCGTCTCATTTTGCAGCAACCTCCTGATGGTGCAGGACAAGGTTTCGGGGGCACGGCGCGATCTGACGGTTTCACCGGTCAAAAGCTCGACCCTTGCGCTGGGCTATTACCTTGCAACGATCCTCTCGTCGCTTCTCATCTGCCTTGCGGCTTTGGCGGTCTGCATAGTCTATCTTGCAAGCGTCGGCTGGTATCTCTCGGCGGCAGATGTCCTTCTTTTGACGCTCGATGTGGTGCTTTTGGTACTCTTCGGCACGGCGCTGTCGTCCATCATCAACTTCTTCCTCTCCTCGCAGGGGCAGATTTCGGCGGTCGGCACGGTCATCAGCTCGTGCTACGGCTTCATCAGCGGTGCTTATATGCCGATCTCGCAGTTTTCCACGGGCTTGCAGAAGGCGCTCTCCTTTCTGCCCGGCACCTACGGCACGGCGCTCGTGCGGACGCACGCCATGCGCGGCTGCTTTGACGAGATGATCTCCCACGGCCTCGAGGCCGAATACGTCCAGGCGATGGGCGACAGCATCGACTGCAGTATTTTCTTCTTCGGCAAGCGTGTCGGTGAGGGGATGTCTTACCTGATTTTGACGGGAACGGTCGTGCTGTGCATCGTCGTTTACATCCTCATGAACACCCGAAAAAGGAGACGCGAGCCATGAAATACCGCTGTCTGGTCTTTGACCACGACGACACCACGGTGCGCAGCACCGAGACGATCCACTATCCGAGCTTTCGGGAATATATGACGCTCTATCACCCCGATCACGTGATTCCTTTGGAAACGTATTTTCAAAAGATGTTCGACCCCGGCCTCATCCCCTACTATCGGGACGAGATCGGCATGACGGACGAGGATCGCAGACGCGAGGGCGAGTTCTGGCTGGCCTATGTCGAAAATCACATCCCCAAGGCCTATGACGGTATTCGGGAGATCATGTGGCGGCAGAAGAACGAGGGCGGTCTTGTCTGCGTCATCTCGCACTCGCACGAGAAAAACATCCTCCGTGATTTTCAGGCAAACGATCTGCCCGAGCCGGACGAGGTCTACGGCTGGAGTCTGCCCGAGGAGCAGAGAAAGCCGCATTCCTATCCCATGCGGCAAATAATGGCCCGCTTCGGCCTGAAGGCGGAGGATGTGCTGATGATCGACGACTTAAAGCCCGGCCTCGTGATGGCAAGAGCCTGCGGCGTGGATTTTGCGGCGGCAGGCTGGGCAAACGACATCCCCTCCATCGAGCAGACCATGCGAGAGAGCGCGGACTTCTATTTCAAGACCGTTGCCGAGCTGGATGCGTTTTTGCGCAAATAAATGAATGTTTATGACAAATTCCGTGAAATGTTTCTTCCGTTTTCACGGATTTTGTTGTATAATAGAGGAATCTAAGAGCAGGAGGAGTCTTTATGGCGAAGAAAGAAAAGCGTCGCTTCGGTGACCGCAAGGATGCAAAGCTCGTACGGGAGCTGGACGGAATGCACCTGATCATTCCGATGATCTGCCCGAATCGGACGGACAACGAGGCCTTCGTGACAGAGCGCATCGACCTGACCAATGCCGCCGCCTATCTCGATAAGCTCAATGCCGAAAATACGGACGGCTACGCTTATAAAATTTTCCAGCTCATCGTAGCAACGATGATCCGCACCGTGACGCAGCGGCCGCACATGAACCGCTTCATCTGCAACAAAACGCTCTATCAGCGCAACGAGATCACGGCCGCGTTCACCATGAAGAAGCGCTTTGCCGACGACGGCGGCGAAGCGCTTGCAAAGATTCACGGCAAGCCCGACACCACCCTTTTCTCCATCCATGAGCAGATGCGCAAGCAGATTACCGCCTGCAAGAGCGGCAAGAACGACTCCGTCAGCGACGTGATGGATACCTTCCTCAAGCTGCCGCGTTGGTTGACGAGGATCATCGCCGCCTTTTTCCGCTGGCTCGACCGCCACGGTTGGGTGCCCACCTCCATCTCCTCGGGCGACCCCTACTATGCCTCGGTCTACCTGTCCAACCTCGGCTCGATCAAGCTCCACGCCGGCTATCACCACCTGACCAACTGGGGCACGACCTCCGTCTTTATCATTGTCGGTGAGCGCAAGCTGCGCCCGTTCTACAACGCCGACGGCACGATGGAGATGCGCGACAGCATTGACATCGGCATGACCGTCGATGAGCGCATCTCCGACGGCTACTATTTCGCAAAGACCATCCGCATGATGAAATACTTACTGGAACATCCCGAGCTGTTGGAGCAGCCTGCCTCCGAGCCTGTGGATTTTGAGGGCTGAGTGCCATGGAGCAGCCGATCAGCAGCTCGATGGCGAGCTTTTGCAAACGCTTCGGGGCGGAGCAGTCGC
Organism: uncultured Oscillospiraceae bacterium; assembly: GCA_964555465.1. GTDB lineage: Bacteria > Bacillota > Clostridia > Oscillospirales > Oscillospiraceae > JAZOXB01. Next base: position 52,017 of record CAZKSR010000002.1, read on the forward strand.
TTCGGATGCTGAAGACCGCCGGCTTTTCCGCCGTCGACTTCCCCTTCAGCGTCTATTCCACCGGCGACGGCAGCCCGATGTGCTCGGACGATTGGCGTCAGTGGGTGCGGCAGATCAAGCGTCTGTGTGAGGAGCTTGGGCTTTCCGTCTTTCAGGCGCACGCAACATGGCAGCAGAGCATCGGTGAAAGCTTCCGCTATGAGCCGCCCCACGAGATCTACGAGCGCACCATGGAGGCCTGCCGAATACTCGGCTGCCGCAACCTGATCTTCCATCCCCTACGTCAGCCCGAGCGAGTCGACTCCCCTGTCCTGCGTCAACGCATCCACGACTATAACATCCGCTGGTTCCACGACCTTCTTCCGGCAGCAGAGCGGTTCGACGTGGTCATCAATCTGGAGAACACCTTTGACTCGCACCACACGCAGACAGACGGTGACGGCCCCTATCCCTATACGACGGCGCAGGATATGCTCGACCTGATGCACGGCATCGGCAGCTCCCGTGTCGCAATCTGCCTCGACACCGGGCACGCCAACATCAGTGCGCAGGACATTCCCTCCATGATCCGCGCCTTCCGCAGCGACTTGGCAACGGTGCACCTGAACGACAACTACGGCTATATCGCCCCGATCTATGAAGATCTGCACCTTTTCCCCGGCTGCGGCCGCATCGACTGGGGTGAGGTTTTCGCTGCTCTGCATGAGATCCGCTTCCGTGGGTATTACAATTTGGAGCCGATCGCAGAGCTTCGCCGCCTGCCGCAGGAGGTCTGCCAAATCCAGCTCCGAGCCGCTGCCGACACCCTCGTCGCCCTTGCAAGAGCATAAAAAATTCGAACCCCCTCATTCGGTGAGGGGGTTCGATTTTTCGAAATTTATTGCGGCATCAGGCGGAAGCGTCCCGTGCACAGCGGCCTGCTCTGCGTGCCGTCCTCGAAGGTGTAGCCCTTCGGCAGAGAAATCGTTCCGAAGAGAGCCGAGGGCACCTCTGTCGTGAGAAGGATTTCCTTTCCGTCTCGTTCCCAGCGAAGGAAGACCTTGCCGTGATTGGTGATGTGGTACGCCTGCGCAAAGTCGAGCGAAGCAATAAAGTCGGGGCGGAGAACCAAATGTGCCGTGTTGTCCGCCTCGGGGTTGACGCAGATGCCGGCAATGCGCTGAATGAACCAAGAGCTGACGTCGCCCCAGAAATGGTGATTCATGGAGGCAACATGATCCGGCATGAAGTTCTCCCAGAGCGTCGTTGCGCCGCGCTCGATCAGATTGCCGTAGGAGGGGAAATCCTTCCGTACAATCATGCGGAACGCCAGATCGCCGTAGCCGAAGTCGCTCAGGACGTGGAACAGCACCCGTCCGCCCAGCACGCCGACATCCATATGGCCGTCGGCTTCCTCGATCAGGCGCAGAAGTCGGTCAAACGCAGCGGCTTTCTCGTCCTGCGCGAAAACATTATAATAGATGGCCATTGCCTGCGAGGTCTGGCAATTGCCTTCGACCAGCATGGTTTCGAAATCGATCAGATGCGCGCGGATCGCCGTGCGGAATGTCTCTGCGACATTTTGCGCAAATTGCGCCTCCTCCGTTTTTCCCGTGCAGCGGAGCATATGCGCCGTCTTCTGCGCAATATCCATGGACATAATCGTGTCGGTCACTGCCAGCGGTGCTTTCGGCGCTTCCCGTCCGACATGGCACCAGTCTCCCAGCCCGATATGGATCAGCCCATTCTCGTCGGCTCGCCGCTGCAGATAGCGAAGATACTTCAGCAGCGGCTCGGTGCCGACGCGGATCATCTCCGTTTCACCACGGTAGCGATAGGTAAAGTAGGGCAAAAACGCAAGCACCGAATCCCACGCAGGGCCGTTCCCCCACTCAAAGCCCCAGCCGCCGGTCGGAACAAGGCCGGGCAGGGCACCTTCTTCGTTTTGCGCCTTGCAGATATTGCGGTACCATTGCGTGTATTCCCTCTCCGGTGCGAAATTCAGGAGCATTTGCTCGGAGGAAAGTGCCGCGTCCGCCGTCCATCCGTTCTTTTCCCGCTGCGGACAATCCGTGGGAATGTAGTGCAGATTGGAAATATCACTGCGGCGTGTGATCTCCTGCACGGTATTTGCAGTCTTATCGGAGCACAAAAAGTCGCCTCGAGTCTCGACATCCGAATGGAATACCACATAGGTCAGAAGCTCCTGCGTCGCCTGCTCATCGTCGATGCCTTGAATCTCGACGTAACGGAAGCCGTGGTAGGTGAAGAACGGAAGATAGACCTCCTCGCCCTCCCCCTTGCAGATATAAACATCCCGATGTACGATGTCCTTGTCTCTCTGCCAATTGTACTGCGAAAACCAAATCTGCCCCAGATTGAGCCGGCCGTTTTCCGTGCTGTCCGCATAGCGCAGCTCGATGCGCTGACCCTTTCTGCCTCGAATCCGCAGGCGGCAGGCTCCGGCGTCGCTGACGCCGAAATCATAGATGTAGCCCACTTTATTCTTTGTGATCTCGAGGGCTTTGCGCTCCTCCTTCGCCAAAATGGGCGCAACCTCGCATTTTGCAAGCTCTCCGCAGGGCGGTTCAACCTCAAGAGCCGGCAGCCACGAGCTGTCGTCAAAGCCCTTTTCGTTCCAGCCCTCCGTCTCGCAATTGGCGTCGTAGACCTCACCGAAGCGATAGTCGTCGCTTCGGACGGGAGACTCTGCCGTGCGGAAGGTCTTATCGCTCACAAGGAGGTGCTCACGGCCGTCTTTGCCGCAGAACGTGACCTCGACGCGCACCATCGGCGCACTGCGGAAGCTCGCCTTGTCAAAGTCCCACGCATAACCGCCGGGGTTGTTTTGAAAGCCGTTGCCGAGGTGCAGACCGATGACATTTTCGCCCTCGTCGACGGGAAGCTCATATTCGTCGTAATAAATATAGTGCTCGGGGTTGCTGACGTACGGTGCCAAAAAGCCCTTGGTGCAGCGCTTACCGTTCCAGTACAGCTCATAGAAGCCGCAGGCCGCAACGCTGACCTTCGCTGTGGTTTTTACATCGGAGCAAAAGCTTTTCCGCAGATAGGGCGCGGGAATCGGCTGTTCAAAGGTGTTGAATTGTGTCGTTCCGGCAATAAATCGACCGTTTTTCATAGAACCTCCTTAAAATTGTGAAAGTGTTTTTTATTCGAACAGGTAGCCGCTTTCTCGCATGGAAACAAAATCGTCATCGGCAATGACAATATGATCCTGCAAGGTGATGTCCAGAATTTTCAGAGCCTCCTGTAAGCGGTTCGTTACCTCAATGTCCTCTTTGGAGGGGATGGCGATCCCCGAGGGATGATTGTGCGCCAGTACAATGCCCGTGGCGTTCGTGTTGATGGCCTCCTGCACCAGTCTGCGCATGGGGATATTGGCGGAATTGACCGTCCCCTGCCCCATCTTTCGGCAGTGGATGACTCTCGCGGCCGCATCCAGCGTCAGGAGGAATACCGTCTCATCCCGTATGCCGTAGAAAAACGGGAGAAGATAGCGTCCGTAGTCCGCAGGCTCGAGCAAAATCGGATTCGGTATCGACCGTGAGAGGAAATATCTTCGGTTCAGCTCCGGCACCAGCCGCAGCAGAAGGTGACTGTCCCCGTCCATGCCGTCGAGCACCGCAAGGTCGCCGCTGTCTGCCTCGAACAGAGCCGAGAGATTCGGGTACTGTGTCAAAAGCTGTCGGGCAAGCTCCTTCGGCTGCTCCGTGGTGAATTGGAGCAAGAGCTCCAGCAGTTCAACGTCCTCCAGAGCATCCGGCGCGCGGTGCAGAAAGCGTTCTGTCAGCTTGCGGTTTCTCATTGTGCCGTCCCCCTGTCCAGTACCTTTTTCAAATACTGTCCCGTGAAGGAGGCTTCGCAGGAGGCGACCTCCTCCGGTGTCCCCTGGGCGACGATGCGGCCGCCGCCGTCGCCGCCCTCGGGCCCGAGGTCGATGATGTGATCCGCTGTTTTGATGACGTCCAGATTGTGCTCAATGACAAGCACGGTGTTGCCGGCATCGACCAAGCGGTTCAAAACCTCCAGCAGCTTCTGCACATCGAACATATGCAGTCCCGTCGTAGGCTCGTCAAGGATATAGAGCGTTCTTCCGGTCGCCACACGGGACAATTCAGTCGCCAGCTTGACACGCTGCGCCTCACCGCCCGAAAGCGTCGTCGAGCTTTGCCCGAGCTTGATATAGCCCAAGCCGACGAGCGAGAGCGTCCTGACCTTCTCGCGGAGCTTCGGCTGATTTTCGAAAAATTCAACCGCCTCATCGACCGTCATCTCCAGCACGTCCGCAATGGATTTCCCTCGGTAGAGAACCTCGAGCGTTTCTCGGTTGTATCGCTTCCCTCGGCAGACCTCGCAGGGGACATAAACATCGGGAAGGAAGTGCATCTCGATTTTGACCAAGCCGTCGCCGCCGCAGGCCTCGCACCGTCCGCCCTTGACGTTGAAGGAGAACCGTCCGGAGGAATAGCCCCGTTCCTTTGCCGAGGCAGTCGATGCGAACAGCTCCCGAATGTCACCGAACAGGCCGGTATAGGTCGCCGGGTTCGACCGCGGCGTCCGCCCGATGGGGCTTTGATCGATGGTGATGACCTTGTCAAGTGCCTGAATTCCTCGGCACGAATCGTGCTTTCCCGGGCGGACACGGGCATGGTTCAGCGCCCCTGCCAGCTTTTTGGCAATGATCTCGTTGACAAGCGAGGACTTGCCGGAGCCGGACACACCCGTCACGCAGATAAAGGTGCCCAACGGGATTGTCACATCGATCCCGTCCAGATTGTTCTCCCGGCAGCCGCAGAAGCAAAGCGTGCTTCCGTTCCCTTTGCGCCGCTCGGTCGGCACCTCAATTTTCCGCCTGCCCGAAAGGAACTGCCCCGTCAGGCTCTTCTCGCTGTTCAAAATGTCGTCCAGAGTTCCGCTTGCAACGATCTCGCCGCCGTTCACGCCCGCTCCGGGGCCGACGTCGACGATAAAGTCCGCCGAGCGGATGGTGTCCTCGTCGTGCTCGACGACGATGAGCGTGTTGCCGAGATCACGCAGTCGGCGCAGGGTTTCCAGCAGCTTGTCGTTGTCTCTCTGATGCAGACCGATACTCGGCTCGTCGAGGATATACAGCACCCCCATCAGCGATGAGCCGATCTGCGTGGCCAGACGGATGCGCTGCGCCTCTCCGCCGGAAAGTGTTCCTGCCGAACGTGCAAGCGTCAGATATTGCAGGCCGACGCTGCACAAAAAGCCCAAGCGTGAGCGGATCTCCTTCAGAATTTGGTCGGCAATGACGGCGCTTGCGCCCTCAAGCTGCAGACCGTCCAAAAATTCCAGCTCCTTCTGCACGGACAATTCACAAAACTGCGCAATCGACAGGCCGCCGACCGTAACTGCCCGAACCAGCTCCGAAAGCCGCGCTCCGTGGCAGGAACGACACGGCGAGGTGGACATACATTCCTCAAGCTCCTTGCGCATGGCGTCGGACTGTGTCTCCCGTGCCCGGCGCTCGATGTTGGGGATGATGCCCTCAAAGGGCTGCTCCAGCGTGCCCCGACCGTTTCCACGCTCGTAATAAAGCTGCAATTTTTCTCCCTTCGTCCCATAAAGGATGACGTCGAGAGCGTCCTTTCCGAGCGTTTTGATGGGCGCATGGAGGTCAAAGTGATATTTTTTCGCAAGTGCTTCGAAATACATTCTTGCGATGGAGTCGTTTTTGATATTGCCCCAGCCGCTGGCCTGAATACCGCCGTCAAAAATCGACAGCTCGGGATTCGGGATGATCAGCTCGGGGTCAACCTTCAGCCGATAGCCCAGACCGGAGCACTCCGGACAGGCACCGAGTGGATTGTTGAAAGAAAACAGCCTCGGAGACAGCTCCGGCATGGACACGCCGCAGTCATCGCAGGCATAATTTCGGGAAAACAGCAGCTCCTCTCCGGAATCGGGGCACTGAATGACGACCAGTCCGTCCGAGCGTCCCAAGGCCGTCTCGATCGAATCCGTCAGGCGACGGGTGATGTCGCCGCGCAGAACCAGACGGTCGACCACCAGCTCGATCCAGTGCTTCTTATTTTTCTCCGGAGAGATTTCTTCACTCAGGTCATAGAGATTTCCGTCGATACGGACACGGGCAAAACCGCTGCGCCGTGCGTCCTCCAGAACCTTGCTGTGCTCGCCCTTCTTGCCCCTGACGATAGGCGCAAGAACATGGAAACGAGTGCCCTCGGCCATGGAGAGCACCTTGTCGACGATTTGGTCGACGCTCTGGCGGCGGATCTCTCTGCCGCATTTCGGACAGTGCGGCACACCGACGCGAGCCCACAAAAGGCGGAGGTAATCATAAATCTCCGTCACCGTGCCCACCGTGGAACGTGGATTGCGAGAGGTCGTTTTCTGGTCGATGGAGATCGCCGGAGACAGTCCCTCGATCAGATCGACATCGGGCTTGTCCATCTGCCCCAAAAATTGTCGCACATACGCCGAAAGAGACTCAACATAGCGGCGACGACCCTCGGCATAGATCGTATCAAAGGCCAGCGAGGACTTGCCCGAGCCGGAAAGCCCGGTGAATACACACAGCGCGTTGCGCGGAATCTCGACATCGACATTTTTCAGATTATTTTCCCGTGCACCGCGCACCAAAATAGAGTCTCGCATCCGCTCACCCCCTCTTGACGCTTAATTATAGCACATTTCGTCTCTGCTTACAACTGCATTTTCCGCAGGAAAAAGCGAAAAAATAATTGCGCTTTGCGAATTGACAAAGTCCGACAAATATAGTAAGATAGTCCTGCGACACATCTGAATAACGCAGGCAGATCAGGTGCATTTTACATCGGTAAAAATGCATCTGCCCTTTTGCGCCTGTTTTGGCTTGTGAAAGATGTGTCGCAGCATCCGGGGCTTGCATTTTTCGAGTGCGTTGCTTCGGCGGCGCACTTTTTCTTTCTTTTTGGTCACAATTCTCTTGCCTTTTGGCTAAAAATCGGTTATATTGGAAGTAGAATTCGACGTTTTTCGACATTGGATGGATTTTCCGTAAAGTTTCCGTCCAAACGAAGCATACTAACCCGGAGGTGATCTTGTTACGGAACAGATCAAAACTATTTTGGAGCTAGTCGCTCAGCCGGCATTTTTCGCCAAGGAGGATCGCGTTCTCTGGTGCAATGCCGCCGCACGCTCCCTCGTCCTGGAGGACACGGAGCTGGCGGAAATCACAGAGGATCGGGATGTCCTCTTCTCCGCGTGGGATCGGACGGGAACCCTGCAGATTGCCCTGCGCATCTGCGGTCGGCTTTATGACGCCTGCGTTCGCGTGTTTGAGGACGGTCTGCTCTTCGTCGTCAACCCGAAGCCCTTCGACGATCATATCTCGGCTCGTGCCGTTTTGGTCGCCTCCGCCTCGATGCGCAAGCCGCTGCACAATCTGCTCAATTCGGCAATCAAGCTCTTCGACGAGTTTGAGGACGTCTCAACGACCAAAACCGCCGCATATGTCAATCAGTCGATCTATCAGCTCATCCGCCTGTGCAACCAGATGACCGACGGCAGCCGTCTGCTCCTCGGCCAGATGGAGGTGCGCCGCACCGCCACCAATATGCAGAAGTTCTTCGACGACTTTGTCTCGCAGGTTCGGCCTCTGGTCGAAGGCTCCGGGCGTATGCTGCACTATTTCCCCCTGCGCACGCAGGTCATTGCGGATGTCGACACCACCCTGCTCGAGCGCGCCCTGATGAATCTCTTCACCAACGCCCTGACCTACACGAAAAAGGACGGTGCCATCACGCTTCAGGTCACGAAGCAGGATCACAATCTGCTGGTTCGTGTCAGCGATACCGGCGACGGCATTTCCTCGAAGGTGGTCGCCAATCTCTTCACGCGCTATTCCGACCACCCGATCGGTGATGCCCGTTGGGGTCTGGGCTACGGCCTGCCGATGGTGCGTGAGATCGCCCGTCTGCACGACGGCACCCTCGCCGTCAGCAGCAATGAGGGCTCCTCCGGCACGACTGCCCTCTTCTCCATCTCTCTGGCTCGCACCGTGCTGGAGCTTCACTCGCCCTACCTGCGCTATGACTATTGCAGCGGTCTGAACCATGCGCTCGTCGAGTTCTCCGAGGCCATCGATGCGGAGAACTATATTCCCGACCTCGTCTGATCATTGTCATATTTCCTTCCATCCCTCCGTATATATCATGCGGAGGGATGTCTATGCCGAGCGAAAAGAATCACGTCGAGCTGCACGAGCTGCGTCTGGAGAATCGAGAAAAGCTGACGGTTACCAATGTCCAGCAGGTCGAGAGCTTCGACGAAAATGCCGTTGTCCTGCTGACAAGCCGCGGACTGCTGGTCATTCGCGGAGAGAATCTGGAGCTGAAGGCTCTATCCATCGACGGTGGGCAGGTCAGCGTTTGCGGCCTCATCCACTCGCTGGATTATGAGGAGCCGCACCGTGCCGGCGGATTCTTTCGCCGTCTGTTCGGCTGATGTCGCTTCCTCTTGCGTTTCAGGGCGGTCAGTTTCTCTCTGCCGTCCTGCTCGGAGCGTGCTACGCGCTGGTGTATGACCTCCTGCGCGGTCTGCGACGCAATGCAAAATGGTTGACGCAGCTGCTCGATCTGTGCTTTTGTCTCATCCTCCTGCTCGGAAATTTTCTTCTGGCACTCTTTGTCGGCAAAGGGCAGTATCGAATTTTCATGCTGCTCGCAACGATTCTCGGTGCCGCGCTCTGGTTTTTGACGCTCAGTCGGCTTTTTCTGCCGCTCAGTCGCCTCTTTTGGCGAATTTTATTCCTTCCCTTGCGCCTGCTTTGGCAAGGATGCAAGAAAATTCGAAGAATTTCAAAAAAATATTTCAAAAAACTCTTTTCATTTGTCAAAAAAAGAGGTATAATGAACCGTAGTATTTCATCAACGGAGGGATCTCCCGATGCGTCTGTGCAGATCATCGCTCATCACCAAACTTCTTATATTGGCAGTGATGGCCTTCGCCGTCATCACGATCGTCTCGATCCAGCCCAAAATCAGCGCACTTCAGGCCACGCGAGACGCTTTGGCCGAGGAAGTCAACGCCGTGCAGCAGGAAAATCTTGAATTAGAACAGGATATCGACTCTCTCGGCTCGGAGGAGTCGGTGCGCGAGCTTGCCCGCGAGCGGCTGAACATGGTCGCTGACGGTGAGATCGTCTATATCGACATCAGCAAATAACGGAGGCTTATCATTCTTATATGGACGCAACGATTGGCAGCATTTTAGACGGAAAAGTCAAATCCATTACAGCTTTCGGTGCATTTATTTCGCTTGACGGCGGAAAAAGCGGCCTGGTGCATATTTCCGAGGTCTCCTCGGCGTATGTCAGCAATGTCCGCGATCACCTGACCGAGGGTCAGTGCGTCCGTGTCAAGGTCATCGGCATTGAGCCGAACGGGAAGATTCGCCTGTCGATCCGTCAGGCATCGGAGCAGTCCGAGCGCCGCCGCCCGTCGCAGGAGCGCCCGAGGCAGGAGCGCCCGAAGCAGGAGACGGGAGAGTTGTCCTTCGAGCAAAAATTAAAGCAGTTTATGTCCGATTCCGACAGCCGCATCTCCGGCTGCCGCCAATACGAGCACAAAACCAAATCGCGCAAGCGCTGACCCCCTTCAACCCGAGGC
>CAZKSR010000002.1:61751-86542 GCA_964555465.1 uncultured Oscillospiraceae bacterium
CGTTCCCCTATCGTTCTTTCCGTCATGCTGTCCGCCCCTCTCTCGAGGGGTTTTTTGTGAGGTATTATGAAGCATATTCTGATCACAGGCGGTTCGCGCGGGATCGGAGCCGCCGCCGTGCGCCGCTTTTCGGACGCCGCTTACCGCGTCTCCTTTTTTTACGAAAAGAGCCACGAAGCCGCCGAAAGGCTGAGCGAGGAAACCGGTGCGACAGCCGTCTGCTGCGATGTCTCCGACGGCGAGGCGGTTCAAGCCGCCGTCTCTTCTCTTCCGCCGGTCGACATTTTGGTAAACAACGCCGCCATCTCCCTCTCCGGCCTGATCTCGCAGATTTCCGAGGCCGACTGGGAAAGGCTTTTCCGCATCAACGTCGGCGGAATTTTCCACTGCGTCCGCGCCGTCCTGCCGGCCATGCTCCACGTGCACAGCGGCTGCATCCTGAACGTCGCATCGATGTGGGGGCAGGTCGGTGCCTCCTGTGAGGTGGGCTACAGTGCCACGAAGGGTGCCGTCCTCGCCATGACCAAGGCGCTGGCGCAGGAGCTGGGGCCTTCCGGTATTCGGGTTAATTCTGTATCTCCCGGTGTCATTTTGACCGATATGTGTGCAGAATATGACGACGAAACCCTCAAAGAATTGGCGAATCAATCCCTCATCGGGCGCAACGGCACACCGCAGGATGTTGCCGGAGCTCTCCTCTATCTGGCCGAAGCCGATTTTGTGACCGGCGAAAATCTGGCCGTCAACGGCGGATTTGTGCTTTGATATTTTTTCCACCACAAGATATTGACGCTTCACAAAATTGCCTGCCGGAATTCTGTCATTTTCAGCAGGCAATTTTGCTTGTCCGACGGGCGATGATATGCTATAATATAAGACAGAGTAAGATTTCGGCATTTTTACGGGCTAATTCCGCAAAAGTGCTTTCCTTTTTCAGGCAGGAGACAGACATATGCAGAGCATTTCCTTGACAACTGAAGAATTGCGGAAGCTGCTTTCGTGTTCCTGTTCGGACGCGGCGGTGCTTTATCTTTACCGCAAGGCAGACGAACCCTTGGAGACAGCCTTGGAGTCGCTGCATTTCACCGTGCCGCAGATGGTCGGGGCGACGGAATGTCTGCGGCAGCTCGGTCTTTGGGAGGTCGCAAAGCCGACGGTCGTCCGTGCCGAGCCGCCGACCTATACGGAGCAGGATGTCAATCGCGCCATCCACGAATCCAAGGGCGAGTTTTCCAAGCTCATCGGTGAGGCGCAGCGTCGTCTTGGCCGCACGCTCTCGACGGAGGAGCTGAAAACGCTCCTCTCCTTCACGGATTATCTGCGTCTTCCGACGGAGGTCGTCGGCCTGCTGCTGTCGTACTGCGTTGAGCGTTCTCGGCGGCGAAATACCCGTGCCCCCTCGATGCGCGCCATTGAAAAGGAGGCCTATCGCTGGGCGGACGAGGCCATCGACAATCTCGAAACTGCCTGCTACTATGTCCAGCAGCAGCTTCAACTCCACAGTCGTGTTTCCCAGCTCCGCCTCTTCCTGCAAATCGACCAGCGTCGCCTGACCACGACCGAGGAGCAGTATCTCCTGTCGTGGATCCGCATGGGCTTTCCCGATGAGGCCATTCGTCTGGCCTATGAGCGCACCTGTCTGAACACGGGCGGCCTCAAGTGGAACTACATGAATTCCATTCTCAAATCTTGGCATGAAAAAAATCTGCACACCGTGCAGGAGATCACCACCGGCGACACCGCTCCGCAGGCGGCTCGGAATCGGCGGCAGATGTTCCAGCGGCATAACGACGCTCTGTCCGCCGTGGAGCAGCGTGCGGTCGCGCAGGCATTGGCCGAAGGACAGGAGGGCTGAACATGGCATACAGTCAGAACGTGCTGCTAACCGCTCGTTCCCGTTTGTTGAAGCAGCGTGTCGAGCACACACAGAAATATGAATCGGATCTGGCAATGGCTCATATCCGCTACCCACGTCTGGCGGAGATCGATCGGGAGCTTCGCCTGACCATGTCCTATCTGATGGCCAACGCCATACGGCAGGGCGAGGATCCCACCGCCGCCATCAACGAGCTTCGGGATCAAAATCTCGCCTTGCAACGGGAGCGGGAGTGGATCTTGGAGGTCGCGCAGAGCGAGGGACTCGTTCTGGACGATTCCCCGATCTGCGAAAAATGCGGCGGCAGCGGCTATATCGGCTCGCAGATGTGCTCCTGCCTGCATGAGCTGTGCCGTCAGGAGCAGGTCAAGGAGCTGACCAGTCTTCTGGGCAAGGGCGACGAATCCTTCGAAAGCTTCCGACCGGATCATTACAGTGACCTCTTTGACCCCAATCTCGGCGCATCGCCTCGGAAGCTGATGCAGTCGAATTTCAACATCTGCAAAAAATATGCGCAGAGCTTCACGCCAAGCTCGGGCAGTCTGCTCTTTTCCGGTGCGACCGGACTGGGCAAGACCTTTCTGTCCGCCTGCGTCGCCCGTGAGGTCATCGACCGCGGCTTCAGCGTCGTGTACGAATCGGCCATCCGCATTTTCTCGGACTTTGAGGAAGAGCACTTCGGTGACAATGTCGGCATGACGCTCAAATACTTCGAGACGGATCTGCTGATCATCGACGACCTCGGCACCGAAATGACGACACAATTCACCACTTCCATGCTGTATCATGTCATCAACACCCGTCTTTTGCAGGGGCGCGCCACCATCATCTCGACCAACCTCATGCCGGATGCCATTGAAAAGCGTTATTCCCCCCAAATCGCCTCCCGACTGATCGGCACCTACCGTCTGATCAAATTCGTCGGTGAGGATATTCGCAGAAAATAGGAGGAGCTATGAAGGTTTTATTACTCAACGGCAGCCCGAATGTCCGCGGCTGCACCTACACTGCCCTTGCGGAAATTCAAAAAACACTGCTCGAGTGCGGCGTGGAGAGCGAAATTTTCCACATCGGCACGAAGCCCATCGCAGGCTGCATCGCCTGTCGAAAATGTCACAGCGAGGGCAACGGCTGTATTTTCGACGACAACGTGAACGAATTGGCCGCACGGCTCGACGAATTTGACGGTCTGATCGTCGGCTCGCCCATCTATTACGCAGGCCCGTCCGGACAGCTCATGAGCTTCCTCGACCGCCTGTTCTACTCCGCCTCCGCCAAGCTCAGCGGCAAGCCCGCAAGTGCTGTCGTCTCCTGTCGCCGCGGCGGTGCCAGCGCCGGCTTTGACCGTCTGCTGAAGTATTTCTCCATCAATTCCATGCCCATCGTCACCTCGCAATACTGGAATCAGGTTCACGGCAGCTGTCCCGAGGAGGTCATGCGTGATGAGGAGGGCTTGCAGACCATGCGCACCCTCGCCCGAAACATGGCGTGGCTGCTGCAATGTATTGAGGCCGGCAGGAACGCCGGTGTTCCCCTGCCTGCCAAGGAGCCGAAAAAGTACACCAATTTCATTCGTTAACGGAGGCAACATGAATATTCACGAATCCGCCGAAAACTACCTGGAGACGATCCTGCTCCTGCAACGCAGAAACGGTTCTGTCCGTTCCATCGACATTGCAACCGAGCTTGATTTTTCGAAGCCGAGCGTCAGCGTTGCCATGCGGAATTTGCGCGAGGACGGATATATTCAGGTGGATGAGCACGGTCTTATCACCCTTCTGCCCTCCGGTCGGGAGATCGCCGAGCGCATCATGGAGCGTCACTGTATTCTGACCGGCCTGCTCGTCTCGCTCGGCGTCAGCGAAAAGACTGCCGAGGAGGATGCCTGCCGCATCGAGCACGTCATCAGCAGCGAGGCATTTGAAGCCATCAAGAAATATTACAAGGCGAATACGTAAACAGCAATCGCCGCCTGTGAAAGGGCTGCCGCCGTCAGTAAAAAACGACCTCTCCGCAAAAAGGCTCGCGGAGGGGTCGTTTTTTGTATCAATGAAAAGAAAACGCATCGAATGAGCGCGTCTGCAAGCGCGAGATGCTACACCGCCGAGGCGCACGAGCCCCGTAGGGCACGGAAGCCGTCGGGAATGTCATCGACCTTCGGCACGAATCGCAGCGGCGCAGCAAGCTGCCCTCTTACGGCTCGTTGGGGTCAACGACGGAATCGTCCTGAAAAACCCATTCCGCGACATTGAAGATGTCGTAGGTGCTCTCCGTGCGACGGATGACGACCTTGCTCAAGCCGGCATTGATGATCATGCGGCGGCACATCGGGCAGGGGCGAAGCTCCTTGATATATTCTCCCGTTTTCGCTTCCCGACCGACGAGGTAGAGCGTTCCGCCGATGCACTCACTTCTGGCGGCGGAAATGATCGCATTCATTTCGGCATGGACACTGCGGCACAGCTCGTACCGCTCGCCCGACGGGATGTTCAGGCGGTCACGGATGCAGCTACCGAGGTCGATGCAGTTGCTTCGTCCTCTCGGCGCGCCGTTATAGCCCGTCGAGACGATCTCGTCGTTGCGGACAATCAGTGCACCGAGCTGATTTCTCAGACAGGTCGACCGCTCCAAAACGGTCTGCGCAATATCCAAATAATAATTCTCTTTGTCAATTCTGCTCATCTTAACCTCCGCTTACAGGCAGCACTTGCCTCTGGGAATATATCGGCCGCCGCGATCCTCGAGGACGACACCCTCATTGACCGCTAACGTACCGCGCAGATATACCTGTGCAATATGTCCCGAAATTTCGTAGCCCTCATACGGCGCATAATCCACGTTGCAGACCTGATCGGCGGCGGATATCTTGCTCACGCCCTCCGGATCATAGACAACGATGTCCGCATCGGCACCGACGGCGATGCGGCCCTTTTCGGGGTAAACGCCGTAGAGCTTGGCCGGCGCTTCACTGAGAAGCTCGACCATCCGCTCGGCGGAAATGCGCCCGTCAACAACGCCGTAAGTATACAGCAGGACACCCCTCGTCTCCACGCCGGGCATACCGCCGGGGATCTTCGTAAAGTCGCCCCGACCGGCGTCCTTCTGCTTGAGCGTGAAGCTGCAATGGTCGGTCGAGATGGTCTGAATCTCACCGCGTTCCAACGCGTTCCAAAGTGCCTGTGTATCCGCATCCTTGCGCAGAGGCGGTGCGCAGACATATTTCGCGCCGCCGAAGTCGGGCAGACAATACAGCGAATCATCAAGCAGGAGATAGTGCGGACAGGTTTCGACATAGACCTTCTGTCCCCTCGCTCTGGCAGCCTCGACCTCGCGAAGGCCGGCCTCGCTTGACAGGTGGACGATCACGACCGGCACATCGGCAAGCTCTGCCATTTTCAGGAGTCTTGAGATGGCCTCCGCCTCCAGAACCGCAGGTCGGCACTCGGGATGCGCCTCGGGCGAGAGCTTACCGGCCTGCTTATGCTCGGCAATCAGCGCATCAATGACACCTGCGTTTTCGCAGTGCACGCCGGCGATGCCGCCCAGCTCCTTCATCTTGCGCAGCGCCTTGAACATCGCCTCGTCACCGATCATCATGGCAGGATAGGTCATATACATCTTAAAGGAGGTGATGCCCTGCTCGAACATTTTAGGCAGCTCCGCAATGATCTTGTCATTCCAGTCGTCGATGGTCATGTGGAAGCCATAGTCGCAGGCCGTCCTGCCGTCGGCCTTCCGATGCCAGAGGTCAAGGCCGTATTGCAGCGTCTCGCCCTTATTCGGGCAGGCAAAGTCGATGACCATCGTTGTGCCGCCGCGCAGTGCCGACTTGCCGCCGCTGTAAAAATCGTCCGCCGTGGTGGTGTTGCAGACGTCGAGGTCAAAGTGTGTGTGCGCATCGATGAAGCCGGGGAAGAGCAGCTTGCCGCTGACGTCAACAACCTCCGCCCCTTCGCAGGTCAGGTTTTCTCCGATTTGCTCGATCTTCTCGCCGTCAATGAGAAGATCGGCTGTACGTCTTCCGTCGGCATTGATGATCGTCCCGCCCTTGAGCAGTTTTTTCATGGAAGTCACCCTTTCGTTTTTTCTCCTTCCATTTTACCACGGCATGGCAAAAAAGGGAAGAGATTTTTGAAAGCAACTCAAAATCCGCCGAAAAATCCTCGCCGTTCCGCGTAATTTGCGGACAGGCTATGAAGGCTTTCGGGCAGCATCAAAAAACAGACGGCCGAGGCCGTCTGTTTTTTGGGGTTATTCGGTGCTCAAGACACCGAGTGAAAAGCTTTCTTCACAGAGGGGGCAGCAAAAGCTCAGCCTACCTCGTAGAAGTTGAAAATGTAGATGGAGGGATCATAGCCCATGCCATAGCAGGTGAAAACATTGGCATAGAACTCAAGATACTGCGGCTTGGTTCCGTTATAGAGGTAGTTTGCCAAACGGATGTAGTAGCCGCCCTCGACCTCGTCAAGGACAAACTCGCAATTTTCGTTGAAGGTGTCCTCGTAGGTCACGTTGGTGCCGTCGGAGTGGAGCCACTTGCCGTCTGCGGTTTGGAAGGTGGTGACACCGTCTACCGTCACCATCTTGAACAGCGCGACATCGGTCGCAGCGGTGCTCAGCTTATCGCCGCTCAGGGTGGCGTCGGCAGAGACAATCTGCTCCTTGGTCACGCCGCTGCTGGGGTTGGTGTAGGTGGTGGTCGCGGTGGTCATGGTCTTGCCCTTCGCGTTGCAGTAGATGGCAACATAGGTATCGTCATCACCGGAAGCGGTGTAGTTGGGCTGGATAGACCAGGTGGAGGTGATCTCCGGCTGGATGACGCCCTCCTGCTGGATGTAAGCCTGAAGCAGAGCACGAGCCTGACCGAGGTCTTCGCCCTGGATCATGTCGTACTGCGTGGAGTAGATGATGCGGCTTTCCAGATCGGACAGGTCGCAGCCGTGCTCGTTGCAATACTTGACGTAGTTGCCGCCGCCGGTGAAGCGGTAGTTGTTCATGACAACGGTGAACTCGAAGTCGTCAGCGACCTCCGTGCCCTTGTAGGTCATGGAGACGATACGGGAGCCTTCGGGCTTGGTCGGGTCGATGACATAGGAGAAGTCCTCGCCGCCGATGACGTCGTAGTAGGTCAGGCCGCCCATGACGGAGACATTGCCGGTCGATTCGTTATAATTGACCTTCGAAGCGGAGTACTCAAGCCAGGTGCGGACTTCCTTGCCGGTCATGGTGAGCTGATAGAACCAGTTCTCATAACGGTACAGAGCGAAGAGGTCGCCCAGCATGATGTCGCCCTTGGAGATGACATTGGCATTGCTGCCGGAGGTCAGCGGAGCGGTGATGGACAGCATGGCCATCGTGTCGTCGGAGGGATCGTCGGGAGTATTCAGGCCGGTGGAGTCGTATGCGCCCCAGAGCTGAACCTTGTTGACGAGGTCGACGAATGCGGACGGGCCGGTGCCCAGACCGGAGGCGGTGAAGTTGTCGCCGGCTTCACCGATCTTGACGAGCATATAGTTCTCCCAGACGTAAGTCTCATACGGCTGGAGCATATCCACGGTGTCCTGATCGAGGGCGTAGTTCTTCATGTCCTCGTTCTTGGTGTCGAGGGTGTATTCGCCGGTGGTCTTGTCGTAGGAAACGGTAACACGGGAAATCAGGGCAGCCTTGGTGCCGGGCTGGAGAACCTTGACAACCTCGCCGTCGGAGTTGAGGATGTCGTTGACCATCGTGCCGTGGGCATGGCCGGAGAAGGCAAAGTCGATGGTGTTGGTGTGCTCAACGAGGTAGCGGATGCCGTCGTAGGAGGCATCGGCCATTTCGCTGTTCAGGCCGCAGTGCGCCATGACAACGATCATGTCGGCCTTCTCAAGCATCTCGGCCTCATAGTGCTTATAAGTTGCGTAAATGCTCTCGAAATAGAAGCCCTTCCAGTTCGCCGGGCCGTCCCAGTTGGGGATGTTCGGGGTGGACAGGCCGATGATGGCAACCTTGACACCGTCGAAGTCCTTGATGACGTAGGGAACGATGTTCTCGACGCAGTCCCAGCTCTTCGTCTCGCTGTTGTTGGTGTCAGCGTCAAGGTAGTTGGCGTCGACAACAACAAGCTGATTTTCCGTCTCGGTCGCGGGGGCAACAGCCTCGGCAATCTGACGGGTGAGGATATCGATGCCGTAGTTGAACTCGTGGTTGCCCAGCAGCCACATATCATAGCCGATGGTACGGAATGCACGGATGGTCGGGTCAACCTCACCGAGCTTGTCGGCGTTGAAAGCATAATAGTAGCTCAGAGGCTCGCCCTGGATGGAGTCGCCCATGTCGACGGTATAGACATTGTCGCCGTAAATGGCCTTCTGCTCCTTGATATAGGTAGCGATACGGGTCAGGCCCTGACGGTAGGTGCCGCTTGCCGCATAGCCGGAGGAGTAGTCGGAAGCGAAGATCTTGCCGTGGATGTCGGAGGTGACGAGGAACTCGAAGTTGACGACGTTCTCGTCAGCCGTGCCGCCGAGGTTGGCCTTCAGCGCGGCGATCTCTTCGTCGGTCAGGCCGATCTCCTTCAGGTAGGCTTCTGCGCCGGCCTGAAGATCAGCGGCGGACAGGTCTTCCACACCGAACGCTCTGGAGAGGCTCTTGATGATGTTGGACTCGGCAATGGCATTGTACTGCTCGGAGCCGAGCTCGACCTTGTAGTAGTTGATGTAGGTGGTCATGTAGTCGGCAACGACCTCGTCATAGGTCGCGCCCATCAGGCACTCGAGGAGCGCCGAGACATAGCCGGCACGGTCCTTGCCCTCGGTGCAGTGCACGAGGTACGGGCCTTCGTGGTCGATCATATAACGGAAGCCGGTCGCCAGGCCGTCCTTGAAGCTCTGCTCGCTGAAATCAACGCCCAGATTCAGGAAAACGACATTCTGCTTGGAGTAATAGGTATCGGCATAGCCTTCATAAGCCTCCGCGTCGGTCTGATTGTTGGCCAGGTTGACGAAGGTCTTGATGCCTGCCTTCTCGGCAGCGGCATCGGCGATGGCATTTCTGCCGAGCTCGGGGTTGATGGGGCTGGAGGAGCGATAGAGCTTGCCGGCACCCATACCGGTGGTGGTGACTTCGCGGAAGTTGGCGAACTGCTCGTCGGTCAGCTCCGGATAGTCCTCACGATTGTTCGTGCGGCTGAGCTGGTGGAGCAGGTATTCGGCCATATAGCCGCCGGCTTCCTTCAGCTCGAAGGTGACTTCGATCGGGAACGTCACGCCTTCCTTGGCTTCCCAGTACCAATTGCCGTCTTCGTCGGTCTTCTTGGTAGCGATGCCGTAGGTGTCGGTGAAGTTGCCCATGTTGATGGCAAGGTATGCATAGCCGGAGGGCTGGTCACCTTCCTTGGCGACGAAGAGGGCAGCCGTGCCGCTGTCAACGTCGGAGAAGTTGGAGACGAGGGGGAGATCCAGCTCCTGATCGAGGAACTTAACGGTGATGATGTCGCCGTAGTTGAAGCCGAGATCCGTAAAGACGTTCTTTGCGGAGGCGTTGGTGTAGATGTTGCCGTATTTGGTCGTCCACAGACCGGCATCCAGACCGCCGATGATGATCTTGCCGTCCCATTCTTCGACGCTCTCGATCACGGTGATGCGGCCCTGGGTATCGCCGTACTGTTCCGCGGTGATGACGCCGTTCAGCTTTTCGGTGATGTAGTCGACGACAACAGCGTCCAGCGTGTAGCCGGTGTCGAACTGAGAGGATGCACTGGCAAAGGCGTAGTAGGTATCGCCGCCGCCTGCGCAGAAGTTGTTGGTGATAACCGCATAAGTTGCTTTCGGATCAAAGGGCTTGCCATTGATCTCGTTAATGGTGACACGCTTGATGGAAGCCGGGCCGTAGTAGGTCGAGCCGGGGTAAGTCTCTTCGTTCTTATCGTATTCCTTCGTGGTGTCGATGGTGAACTTCATGCCGGAGACCTGCGGGAAGCCGCCGACGGAGACGGGGGTGCAGTAGGTAGAAGCTTCGAGAGCCTCCAGCAGCTCTGCGCCGGTGACATAGACGACTGCCACGGTGTTACCGAAGGGCAGAACCGTCAGAATGTCGTTCTTGGTGACATCGCCGGGGTTGATGGCAGCACGGATGCCGCCGCCGTTGGTGATGGCAACAATGTTCTCTGCGGGAACCTGCGTGATGGAGCCGGGATACTGCTCGGTCAGGCACCAAACCATTGCGTCGGTGATGAGGTCGCCGTTGTTCGTCTCCTGCGTGCGGTTGCCGGGATCCTTGGCACCGTTCAGGGTGACCTCGGAGGTTGCGAAGACAGCGCCGTAAAGCTCGTTGATCTCGTCGATGATGGCCTGAGCAGCCTCGGCAACGCGCTTATCCTTGCTGCTGTAGCCGTCCGGAACTTCTTCGGATGCGATTGCAAGCAGATCATTGTCAACGATCTTCTTGGTCTTGTTGTCGATCATGATAACGCCGATGTTTGCGAACTTCGTGCCGGTGGACTGGATGGGCTCGCCGTTCGTGCCTTCGGTCATGACGGTGTGAGAGTGTGCGTCGATGATGAAATCGATGCCGGTGACCTTTTCATAGAGGTCATAGGAACGGTAGGGCTCGGAGGACTCGTCAACGCCGAGGTGGGACAGGCAGATGACGATATCGGCACCTTCGGCCTTCAGCGCATCGACCTGCTCCTGCGCATTTTCCCAAATGGTAGTCTCGGTGGAGTCGGTCAGGAAGGTCAAACCCTGGATGAGAGCGGGGTTGGCCTTGGTCTGGGTTTCGGGGGTCTCAAGGCCGAAGAAGCCGACCTTCAGTCCGTCCTTTTCGATGATGGTGTAAGCATCGAAAATGGGATCGCCGTTTTCGTCAAGGACGTCGGAGCACAGGACGGAGAATTCCGCCTTCTCCATATTCTCCTTGAGCTGCGGATAGCCATAGTCAAACTCGTGGTTGCCGAGGCCGACGACATCGTAGCCGGTCAGGTTCATAAGCTCAACTGCGGTCGCGCCCTTGGAAACGGAAACATAGGTGGTGCCCTGAGAGAAGTCACCGGCGTCGGCCAGAATGACATTTGCGCCGGCTGCTTCCAGCTCGGCCTTCAGAGCGGCCATGTAAGCATAGCCTTCCACTGCGCCGTGAACGTCGTTGGAGTGGAGAATGTAGGTGTAGTCGCCGGAATCGGTGTAGACGACGAGGATCTTGGCAGCTTCGCAGCGCTTGATGCTATTCTGCGGAGCGAGACGAACGCCTTCCCACTGGTAGGAGGTCAGGCCGTTGATGATGCCGTTCTCGACTGCCCATGCGAATGCGGTACGTGCATACTCCTGGACAGCCTCGGTGTCGGCAAAGCCTTCCAGCTCGGTCGTTGCTTCGGGCTTGCCCTCCAGACGCCACACCATGGTGACGAACTGCTCACGGGTGACCGCCTCATCGGGACGGAAGGTGCCGTCCGGGTAGCCTGCGGCGACATTGTTTGCCTCTGCCCACGCGATGGCATCGCGATACCATTCGTTGGGAAGGTCGGTGAAGGAAGCAGCGCCTTCGACCTCGGGAGAGCCTTCCATCCGATACAGCAGCGTAGCAGCTTCTGCACGGGTCAGGGGCTTCTGCGGAAGGAAGGTACCATCCTTGAAGCCGTCGACCAGGCCGGCTTCATAAGCAGCCTCGACGTACTCATAGTACCACTCGCCGGCAGGAACGTCCGAGAAGTGGCCTTCGGTTGCCTCTGACTCTTCTGCGAAGACGACCGTCGGGACAAGCGACAGGATCATGCACAGAACCAGCAGAAGCGAGAGGATTCGGGGAAATCTTTTCATGCATTTCACTCCTTCAAAATATTTGTACAAAGCTTTCACCCCGTACACGTTTGATTATAGCACAAGGAGCCGATTCTTGTCCATAATATCTTTTCCTTTTTCCAAAAATTAGTCACAAATCACAAAACTCCAAATCATTTTTCGTCACTTTGCCCGAAAAAAACTTCTTGACTTTTCCATTTCTTTTTCCATTTAAATCAGAAATCCCTTCTTCCTCTCACCTCCCCCCCCTCTCGCGCAGCTTTTGAGTGCCGAGCGATACGGCAGGCGGCAAAAAAGCAAGCTGCGCCGACCTCTTCGGCGCAGTCGAATACATATTTAACTGGGAGTGTAGAGAAGCCTACGCTTTTCGCTTTTCAAAAAGCTCCCTTCGCATCGGTGTGCGAAGGGAGCTTGGTACGTAAGGGCGGTATCAGCGTTCGTCCATCGGGACATACTTTTTGTAACGGATGAGCGGCTTATAAGCCGGACGGTAGATGCGGCCGCCGGTCAGCGTCTCCTCCATGCGGTGGGCACACCAGCCCGTGATCCTCGCCACCGCAAACAGCGGCGTGAAGAGATCCTGCGGAATATCCAGCATCCGATAGATCAGGCCGGAATACATATCGACGTTGGCGCACATGACCTTTTCGTGGCCCGTGACCTGCGCAAAGACCTTCGGCGTCACCCGTTCGATAGCTTCCATCAGCTCCAGCTCCGTCAGCATCCCCTTCTGGTCGGCGAGGGTTCTGGCCTCACGGCGCAGAATCACCGCTCTCGGGTCGGAGAGCGTATAGACTGCGTGCCCCATGCCATAGACAAGGCCGCTGCGGTCGCCGGCCTCCCTGTTCAGGATTTTTTTGACATAGGCGGCGACCTCCTCATCGTCCTTCCAGTCGCGAACGCTTGCCTTAACGTCCTCGAACTGCCGCAAAACCTGCGCATTTGCGCCGCCGTGCTTCGGCCCCTTCAGCGAGCCGACTGCCGCTGCAATTGCGGAATAGGTATCCGTTCCGGTCGAGGCAACGCAGCGGCACGAGAAGGTCGAGTTGTTACCGCCACCGTGCTCTGCATGGCAAACGAGGCAGAGATCGAGCAGACGAGCCTCCTCCTGCGTATAGTGCTTGTCCGGGCGGATCATGCGCAAAAGGTTCTCGGCGGCGGACAGATGCGGCTCGGGGCGGTGCAGATAGAGGCTGTCGTCGTCAAAATAGTGCCGTTTGACGACATAGGCATAGGCAGCGAGCAGCGGAAAGCGAGCGACCAGCTCCACCGACTGGCGCATCATATTCTCAATTGACAGGTCGTCGGGGTTCGGATCGGAGGAATACAGCGACAGAACCGACCGACCGATCTTGTTCATCACATCGTGGCTCGGATGCTTGATGATCATGTCCTCAACGAAATTCTCGGGCAGGACAGTGTAGTCATTGAGCAGCGTCACGAATTTTTGATACTGCTCCTTATTCGGAAGGTGGCCGAAGAGCAGCAAATAGGCAATCTCCGTGAAGCCGAAGCGATGCTCTCGAACATAGGCGTCCACAAGGTCGGGCAGATCGTAGCCGCGGTAGATCAGGCGGCCTTCGATCGGCTCGCGCTCGCCGTCAACGAGGTGGTAGCCCATGACGTTGCCGATCTTCGTGCATCCGACCATGACGCCTGTATCGTCATCGTTTCGGAGGCCGCGCTTAATGAGGCTGTTCGTGCGAGCTTCCTCGGTCAAGCTGTTATGAATTTTGTAATCCGCGCATAAGCTGTGAAGAAAGTCCTGTTCCTGTCCTGACGTGATCCTGTTTTCCGTCATAATTTCACCCCGTTCCTTTCTGAATATTTTACCAAAATTTCACCCATGCGTCAACTATTTTACAGGAGGAAGTCATGAAGTATCTGATTATTTTCATCATTTTGGCAGCCGTTTCTCTTTCACTGCTGCTGATCATCCCCACAAGCGGCGCAGCTATGGACACGGCAGTCGAAAAATCTGTCACATCCGAGCCGACCGAGCCGCCTGCCGAGAGCTTTGATGAGGCGCTGGTGCTGCGGGTTTTGGACGGTGAAACGGTCGTCGAGATGAGCTTGCATGATTATCTGCTTGGCGTAGTCTCCGCAGAGCTGCCCGAAAGCTTCCCTGCGGAGGCGCAAAAGGCACAGGCCGTCGCCGCACGAACCTTTGCGCTCTATCACGCGCAACGAAAAAAGCACCCGAACGCCGATGTGTGCACCGACCCAGGGTGTTGTCAGGGGCGATGCGAGGAATGGACGCTTGCCGCGCGTCAGGCGGTTGAGGAAACCGACGGCTGCGTGGCGACCTATGCGGGAGAGCTGATCGATGCGACCTATTTTTCCTGCGCCGGTGGGCGAACGGAAGCCGCCGTCGCCGTCTGGGGCAGCGATATCGCCTATCTGCAATCCGTCGAAAGTCCGAACGAGGAAGCTTCGCCGCGGTATTCGGAGACGGTCGTCATGAAGGGCGATGCCTTTGCCGAGCGCCTGCAAGTCGTTTGCCCCGAGGCAAATTTCGACGGCGAGCCATCACAGTGGTTCGGGAAAATCACCTATACCCGAGGCGGCGGCATCGACCGAGCCGTCATCGGCGGCACGGAATTCAGCGGAAACGAGCTGCGCGCCGCTCTTTCGCTTCGGTCGACGAGCATTGAATTCTCGGTCAGCGGCGATGAGATCACGGTCACGACCTACGGCTTCGGCCACCGTGTCGGCATGAGCCAGTACGGTGCAAAGGCGATGGCGGAAGGCGGCAGCTCATTTGAAGAAATATTGAAAGCCTACTACCGAGGCATTGACCTGTGCCTTCTGACCCTCGCCGATTGAGCTTTGCGGATTGCGGCGGTCGGAATGATGCCGACAGGGTGTACTCGTAACAATGCGGCGCGCCGCCTCGCCACGCCCTTATTCCGGCGCACCGAGGATGCCTGGGAGATATGATACCGGCGAACCACAAAGTCGATATTCTTTGTCCGACGATATAATTTCACGGAATTGACTTTTGTTGTCACCTCGTGTGGTAATTTCTGTTTAATCTCCGTTACTATCATGGCGATTGGGTTCTTTCGTTAGTTTGGGGTGTTGTGGCTTTATTCTGACAAACTCAATCGCCGTTTTCTATCCTTTTAGTCTCACATCAATTGTAACGCTATATGAGTTTTTCGGAAAATTTGAAAAAAAGGATTGACAATCGAAAAATCATATGGTATACTATTCGAGCACTCAGGAAGTGCGTTGCGGATCAAGCGAAAGCTCCGCCACGGAACCTCATCCGTGTAAAAATTCGGAGGACTACGGGCGAGTGGTGGAATTGGCAGACTCGCTAGATTCAGGTTCTAGTGTCCACTCCGGACGTGCGGGTTCAAGTCCCGCCTCGCCCACCATTTTGCAAAACCCCGAAACCGTGCGGTTTTCGGGGTTTTCGTCTATCTGCAAGAGCTTCCGAGACTTTTCGGCTCTATGTCGATTGTTCGGTCAGCGGCAACGCAAGAAAATAAACAGATTAATCCGGAGCGAGTGAAGTGACTCCGAAAGAGATAGGTCAATATTTTCTGCCGTCGAAACGAGTGAAGTGACTCCGAAAGAGATAGGTCAATATTTCCGACTCAAGTCAGCTTCGCCGGCGAAAGGGCTTGCTGTCTGTGTAATGCAGGCAGCAGGCCCTTTTGTCTTGCCTTGAATCGTCGATTGTTGTAACAATCCGTGTATTCGATTCGCTCCTGTTTGAAGTCTGCCGTAAGCTCATACTCCCGAAAGCATCAGCCGGCGGACTCGGAGGGCTGTCGGGGGCGTTCCGATCGGGTGGCGATGAACTTGGTTGCCCAATATTTCGCGTATTGCGCAAGGTCGTCCAAGGTGACGGCGGAATACCCACGGCAGGATTTGACATATTCGCACATCAAGCCCTCCAGAAAAACCTGCAAATCCAGATCAATCTGCGTATGATCCTTGATGCGGCAGTCGTTGCGGCAGAGCGCAAGCAGCTTGTCGGCGGCGATGGTCGCAAGTCGTTTCCCCGCAAAGAGGAAATCGTTCGATTTGCACAGCAGACGATAGCTTTCGTTGTTTTGTCGAATAAAGTCCAGAACGGAGTCGATAAATTGCTGTACGTCCTGCGATTCCAGAAGCTTTGTGTTGTCGAAGAAGGCGTCGATCAATTCGTTTTCGTACTCCTCCGCCACGCCGTACAGGTCGTCATAATGCGAATAAAACGCCCCTCGGCTGATATCCGCCCGTTTGCACAGCTCGCTGACGGAGATCTTGCCCAGCTCCTTTTTTTCGGAGAGCATTTCCGCAAAAACCTTCCGAATCAGCGTTCTGGTTTTCTGCGATGAGCGATTCAAATTTTGCACTTTCAATGCTTTCGCTTCCTTTCCGGGTGCAATTTTATAGGTACTGTTCAAATTTTAACATTGTTCGGATAATTGTACTTCAAATTCCGAGCTACGGATATTATAATTCAACAAAGCCAAAATGTCAACACTGTTAAAATTCAGAAAGGAGCAAAAAATGGAACGAAAAACAAAAGGAAGCACATCGTCCGGGCATATCATAGAGACTGTCGGTCTGACGAAGGACTATGGCTTTGGGCGAGGCGTTTTTGATGTCAGCATCCATGTCGACAAGGGCGAAGTTTTCGGCTTTCTCGGCCCGAACGGAGCAGGAAAATCCACGACTATCCGACATCTGATGGGCTTTTCAAAGCCGGGCAAGGGTAGCGCCGAGATTCTCGGCATGAAAACCTTCGACCATTACGACCGCGTTCTTCGCCATGTGGGATATATTCCCGGCGAGATCGCCCTTCCTGCCGGACTGACCGGCTGGGAATTCATCTGCATGATGCAGGATATGCAAAAGATCCGCAACAAGCAGCGCTTGGAGGAAATGCTCGAGCTGTTCGAGCTGAGGGATGATGTCCTGCGCGGCGACACCAAGCGCATGAGTCTCGGCGTTAAGCGGAAGCTCGCCGTTGTAACGGCCTTCATGTCCGACCCGGAGGTTCTCATCCTCGACGAGCCGACCAGCGGTCTTGATCCCGTGATGCAGGAAAGCTTCATCCGATTCATCCACAGCGAAAAGCGCAGGGGCAAGACGATCCTGCTTTCCAGCCATATTTTTTCGGAGATCGACTCCACCTGCGACCGCATTGCGATCATCAAGGACGGGAGGATCGTGTCGGAGTTCGTCGCAGATGACCTGAAGCACGCCTCCCGAAAGTATTACACCGTCGATTTTGAAAATGCGGCGGCAAAGGAAGCCTTCCGAGCCGAGTGCAAAAAGCTGCGCACCTGCGTACAAACCGCCGAGTCCGAGCGGAGCGTCGACCTGTCCATCGAGGACAGCGACTTAAACGAGATGATCGAGCTTCTGTCGACTCTCGCCGTGCGCTCCTTCAGTAATCGGAAGGAAAGTCTGGAGGATTATTTTATGAAATTCTACAAAGAAGAAAAGGATTTCGGAGGTGCGCTGCAATGAGTGTCATCGAAATCACGAATCTGACAAAGGATTACGGAAATCAGCAGGGGATCTTCGGGCTGAACCTTTCCATCGAAAAGGGGGAGATGATCGGCTATGTCGGCACGAACGGCAGCGGCAAGACCACGACCATCCGCCACATCATGGGATTTTTGAAGCCCACCTCCGGAGCCGTGACGGTCAACGGCCTGTCGGCGTGGGAGCATTCGAGCGAGATCGTCAAACAGATCGGCTATGTCCCGGGCGAGATCGCCTTTCCCGACCTCAAAAGCGGCATCGACTTTTTGAAATGTCAGTCCGATTTTCTGGGCTTGCGTGATATGTCCTACGCCAACGAGCTGATCGAGCGTCTCCAGCTCGACCCTCGGGCGAATCTGAAGCGCATGAGCAAGGGCATGAAGCAGAAGACGGCACTCGTGGCCGCCTTAATGAATGATGCGCCGATCATCCTTCTCGACGAGCCGACCACCGGTCTCGACCCTCTGATGCGCGCGACCTTTCTCGACATCATCAAGCAGGAGCACGAGAGGGGCAAGACCGTTTTTATGAGCAGTCACAGCTTTGACGAGCTGGAAAAGACCTGTGACAAGGTAGCGCTGATCGATCACGGCCATATCATCGATGTCTGCGACATGAACGAAATTCGAAATCGTCCGATCAAGGAATTCAAGATCGAATTTTTTACCGCCGAGGATGAGCGGCGATTCCGCACGGAGGGCTATGACGTCATCCGCCTGCAGGAGCAGTACCATCAGGTGACGATCCGCATCGCCGCCGACGAGACGGCAAACCTCCTGCGTGTTTTGAAGGCGTACCGTGTGAAATTCATCTCAGAGCTGCCCTATACGCTGGAAATGCACTTTAAGAAAATCCTAAGGGAACAAAAAGAAAGGTTAAACGGTGAAAACAATGTTCAGTAAAGCATTATTCAAGCAGTCCTGCAAGGCCAACGGGACAATGTGGTGCATCATCACCTTTGCCGTCTGCTTTATGCTCGCCTGTGTCATGCTGATCTCAGGCAACGGCAACATCGGTGAGGTGAAAAATGCCATTCAGGATACGATCATCACCAAGGAGATCGATTCGCAGATGGAGCAGAGAGCCTTGACCTATGACCGTCTCTGCACGGACGGTCTGCAGACCTTCGACCGCTGCTTCTCGGCAAATGCGACCGACACGCTGTCCTATCTCGTCTGGTGTGCGAAGCTGCCCACCGCCGATGCCTTCGAGGATGCGGCGGTCTATGCCGGTGCCGTGGAGCAGTGGCAGTCCGCCGAGCCGGAGATGACGACGGAAACGGGCAAGGCATATGCCGAGACGGTGTCTGCGTGGATGCAGCAGATGCCGCAGCAGACGGATTATACCTCCGCCGATGCGTATCTTGCCGCCGTGCAAGCATGGCAGGAGTCCTCTCCGGCTACGCAGGAAAATGCCGTTGAGACGGCCTACTCCGCCGCCTGCGACGAGCTGCAAGCCTACCTGAAGGAGCAGGCCGCCGCAGAGGGCTATGCCGAGGACTCCGCCGAGGCGCAGGAAATGCTCGGTGCCGTTCTGTATCCGCTGAACCCCGGCGGAGCGTTTGACGATTTCTATGCCGAAAACGGCGAGGAGATCCCCGAGGACTACGATGTCCTGACCCTCATCGCCCACATCTCCGACGGCGATATCGCGGCCTATCTCGACTCCTCAGAGCGGAGCTCTTACCGCGCCGACCGTGCCGAGAAGGGAACGGCGATCTTCCTCGCCGGCAATATGACGAAGACGGAGGCCGTTGAAGCCATGCTCGACGCGCTTGACGATTACGGTGTCACGGCGGAAAAATACGCAGGCTTCGGCTATACCTATGAGGCCGTTAAGCACATGGCCATGACCGCCGACGTTACCTATTGCGGACGACTGGAGTACGAGCTGGAGCTTCTGGCAGAGGGATACGCAGCCGGGGAATTTGCGTCCGAGGACGCATACCTCGCCGCTGTCTCCGAGCGCAGGGACAGTCTTGCGCAGGAGATTACCACCAGCTTCCTCTCCACCCTGCCGCAGGAGGTGTCCGACGCCCTCGAAGAGATCGGCCAGATGGATCTGTATTCTCTGATCGTCGGTTCGATCTTCTATAAGCTTGCCGGCCTCCTTTTGCCGATCATCTACATGATTATGGCTTCCAATAACCTCGTTGCAGGACAGGTTGACAGCGGCTCGATGGCCTACGTTCTCTCCACGTCTACCAAGCGAAGCAGTGTGGTCTTCACGCAGGCGGTCTACCTCGTCGGCTCTTTGCTTGCCATGTTCGGACTGACCACGGCAACCGGCTGCGTCTGTCTCGGATTGGTCACAGAGGAAATCGAGCTGACCTACGGCAACCTGATTCTGCTGAATGTCGGCGCATTTTTGGTCTTGCTGGCGCTTTCCGGCTTGTGCTTCTTCACGTCCTGTGTCTTTGACCGCAGCAAGCGTTCTATGGCGATCGGCGGCGGCTTGTCGATCTTTGCCCTCGTTGCCGCCATGCTCGGACTCTTCGGCAGCCCCGTCATCCCGTCGGTCGTCCGCTTGGAGTCGCTGAACTATTTCAACTATGCAACGGTCATCTCCCTCTTCGACGTGATCTCCATCATCGACGGAACGAACGCATACGCATGGAAATTCGTGATCCTCGGCGTAGTCGGAATTTTGGGCTACATTCTCGGCTCCGTCCGCTTTACCAAAAAGGATCTGCCCCTGTAAAAAAATAACCTCCGAAGCAAATGAACTGCACCCCGTTCCTCCGCGCAAGTATTGTACCATACTTGTCTGACAAATGGGGTGCAGTTCACGCATATGTTCCGATTTTTTCCCAACAAAAATCACAATGCACATGGTCATTTTGAAGGGTTTCCGCAAATTGCTTATACACTATATTATATCCTTGAGGCACTTTTCGATAGGTCAGGCAGAATTCTCCGCAAAAGTCACGGCGGTAGGTCGTCGCACTGTCGGTGACGGTGATTTCCTTATTTTCGATTCTGCAATAAATGTCGGGATCAGGTGCGGCATCTGACCCCGATGTTAAAAAGCCGAGCAGGGAGAAATCATTCTTTATAACAAACATTGGCCCTACGCCAAGGGGAAAAACGAGCCAATGCCGGCTGATCGATTTTGCCTCGGCCTTCTGCCGTTTTTTCTCCGCCGCCGCAGGATCGGCTTCGGCTCTCGCCTCCTTCCGAATCGGATCCTCCTGTGCGATGCGGCTTGCCGCCTCATCCCTCTCGGCCGTCTCTTCCTCGACCGAAAATTTTTGCTTGACATTTGGAGACTTCTGCTGTATACTCTCCCTTGAAGAGAAGCTAGGTGCTTTCGTGCGAGCCCCTCCGGAAACGGCTGAGGGCACAACGCCGCCGGTAGCTTCTCTTTTGCTGTTGTCAAGTTTGCGAATGTTGTTTATATCGTAGAGAATTCTTCCGTTTTTCCCATCTGCAATATTCAGCGTGGCAATATAGATATTTCCCGACATATCCTGAAGATAAACCGTTCGATACCTCCATCCGTTTTCATCCATCCACTGATGACTGTGCTCATCGGTGGATGTTTCATTTTGGGAAGCAAGCAAAGCCTCAGATAAATGTACTGTAGCAAGAGAACGGATATTATCTCCGCCGTTTCTTGCCAACTTATCAATGACTCTGTGATTATTTTTCGCGCCGAGCTTCTGCACCCGATCCTTCTCGCTTGCAATGTAAACCGTCTCCGGATTTCCGTCCTCGTCATACATCGTCAGCTCGCTTCCGGCAAGATTGTTGTAGACAAACTCCCGTAGCTTCTTGCCCCGGTTTCGCGGATGTATCCCATCAAACAAATCGGTATCGAGGAGCACGCCTTCGCCGTAATCTCCCTTCTCTCCTCGGATTTCCTGAATACTGAATCTCTGCTTCGCCTGATTGTGTGACGGCTCTAATCCTCTGCTTTCACGATCCGAATTGCTTCCCGTTCGATCTCTGCCGTCGAAACGTTCGGATTCTGCTCCAGAAAAGCGATCAGTTGAGGACGTTTCCCTGTTGCGTCCATCATTGCTGATGTCATAATCGCTGTTTTTTCTTCCATGTCCGCTTTGATCAGCAGCCTGAGCAATACTCGAATTTCTTCTTCCTGTTCTGCGGTGTAGTAATCTCGAATATTCATTATGCTCCTCCCTGTAAGTGTGTTCATGTATGTTGTAATCCTCAAAGCGCTGCTTTGCAATCACCGTGATGCCGCCGTTCTCTTCGAAGGCAAACAAATATCGATAATTCTCGGCATAGGCCGTTCCGTAATACATTTCTACCGAAAGCAGACCGTTTCCGCTTTTGACCGCCGAGCGGAGCATCGCGCACTCCCGTTGGCTGAGCCTTATGCCATGTGTGTGAATCTCTCCGCTGAAGCCGTAGATCAATGCGTCTCTTCGTTCTTTTTCCAGTATACCACCGTCGTCACTCACTTGTCCAGTATTTTCTTTATCGTTAGAGTATTTCTGTCTCGGCGGCGCGTTCCGGTTTTGCAATCCCCAGAGGTTCCCCTGTGCCGTTTCCGCCCCGCTCATCCGGCTCTGTAAGACGTTCTCTGCGCTTTCCGGTCTTTCCCCTTTCCGAGGCAATCACTTCAAGATCACCTTGAAAACAGCACCGTATTATTGCCTCCCTTCCAAATGTCAGAACAGTTCCTTATTCTGCTTCAGCTCCAACGATCGGCATAGAGCAAAAAGAAAACGCCCCTCGTTGGAGGGGCGTTTTGAAATATCAACCTGCGGTATAGGCCATTGAAGCAAAGAGGGTGAGCAGGACGAAGGCCGCGGCGATCCACTTGGTCACACGGGCGAGCTTCGCATCGAGGGTGGCACCCTTGTTCTTGCCAAGGTAGCTGCCGGAGTCGCCGGTCAGGGCGCCCAAGCCGCCCTCTTCGCCCTTTTGCAGGACGACGATGACAGTCAACGCAACACAGGAAATGATTTGCAAAATCAGCAGAATAATTTTGAACATAAGAACCTCCAATCATGACCGCGCTTACGGCCGGCGGCAGGCCGGAATTATTTCAACACAGTAAGATGTATTTTAGCACAGATAGTAGCTTTTTTCAAGCTTTATTTTTCAAAAAAAGGAATTATTTTGTCGCCCAGCTCCCGGTAGCGGCGCAGGTGAGGTAAGCATTGATGAATCCGTCGATGTCGCCGTCCATGACGGCGTTGATGTTGGTCATCTCATAGGCCGTGCGAGTATCCTTGGCGAGGGTATAGGGCATAAATACATACGAGCGGATCTGGCTGCCCCATTCGATCTTCTGCTGCACACCCTTAATATCGGAAATCTTCTCCAAATGCTCTCGCTCCTTGATCTCGACGAGCTTCGAGCGAAGCATCCGCATACAGTTTTCCTTATTCTGGAACTGGTCACGCTGCGTTTGGCAGGCAACAACGATCCCCGTCGGCTTATGCGTCAGGCGGACGGCGGAGGAGGTCTTGTTGATATGCTGGCCGCCTGCGCCGGAGGAGCGGTAGACCTGCATTTCGATATCCTCCGGACGGATCTCAACCTCAACATCATCATCGATCTCGGGGATGACCTCGACGGCGGAGAAGGAGGTGTGGCGGCGTCCTGCGGCATCGAACGGCGAGACACGAACCAGACGGTGCACCCCGGCCTCACTCTTCAGGAAGCCGTAAGCATTCTCGCCCTCGATCATGATGTCGGCAGACTTCAGCCCGGCCTCATCGCCGTCAAGATAGTCCAAAATTTTATAGGTGTAGCCATGCGCCTCCGCCCAACGGGTGTACATCCGATAGAGCATATAGCACCAGTCCTGCGCCTCGGTGCCACCGGCCCCCGCGTGGAAGGACAGCAGCGCGTTATTTCGGTCATATTCGCCGGTGAGAAGCGTTTCCAGACGCGCCGACTCCATCGCCGCTTCCAGCTTGGCAAAGCCCTCCGTCAGCTCTTCGAGCATGGAGTCGTCGCTTTCCTCCAGAGCCATCTCACAGATGGTCATCAGGTCGTCCCACGAGGTAAGCATGGCATTGAACTTATCCCGTTTGCTCTCGAGCTGCTTGGTGCGCATCACGGCCTTCTGAGAGCGTTTCGGATCGTCCCAAAAGCCGGGAGCCTCCGCCATGGCGTGAAGCCGCTCCAGCTCATCGAGCAGGCTCTGCGGCAGATAGGCGGCCTTCAATTCGTCAAGCTTCGGCTTGATGTCGTTCAGCTTGACCTTATATTCATCAAATTGGATCATATTCTTCGCTCCATATCAAAATTCCGCATATAGTATAACCGAAATTCCTCATTCTGTAAAGAGCTTTTTTCAGAGAATCCGTCCCCGATGTTCCGAACGGATCGCCTCCGTGAAGCATCTGGCCATATTCATCAGGAGGCAAAGCTGTTCCTCGATCAAATCCGTGCATTTTCGCGTCGGCAGCTCCGCGCGGCTCTCGTTTTTCTCCCCGAAAAGGAGACGGTCTGCGGAAACGCTGAGGCAAACGCAGTGCAATGCGCTTATAATAAGTATACACTTATTTTTCTAAGTGCAGCAAGCAGGTCGGTTTTACGACCGCCGACAGAGAGGAGAGCGCACCGATGTACTATTGTCCGCGCTGCGGCAACAGCGTTTCCGGCTGCGTCAGATTCTGCCCACGCTGCGGCAATCCCTTTGTTTCCGCACCACTCGCCGCTGCGATGTTACAAGGCTGGTCGTCAGGAGCTTGTTCACCTTCATCTTCTTCATCAATTATGACGCCGCAAGTGGTTTCCCGTACTACTGCTCACTCGCTTTCGGCGGTCGGCCGGTCTTCCTCGTCGGAATTTGCGGCATCGTAGCGGATATCAAGACGATGGCCGACTTCAACAAAATGTACCGTCACGGAGCTTAAGTGCGCCACAGCACGCCGCTTATGTTGATGAACACGGTGTCATTCACACCTACGAGGAGGAGCCTCGTTCGGGGATCTATCTCCTGACGGTTACGATCGTCGGCGCCATCAAAACGGCAATTGTATTCTATCTCCTTTTTACCGAAAGGCTGTAAAAAAGCACCGCCGCAATAGGACTCCATTGCGGCGGTTGACTTTATAATAGGCGCTTTGCGAAGCTGCCCGAGGGG
The DNA here is from genome assembly GCA_964555465.1 of uncultured Oscillospiraceae bacterium. Taxonomy (GTDB): domain Bacteria; phylum Bacillota; class Clostridia; order Oscillospirales; family Oscillospiraceae; genus JAZOXB01. The sequence goes on from CAZKSR010000002.1 coordinate 85,968, forward strand.
GTTCTCTTATGCAATGACGGCCTTGTGGTAGACCTTCTTGCCCTTGCGGAGCTTGACGCCGTCCTTAAGCTGCTCGACGGTGAAAACGGCATCGATGGCGGCGACGCGCTCATCGTTGGCAAAGACACCGCCCTGCTGGACAAGTCTGCGAGCCTCGGACTTGCTCGGTGCCAGCTTGCAGACCATCATCAGGTCGAGGATGTTGATTTTGCCGTCCGTGAGCTGCGTTTCGCTCAGCTCGGTGGTGGGCATATTGGCATCGTCTCCGCCGCCGGCGAAGAGGGCCTTGGCTGCGGCCTGTGCCTTTTTCGCTTCCTCCTCGCCGTGCACCATGCTCGTCAGCTCATAGGCAAGAATCTCCTTGGCCTCGTTGATGCGGCTGTCCTTCCACGAAGCCATCTCGTCGATCTGCTCAAGCGGCAGGAAGGTGAGCATCCGGATGCACTTCATAACGTCGGCATCACCGACATTGCGCCAATACTGATAGAAATCGTAAGGCGAGGTCTTGTTCGGGTCAAGCCAAACGGCATTGCCTGCGGTCTTGCCCATTTTCTTTCCCTGAGAATCCGTCAGGA
>CAZKSR010000003.1:0-61369 GCA_964555465.1 uncultured Oscillospiraceae bacterium
TTTAAGGGAACCGTACTGACGATCTCCCATGACCGCTATTTCCTCGACCGTGTGGTTGACCGCATCATCGAGATCTCCGCAGGGAAAGCGGAATTTTACAGCGGAAATTACACATTTTATCTCAAAGAGAAGCAGGAACGCTTCGACCGTCAGCTCAAGCAGTACGAGCAGGAGCAGGCGAAGCTCCGACAGCTCGGCTATACCGTCGAGCGCATGAAGGGCTGGGGCATCAACAACCGCGTGCTCTATCGCCGCGCCATGTCCATCCAGCACCGCATGGAGCGCATCGAAAAGACCGAACGCCCACGGACGGAGAAAACCCTCAAAGCGCGCTTCGGGGAGAAGGAATTCCACGGCGACGAGGTTTTGAGCGTAAAAAATCTTTCGAAAAGCTTCGACGGGTGGACGCTCTTTTCCGAGGTCGAGCTGAAGGTCGCAGGCGGTGAGCGCATTGCTCTCCTGGGCGATAACGGCAGCGGAAAAACGACCTTCCTGCGCGTCCTGCTCGGGGAGCTGGCCGGAGAGGGGAAAATCAAGTTCGGCCCTTCGGTCAAGACGGCGTACCTGCCGCAGGTTATGCACTTTGACCACCCCGAGCGCACGCTCTACGACACCATGCTCTACGAGAAGAAGTGTACGCCGCAGTCGGCGCGGGATCGCCTCGGTGCGTTCCTCTTCTCCGGCGAGGACGTGTTCAAGACCGTCGGCACGCTGTCCGGCGGCGAGCAGTCGCGCCTGCGCCTGTGTATGCTGATGGACGAAAAGATCAACCTCCTGATCTTGGACGAGCCGACAAACCATCTGGACGTTGCCTCTCGGGAGTGGGTCGAGTGCGCTATCGACGAATATGAGGGCACGCTCCTGTTCGTCTCGCACGACCGCTATTTCGTCGAAAAATTCGCCAACCGAATTTGGGAGCTGGAGGACGGAAAAATTCGGGATTTCCCCTGCGGCTACGCAAAGTATCGCTCCATCAAGGCACATGAGGCCATGCCGCAGCCGCAGACGGCAAAAAAGAAGGAAAAGCCGAAGACACCGACCGGCGGCAAGGAGCTGGAGAAAACCATCCGCCGTCTGGAACGGGAGATCACCGCTTTGGAGGACAAAATCTCCGAGCTGGATGTGCTTTTGGAGGCGGCGGCCTCGGATTATCAGGAATTTCTGCGCCTGACCGACGAACGGGAAGCAACGGAACGGGAGCTGGACGAAAAAATGCGGCAATGGGACGACGCAGTCAGTCAATCGTAAGAGAAGGAGAATCGTTATGAGTGAACAATGCAGTGGAAATTGCTCGTCCTGCGGCGAAAGCTGCGGCGAGCGCAAGCAGGAAAGCCTTTTGGCAAAGCTTCATGAGAAGTCCCGAGTGGGTAAGGTCTTTGCCGTTGTCTCCGGTAAGGGCGGCGTCGGCAAGAGCACGGTGACGAGTATGCTCGCCACGGCGATGCGGCGCGCGGGAAAGCGTGTGGCCGTTCTCGATGCCGACATCACGGGGCCGAGTATTCCGAAGGCCTTCGGCGTGAGCGAATGCAGCGGCGCCGATCAGGAGGGGATCTATCCTGCCGTCAGCAAGAGCGGTATTCAGATCATGTCCATCAACCTCCTGCTCGACAACGAGTCCGATCCCGTTTTGTGGCGCGGCCCCATCATTGCCGGCGCGGTCAAGCAGTTCTGGACGGATGTCATCTGGGACGACGTGGACTATATGTTCGTCGATCTGCCCCCCGGAACGGGCGATGTGCCGCTGACCGTTTTTCAGTCTCTGCCCATCGACGGCGTTATCATCGTCACCTCGCCGCAGGAGCTTGTCGGCATGATCGTCGCAAAGGCGGTCAAAATGGCAAATATGATGAATGTTCCCGTCCTTGGCTTGGTGGAAAACTACAGCTATTTCCGCTGCCCGGACTGCGGCGGCTGCCACAGCCTCTTCGGAAAGAGTCATTTGGATCAAATCTCGGCGGAATATCATCTGCCCGTTTTGGCACGTCTGCCGATCGATCCGTCCGTCGCGGAAAAATGCGACACGGGCAGGGCGGAGGAGCTGGACACGAGAGAGCTGGAGGCCGCCGTTGCGCAAATCAGCGGCGCAAATGCCTGAACGAAGCGCCGTGGGGGATGACCCTGCCGCGCCGCGCGTTTGGGGAATCCTGCGCAAAACGACGACAAACGCAGCACCGAGCACCGGAAAAACCGGCTGCTCGGTGCTGCGTTCTGTTCATAATTTGACTGCTTTCCGTTCAAATTTCGGTTGCAATCGGGTGGTATAATATTCCAAAATCCGAAGAAGACGGAGGATGGAATCATGCTACCGAAAAAAACAAAGGATGTCTCCGAAAAACCGGCGAGAAGGGCGGCGAAGCATACGCTCTTTCTGGCTTGTGAGGTGTTTTGCGTCTTTTCCTTCGTCCGCCTCCTGCGCAGAAGGCTGATCTCCTGCGCGCTGATGGCTCTTTTGACGATGGCGCTGCTGTGTATTCCGCGGCTGATCGAAGCTGCGCTTGACTGCCGCATCGCCCTGCCGGTGTATCTTTTCCTGCTGATCTATGCGATGGGAGCCTTGCTCGGGGACGGCTACGACCTATACCACCTCACCTCGTGGTGGGACAAGGCGATGCACCTGTCGAGCGGCGTGATCTTTGCGATGTTCGGCGTCTTTCTGGCCGAGCGGCTCAACGGCGGAGCGGAGACATCGCTGCTCCTGCGGGCGGTCTTTGCGTTCTGCCTGTCCGTCGCGGCCTCGGCGGTGTGGGAGATTTTCGAATACACGGCGGATCTGATCTTCCACAGCGATATGCAGAACGACACCTATATCACCGAGATCAATTCCTATCTGCTCGGTGAAAAGCTCGGCATCATCGGCCATATTGAGAGCATCGAAAGCGTCACGGTCAACGGTGCTCCGATGCTCGGGTATATCGACATCGGACTGATCGACACGATGCGTGATATGATCATCGAGACGGCAGGTGCGTTGGTCTACGTGGCGGCGTTTTTATTCGATCGCGGCAGACATCCGGCCTTTGCCTCCTGCGGCAGGGCGGAAAGCGCCGCCTGACAGAACGAGCGGTATTCCTCCACGACGCAGGGCGGAAAGACGACGCTCGCACGGCCGCCGAAGCCTGCCAGCCAGCCCAGAAAATTCGGAGAGACAGAGACTTCCGTCGTGAAGGTGAAGTGTGCCTCGCCGTCCGGGATCAGCATGATGTCCCGACCGAAGCGGTCGATCACGACGCCGGCCAGAGCTTGCTCGAAGCGGAGCTTGACCCGCTCGGTCTTGCCTCGGTACATCCCAAAGACCTCCTTGGAATAGGTGGAGGGGTCAAAGGCCTTCGTCTCCTCCGTGACGACCCGAGGCAGCTCCGTCAGGCGGATGCTTTCCATCTTGTCGACGCGGTAGTGCGTCAGGCCGTGGCGGTCGCTGTGGGCGATGAGGTAATAGTTTTCATCGTCCCAGAGGAGGGCGTAGGGGCTGGCGACGTATTCGCCGCTGCGGAAGTGCTTCCGACGATCCGTGCCCCAGTCAAAATAGCGAAAGGCGATCTGCCGATTCTGCTCGATGGCCTCGTGCAGGAGGTCGACATGAATCAGCGCGTCGTCCGAGGCGGACTTGATCCGGCCCGACAGGACGATTTGACGCCGCAGCAGCGCAGACCGATGCCGTCCGGACAGATTTGCCAGTTTCGCGACCAGGGCACTCGACTGTGCGGGGGTCAAAAATCGGGAGGACAGGACGGCGTCAATTAAAAATTTGATCTCGGAGAGGTCAAATTCCCGCTGCGCAACGTAATAGCCCGACGGCTTTTTGCGGCGGTATTCCACCTGCATCCCGTATTCGTACAGGGCGAGCATATCGTCATAGATGCTCTTGCGCTCGGCGCGGATGCCCTGCTCGGAGAGAAAAGCGATCAGCTCCGAAACGCTTGCCGGGTGCGCCTCGTCCGTGTTCCTTTGCAGATAGTCCCGAAGATAGAGAAGCTTGAGCTTTTGCAGGCTGCTTTTTGCCATCACGATCACCTCCCGTATACCATACCACAAACTTCCGAAAAAAGGAAGTTTTTTCTGCACTTGACGATTTGCGAACTTCGTGGTATTCTATTATCGTAAAAAAAGGGAAGGAGCCGCCGAAATGAAATTGCATCGCAACGAAAAATATTTCAAATGGGGCCTGACGGCGTTTCTCGTCATCGTTGCTTCGATCGTGGTGGCCCTTATTTTCTCCAATTTTTCGGGCTTTTATCAGAGCATCGTCGACCTGATCGCCATTCTCTCGCCCGTTCTTTACGGCTGCCTCTTTGCCTACTTGATGAATCCCGTGATGAAATACGTCATCGTCTGCATGAACAGGCTTTTGGCAAAGACCAAGCTGTCCGAAACGAAAGCAAACGGCATCAGCAAGACCGTCGGCGTTTTCGCGGCGGTGATTGTCCTGCTCGCTGCCATCTATGCCCTCATCGCCCTGATCGTCCCGAATATCATCGAGAGCCTGGAGGAGCTTCTTTCGCAGGAAAAGCTGCAAACCTACTATGACACGATTGCCGAATGGGTGCACGATACCTTTGCCGGCACCGGGATCGAGACGTGGTTCAACGAAAATTCCGAGACGCTGCTGGGGAGCTTCCTGGGCTGGATCAAGGGCATTGACCTCGGCTCGCTTCTGACCGACGTCCTCAACGCGGGCGTCAGCGTTGTGATGACGGTCGCCAATCTTTTGATCGGCATCATTGCGGCGATCTATATCCTCATTTATAAAAAGCAGCTTTGCACGCAGTCGAAGAAGCTGATCGTCTCCACGCTGCGGCAGGATCATGCCGACTATGTTTTCCGCATCGCGCGGCGCACCAACCGCATTTTCAGCGGCTATGTCATCGGCAAAATCCTCGACGCCGTTTTCGTCGGGGTGGTTACCTATATCGGGATGCTGATCATGGATATGCCCTTTGCCGCGCTGATAGCGACGCTCGTCGGCGTGACGAACATCATCCCGTATTTCGGGCCCTTCCTCGGTGGCATCCCGTCGGCGCTGCTCCTGCTGATCGAAAGCCCGATCAACGCGCTGTATTTCGTCATTTTCATCGTGGTTTTGCAGCAGATCGACGGGAACATCATCGAGAATCGGATCATGGGCGTGAAGCTCGGCATTTCCGATTTTTGGGTGCTGGTGTCGATCCTGCTCTTCGGCGGACTGTTCGGCTTCTCCGGAATGCTGCTGGGCGTGCCGGTCTTTGCCGTGATCTATTCGCTGATCTCCGATTCGGTCAACAAGCGTCTGCGCAAGAAGCGTCTGCCGACCGATGGCGAGGCATATTATTCCATGCGCTGTGTCGATGACCTCCCCGTGACGCCGGAGCGGACAACCTCCTACACCACGGAGGAGACGACCTACGACCGAAATATCGATCCGGAGGATTACTACGACGACGACTGATCCCGAAAACCGAGGAAAAGCGTTCCTTCCGTCGGCTTTCCGCGCAGTACCGACGGTGTTTTCGCGATGATCGGCAAAGCCGTGCAAAAATCGCCCCAACGTGAAAGGCGTGGGGCGGTGCTTGGCCTGATCGGATACTCGGATCCGTTTTTCTACACACGAAAGGGACTGGCAACAGTCCCTTTGATCGTATGGGAGGTGTAAAATTGGAAGCGATCGGAATTTATTTTCAGACAGACGGGGCGGACTTTGCCTCGGCGTTTTGTACGCTTTGGCGGTATCTTGCGCCGATCCTGATGTTTGTCATCCTCCTGCGCTGCGCAAGTCCGCTGCTGCGCTACCGCAAGGAGCCGGAAACATGGGCATGGCTCGTCATGCCGGACGGCCGCTATCTGCCCGTGAACCACTGGGAGAGCATCATCGGCAGGGCAAAGCGCAGTGATATCATCGTCGATTTCCCCACCGTTTCCCGTTCTCATGCGGTTTTGACTCGATTTGACGACGGGAGCTGGTCGATCACGGACATCGGCTCGAAGGCAAAAAGCTATGTCAACGGCCAAAGGGTGAGCGTCAGTGCCGTCAACTACGGCGATGTCATCTCGCTCGGCGGTGTTGAGCTGCGGCTTGAGCCGGTGACGGCGCAGGAGGTAGAGGAACAGACCCGACGCCGCACAAGGCCGATTGATCAGACGATGCCGTCGCTGACGCTTTTGATTTTGACGCTCTTTCAGCTTCTGACGACGGTGCAGCTTTTCACGAGCTGTGCGGCGGAGTCGCTGAATCAAATTTTTCTGGCATATCTTGCCCTCATCGCCCTGCAATGGCTGCTGTTTTTCGTCCTTCGCCTGATGCGGCGCAGCGGCTTCGAGGTTGAGACGATGGCCTTCCTGCTGTGCACGATCGGCCTTGCCGTCATCTCAACCTACAACCCGAGCGAGCTGATGAAGCAGCTCGTGTGCATTTTCGGCGGCATGGTGATCTATCTCACCCTCTCGTGGTCGCTTCGTGATCTGTCGCGGGCGAAGCGCGTGCGCTATCTGGCGGCGGTCGGCGGCGTGCTGCTGCTTATGGTCAACCTTGTTCTCGGTAGGGAGGTCAACGGCGCGCGCAACTGGATCAGCCTCGGCCCCGTGAGCCTTCAGCCGTCGGAGCTGGTCAAGCTGTGCTTCATTCTGGTCGGCGCCTCAACGATGGATCGGGTCGTGGCGAAGCGAAACGTCATCTCCTTCATCGCCTATTCCGTCCTGATCTGCGGCTGCCTTGCGCTGATGAAGGATTTCGGCGCGGCGCTGATCTTCTTTGTGACCTTCCTCGTCATCGCCTTTATGCGCTCGGGGAGCTTCTCGACCGTCGCGCTGGCGATCATGGCGGTGGTCTTCGCCGTTCTGATCCTGCTGCTCTATTTCGAGGACTACAGCGGCTATATCCAGCGACGCTTCTCCGTCTGGGGGCACGTCTGGGATGACCCGTACAACATGGGCTATCAGCAGGTTCGGGCGATGATGTCCATGGCCTCGGGCGGCCTGTTCGGGCTGGGCGCCGGAAACGGCTGGCTCTACCACGTCGCGGCGGCGGATACCGACCTGGTCTTCGCCCTCGTGGGGGAGGAATGGGGCTTTTTGGTCGCCCTGATGTGCGTCGCCGTGATCGTGGTTCTGGCCGGCTTCGTGTTCCGCTCCTGCGTGATGGCGCGAAGCAGCTTCTATACCATCGCCGCCTGCGCTGCCGTGACGGTCATGATCGTGCAGACCATTTTGAACGTTTTCGGCACGATGGATCTGCTTCCCCTGACCGGCGTGACGCTGCCCTTCGTCTCCAACGGCGGCTCGAGTATGCTGTGCTGCTGGGGACTGCTCGCCTTCATCAAATCCGTCGACACAAGACAAAACGCAAGCGTGGCGGTCAAGGCGGCACGACCCGAGGAGGTGGAGTATGAATAGACTGGCAAAACGGGCATGGTTTGCCCTCATTCTGGCGGCGGTGCTGGTGGCAGGCATGGTGACGATCACCGTGCGCTATGTCACGCAGGCCTCCGAATGGGTCGGCTTCCGCAGCAATTCCGCCGTGCAGACCGGCGGCGCGTTGAGCACCTACCGCGTCGTCGCACGCGACGGAACGCAAGTTCTGAACACGGACGGCGGCATGAATTATGCACGGGATGCCGCCCTGCGCAGCTCGCTTTTGCATCTTCTGGGCGACGGCGGCAATGTCGTTTCCTATGTCACGGAGGCCTACGGCGAGAAGCTCAGCGGCTACAGCATGGTCAACGGCGTCTACGGAGCCGACGGCAGAGCGCAGATGGAGCTGACCGTCAGCCCGACCGTGCAGACGGCGGCTTATTCCGCCATGCAGGGGAAGAAGGGCGTTGTCGGCGTGTATAATTATCAGACGGGCGAGATTCTGTGTATGCTTTCCATGCCGACCTACGACCCGGAAAATCCGCCGGAGAGCATCTATACGACCGACGAAAACGGGAATTCGGTCGTGAAGGACGAATACGACTCGGTCTATTTCAACCGCTTTATCTGGTCGACCTATACGCCCGGCTCGACCTTCAAGCTGGTCACGGCGGCGGCTGCGCTGGAGCGCATCGAGGATGTGGAAAACAGAAGCTTCACCTGCACCGGCTCGGTCGAGATCGACGGGACGACGGTGAATTGCCATAACCACGAGGGGCACGGCACGCTGACGCTGAAGCAGGCGCTGGCAAAGTCCTGCAACGTCGCTTTCGCGGAGCTGGCGGACGAGCTGGGCGCGGAGATTTTGACGGAATATGCCGAAAAAACGGGCATCACGAGATCGATCTCCTTCGACGGGCTGCAAACCCGAGCCGGGAGCTTCGATCTGTCGGGTGCCGATGACTATGCCGTTGCGTGGTCGGGCATCGGACAGTATGAGGATCAGGTCAACCCCTGCCAAATCATGACCCTCGTCGGAGCAATCGCCAACGGCGGCAAGGCGGCAACGCCGTATGTCGTCGAGAGGGTCACCTGTGGGGGCAAGACGGAATACGAGGCGCGGACGCAAATGGGCGAGCGTATTTTGCCCAAGAGCACGGCAAGCTCCCTGGCGGAGATGATGGAATATGCGGTCACGACGAACTACAGTGCCTACGGCACCTTCGCAGGGTTGACAACGGGCGGAAAATCCGGCACGGCGCAGCGCGACGACGGGTCGAGTGATGCGCTCTATGTCGGCTTCAGCAGCGATCCGGACTATCCGCTGGCGTTCGTGGTCATCATCGAGGGCGGCGGCAGCGGCAGCGGTGCGTGCCTGCCTGTCGTCCAGCAGGTGCTCAATGCCTGCGTCGTGGCGATGGATCACGAGTAGGAAACGCACCGCAATGTCTTGCTTTCACGCTCACAGCGACGCGGCTTATGAAATCATCGAAAAACGACCGGCTTTCTTCCCTTAACGGAGAAAGTCGGTCGTTTCTTGTCGATGGCTGCGACTATGCAACGGGGGTCATGTCCAGAAGCATGGTGGCCACGCCGAAATAGACGAGCAGAGAGATGGCGTCGACGATGGTCGTGATGAACGGACTTGCCATGACCGCCGGGTCGAAGCCGAGCTTCTTTGCCAGCATGGGAAGGGAGCAGCCGATCACCTTGGCCACGAGGACAGTCAGCGCCATGGTGATACAGACAACGGCGTCGACCATGACGGTAATATCCTCGTTACCCATCATAAGACGGTCGACGAGGAGAATTTTGATGAAGCACGCCGCCGCGAGAGTCAGTCCGCAGACGACGGCGGTGCGGATCTCCTTCCAGATGACCTGCGCCAAATCGGAAAAGCTCAGCTCGCCCAGCGACAGGGCACGGATGACCGTGACGGAGGACTGCGAGCCGGAGTTGCCGCCGGTGTCCATCAGCATGGGAATGAAGGCGGTCAGGGCGACCTGCGCCGCAAGAGCGGATTCAAACGATGTGATGATCAGACCGGTGAAGGTGGCCGAAACCATCAAAAGCAGCAGCCACGGGATGCGCTGCTTGAAGAGGTCAAGGGTCGTCGAACGCAGATAGGTCTTATCCGACGGCGTCATGCCGCCCATGATCTCCATGTCCTCCGTGGCCTCGTCTTCCATGACGTCCATGGCGTCATCGAAGGTGACGATACCGACCATGCGGTATTCGGCATCGACAACGGGAAAGGCGAGGAAGTCGTATTTCGAGAACATATGGGCGACCTCTTCCTGGTCGGTATGGGTGTTGACGGAGATGATGTTCGTCTCCATGAGGTCGCTGATGAGCGTCTCGTCGTCCTCTGCCAAAAGCAGATCCTTGACCGTGACGAGGCCGACGAGCGTGCGATCCTTGGTGACATAGCAGGTGTAGATCGTCTCCTTGTCATAGCCGGTGCGACGGATGCGCAAAATGGCCTCCTCGACCGTCATGGCCGGACGCAGGGAGATGTATTCCGTCGTCATGATGGAGCCGGCGGAATTTTCGGGGTAGCGCAGGATCTCGTTGATCTCCTTGCGCATCTGCGGATCGGCCTGCGAGAGGATGCGCTTGACGACGTTGGCCGGCATTTCCTCGACCAGATCGACGGCGTCGTCGACATACAGCTCGCTGACGACTTCGCGCAGCTCGGTGTCGGAGAAGCCGCGAATGAGAAGCTCCTGCGCATCCGGCTCCATTTCAACGAAGGTTTCCGCGGCCAGCTCCTTCGGCAGCAGGCGGAAAAAGAGCGGCAGACGATCCTCCTCCAGCTCGGCAAAGACGTAAGCGATATCGGACGGGTTCATCGTGACCAGAATGTCACGAACGGTGTTGTATTTGCGCTCGCTCATGAGCGCGGTGAGGGTGCTTGCAATGGTGACACTATATTCTGCCATCGGTTCTTACCTCCTGATTCTTCATGTAAAATCGTCAGAGATTCGGAAGCCGGCACGGCAGCACCGATTTTACGCAGAGCCACGGATCCCCGGAGGCTCCTGCGGACTTCGGCCTACCGCATTGCCGCTGCTACTCCCAGCATCCATGACTTTCCCTCCTTTAAGATCAATTTCGGATTGCTCCACTCTTTAGTTTATGCCAAAAATCGAATTTTGTCAAGTCGAAGAGCGCGGAAAATTCTTCGGTGCGGGGAAAATTGACGGCCGCAGATTCGAAAAGCGACGGTTTTTCATCAAATTACGCAGAAAAAATGCAGTATCATCGTAGAAAAATGCGGATGCTCCGAAATCAAAAAGGAAAAAGAAACAAAATCATCAGAAATTCAGAATAGTTCTTGCAAACTTTTGTGCAAAGTGGTATACTGATATTACTGAGAGAATCTTCATGCGGAAGGAAGTGAGCGGCTTTCATGGAGCATACCCTGCAAGATGCCTTCCGTCGCTTTGCAGGCGGCGATTCGAACCACGCATACACCCTCCTCGGCTGCCATGCTGCGCAGGAGAACGGCCTTTCGGGTTATCGTTTCCGCGTCTGGGCGCCGAACGCCTTAAAAATCCGCATCGTCGGGGACGGCGGCGATACGCCGATGCGTCCGCTGGCCTGCGGCGTGTGGGAGGCTTTCTCGCAAACCTATGCCGAGGGGGATGCCTACGCCTTCGAGATCACCCGTCCGGACGGGACGACGGTGCGAAAAAACGACCCCTACGCCTTCCGCTTCCGTACCGAGCCGCAGCTCGTCGCCGTGATCGACACGCCGAGAGAATACGAGTGGGGAGATGAGGATTACCGCTTCCGCCAGACCAAGAAAAGACATCTCGACAACCCGATGAATATCTACGAGCTGCACGTCGGCTCGTGGCGGCGCAGGGCAGACGGCGACTTCTGCAATTATGAGGAGCTGGCCCGGGAGCTGATTCCCTATCTGCTCGACATGGGCTATACGCACGTCGAGCTTTTGCCGCTGGCGGAGCACCCCGTCGGCCCTTCGAGGAACCGCCAAGTCACGGGATTTTACGCCCCGACCGCCCGTTACGGCACGCCGCAGCAGCTCATGAAATTCGTCGATCTGTGCCATCAGGCCGGCATCGGCGTCCTGCTCGACTGGGTCTGCGCCGGCTTTTCGAAGGACGAAAGCGGCCTGATCGAATTCGACGGCACCTGCTGCTACGAAGCCTCCGACGCTCGGACGAACGAGCAGACTGAGGGGGCGACGCGCCGCTTTGATTATTCCAGGGGCGAGGTGCAGTCCTTCCTGATCTCGGCGGCGGTCTATTGGATCGAGGTGTACCATTTTGACGGACTGCGCGTCGGTGCGGTCGATGCCGTTATCTATCCGAGCCGGAGCAGGGCGGATCACGCGCGCAACCGCTTCGGCGGCATAGAGGATCCGGAGGGGATCGCTTTCCTGCGCAAGCTCAACCGTGCCATCTTCTCCGTTCGCAGAACGGCCGTTACCTGCGCCGAGGAATCCATGGACTTTCCGCTGGTCACCAAGCCCGACTACGACGGCGGCCTCGGCTTTTCTTACAAATGGAACACGAGCTGGACGAACAGCACCCTGAAATATATGTCCCTCGACCCCCTTCAGCGCAAGGAGAGCCGTGCAAGGCTCACCTTCATGACGGACGATTCGCCGCCCGAGAATTACATTCTTCCGCTGTCGCACGACGAGGTGACGCACGGCAAGGGCGCTCTCCTCGGGAAAATGTCCGGCACCTATGACCGAAAATTTGCCAACCTTCGCGCCTGTTACGCTTATATGATCGCCCACCCCGGCAAAAAGCTGACCTTTATGGGCAACGAATTCGCGCAGCTTGACGAGTGGAGCGGTGATCGTGAGCCGGATCGGAGCCTGACGGAGGTTGAACGCCATCGGCAGATGCGGGATTATGTTCGGGAGCTGAATCATTTTTATCTGGAGCATGGCGGACTGTGGGGCGTTGACAGCAAGGCCGGCTTCCACCGCCTCAGCTCGGAGGACGAATCGCAGAGCGTTATTGTTTTCCTGCGCAATGACCGCCGCGGAAGAGCGCTGCTCGTGCTGTGCAACTTCAGCACGGACATCCGAACGGGCTACCGCATCGGGCTTCTGCGCAAGGGCGTGTATGAGCCGCTTCTCAGCAGCGATGAGGCGCGCTTCGGTGGCAGCGGAACGCCCCTTCCCTTTGTCCGTGCGGACAAAATTCCGATGCACGGACTGCAATATTCCGGCGAATTCACCCTGCCGCCCCTGTCCGTCACCTTCTATAAGCATAAAACGGGGCAGCCGAACCTGCCTGCCAATGACTGCGACGAGCAGAACTGAAAATATTGACTGATCATGACAAGGAGAGATGAGCTATGAACTTCCAAAAAAAGCACTGTATCGCAATGCTTCTGGCCGGTGGCCAGGGCAGCCGCCTCATGGTTCTGACGGAGAACACGGCAAAGCCGGCCGTCCCCTTCGGCGGCAAATACCGCATCATCGACTTTCCCCTGTCCAACTGCGTCAACTCCGGCATCGATACGGTGGGCATCCTGACCCAGTACCAGCCGCTGGAGCTGAATGAGTACATCGGAAACGGCCAGCCGTGGCGGTTGAACCGCTCGCACGGCGGTGTGCAGGTCTTGCCTCCCTATGCCAGAAGCAAGAAGTCCGAATGGTACAAGGGTACCGCAAATGCGATCTATCAGAATATTCCCTTTATCGACCGCTATGATCCCGAAAATGTCCTGATCCTCTCCGGTGACCATATCTACAAGATGGACTATGCCGCCATGCTCCGCCACCATACGAAGATGGATGCCGACTGCACCATCGCCGTGCGCACCGTCCCGATCGAGGAGGCGAGCCGCTTCGGTATCATGAACACGAATCCCGACGGCTCGATCTACGAATTCGAGGAGAAGCCGAAGGTGCCCAAGAGCACGAATGCCTCCATGGGCATCTACATCTTCAAGTGGAGCATCCTCAAGCAGTTCCTCATTGCCGACGAGGAGGATCCCAAGAGCGACAACGATTTCGGCAAGAACGTCATCCCGGCACTGCTCAACTCCGGCCACAAGCTCTTTGCCTATGAGTTCAGCGGCTATTGGAAGGATGTCGGCACGATCAACTCCCTCTGGGAAGCCAATATGGAGCTTCTGGGTAAGGATCCGGAGTTCAACCTCTACGGTGACAAGCGCATCTATGCCAGAAACTACGCCATGCCCTCGACCTATATCGCCGCAGAAGCCAAAACCGCCAACAGCTTTATCGCGGAGGGCTGCGAAATCTACGGCAATATCAGCCACTCCATCATCTCCACCGGCTGCACGGTTGCGCCCGACGCACTGATCGAGGACAGCGTCATCATGCCGAATGTCACGGTCGAGTCGGGAGCCATCATCCGCCACGCCATCGTCGGGGAGGACTGCAGAATCTGCCGCGGCGCCGTGATCGGCGGCAGCTTCGCCCCCGACGAGGCCAAGAGCATCAGCGTCATCGGCAAAGGCAAAACCATCGAAGCCAACTCCGCCATCAAGCCCGGCGAGATCTGTTAAAATGAAGGAGGCACAAGCGATGAATTCCGCATTGGGTATTATTTTCGCCAGCATTTACGACGATCATCTCGGTGATCTGACCGGCAAGCGCACCATGGCATCGGTGCCTTACGGCGGCCGTTATCGCCAGATTGACTTCCCCCTGTCCAATATGAGCAATTCCGGCATCCGTCATATCGGCATCATCACCAAGCAGAACTACCAATCCTTGATGAATCACATCGGCTCCGGCCAGGAGTGGGATCTGGATCTGGAGGAGGGCGGCCTTGAATTTCTGACGCCCTATGCCCTCGACCACAACGGCTCCTATCGGGGCAAGCTCGATGCCATCCATTCGGCCATAAACTTCCTCGAGATCTCGAAGGAGGAGTATGTCGTCATGGCAGACAGCAGTGTCCTGTGCGCCATCGACTTCCGTGAGGTCGTCGAGAGCCACATTGCCTCCGGCGCCACCGTCACCGTCGTCGTCAAGGACGGCATCTGCGACGGCAAGAGACACATCGACATGGGCGTAAAGACCGACGAAGGCGGCCGTGTGACAGACGTCGTCGTCGAGACAACTGCCGACAGCGGCTACCTCGCCTCCATGGGCATCTTCGTCATGCGCCGTGATGTCCTGATGCGTGCCGTGGAGCAGGCTGTGGCGCACAACCGCTGCCATTTCGAGCGCGACCTTGTGCTCTACGGCTTTGCCGAGTCCGGCCGCCCCATCAACGCCTATAAATTCCAAGGCGTTGCCCTCTTCAACGAGAGCACGCTGGGCTTTTATCAGAACAACCTCGCCCTCCTCAAGCCCGAGGTGCGCCACGGCCTGTTCAACCGTTCCAACCGCACCATCTACACCAAGGTTCGCGACCAAGTCCCGACCTCCTACGGTGAGAATGCGCAGATTGACAACTGCATTACCGCCGACGGCTGCGTCCTCGAGGGCAGGGCGGAAAACACCGTATTTTTCCGCGGTGTCAAGCTGGGGGAAAACGCCACGGTACGCAACAGCATCATCATGCAGGGCACGGTGATCGGTGAGGGCGCCGATCTCGACTGCGTGATTCTGGATAAGGATGTCGTCGTCCGCCCGGGCAAGAAGCTCTGCGGCACGAAGGAGCACCCCGTCATTTTGAAAAGAGGAGAAACCGTATGAAAATCGCAATGCTCGCTTCCGAGGCGGCACCGTATGTCAAAACGGGCGGTCTGGGCGACGTGATGCAGGCATTGCCTGCGGAATTGTCCCGTATTCGGGGCAATGAGGTCGTCATGCTCCTGCCCTACTATAAAAAAATCAAGGAGAATCCCGAGATCAAGGTCGAGCCGATCGGCTCGTTCACGATGGATCTGGCGTGGCGCGAGAGCTATGTCGGCATCCTGCGCCTGAAGTCCCGCCGCAAGAAGCTGCAGGTCTATTTCATCGACAACGACTATTACTTCGGTGCGCGAAGCACGGTCTACGGCGACTTTGACGACGGCGAACGCTTCGCCTATTTCTCCAAGGCGGCCATGGCTGCCCTGTACTACATGGATTTCAAGCCCGAGGTTCTGCACTGCCACGACTGGCAGGCGGCCATGGGCGTGGTCTACTGCCGTGCGATGTACGGCCACTGGTGCCCCGAAACAAAGACCGTCTTTACCATCCACAACGTGGAGTATCAGGGCTGGGCGGATTCGAGCTTTTTCGACACGACGCTCGGCCTGCCGGAATATTTCCGCAGCCATATGTCCTTCGACGGCGCCGTCAATATGATGAAGGGCGCCATCGAGGTCGCTGACATCGTCACCACCGTCTCAAAGACCTACGCCGAGGAGCTGAAGTACCCGTATTATGCCCACCGCCTCGACGGGATGCTGCGCAAGTCGTGGCTTTGGGGCATTACGAACGGCATCGATACCGCCGTCTATAACCCCGAGACTGACAAGGCGCTCGCCGCCAACTATTCTGCGGACGATATGTCCGGCAAGAAGGAAAACAAGCGTGCTCTGCAAAAGGAGCTGGGGCTGGCGGAAAATCCCGATGTCCCCGTTTTGGCCATGGTCACTCGCCTTGCAGGGCACAAGGGCATCGATCTTCTGTGCTACATAGCCCAAAGACTGATGGAACGGGACGTCCAGCTCGCCATCGTCGGCACGGGCGAGAAGCAGTATGAATATGTCCTGAGTGCGCTGGCCAAGCAGTACCCCGGCAGGGTCGCCGTTCGTCTGGCCTTCGACCCTGCGCTGGCGAGCCGTGTCTACGCCGGCGCGGATCTGTACCTCATGCCGTCGAAGTCCGAGCCCTGCGGTCTGTCGCAGCTCATCGCCATGCGCTACGGCGCCGTGCCCATCGTCTCGGCCACGGGCGGCCTGAAGGACACCGTTGCCCCCTATAACCCACAGACCGAGGAGGGCAGAGGCTTCACCTTCCAGAGCTATAACGCCGATGATTTCCTCGGCGCCATCGACCGTGCCGTCGCCCTGTATTTCGGTGATCGGGCACGCTTCGACGCGCTGGCCAATCGGGATATGCGCATCGATTTCGGCTGGCAGGCGCCTGCCGGCGAATATATGCAGCTTTACACGGAGCTGCTCAGCAAATAATTAAAGAGAGATAACCTTAGGAGGCTCTATGAAAAAGCAAACACCCAAGGCCGAGATCGCGCTCGACCGCCCGAACATGATGCAGGAGCTGGAGGCTGCGCTGCACCGTCTCTTCGGCTGTGACATCGCCGATGCCACGCAGAAGCAGATCTACCGCGCCCTGTGCACCGTCCTGCGTCAAATGCTCACCGAAAAGAACCACCGCTTCCGCAACCGCTGTGCCAATGAGGAGCGCAAAGAGGTCTATTATATGTCCATGGAATTTCTGGTCGGAACCTCTCTGCGCAATAACCTCTATAACCTCGGTGTCGAGCAGGAATGCAGAGAGGGCTTGAAGCAGTACGGTATCGACATCGACCGCATCTACGCCCTCGACCCCGATGCCGGCCTCGGCAACGGCGGCCTCGGCAGACTGGCCTCGTGCTATATGGATGCGGCGACCGGCATGGATTATCCCGTCACGGGCTTCTCCATTCGCTACGAATTCGGCATCTTCCGTCAGAAGATCGTCGACGGCTGGCAGATGGAGTTCCCCGACAACTGGCTGGAAATGGGCGATGTCTGGCTGCGCACGCGGGAGGACGATGCGGTCGAGGTCAAGTTCGGCGGCGAGGTTCGGGAATGGGTCGATAACGGTCGGTTCAAGGTGGCGCAGGTCGGCTACAACTCCGTCGTGGCCGTGCCGCATGACCTCTTCATCTCCGGCTACGGCAGCGATGCGTCCAACCGCCTGACCCTCTGGAGCGCAAGACTGCCGCAGAGCTTCGACATGGCGGCCTTCTCCCGCGGCGACTATATCCGCGCGCTCGAGCGTAATGCCATGGCAGAGACGATCTCCAAGGTGCTCTATCCCGCCGATGACCACATTCAGGGCAAGCGTCTGCGCCTGAAGCAGCAATACCTACTCGTCTCTGCCTCCCTGCAGGCCATTTTGAAGAAGCATTATAAAAAATATCACACCTATGAAAATCTGGCAGAAAAGGTCGCCATCCACATCAACGACACCCATCCCGCCCTCTGCGTGCCTGAGCTGATGCGCCTGCTGATCGACGAGAACGACTACGGCTGGGACAAGGCATGGGAGATCACCTGCAAGACCCTGTCCTACACGAACCACACCGTCATGAGCGAGGCGCTGGAACGCTGGAGCGTCGACCTCTTCCGCGAGCAGCTCCCCCGGATTTACTCCATCTGCATGGAGATCAATCGCCGCCTTGTCGAGCAGCTCAGCGAGGCCTATCCCAACGACTGGGGCAAAATCAACTATATGGCCGTCATCGCAAACAACGAGGTGCGTATGGCCAACCTCTGCCTTGCCGCCTGCCACAAGGTCAACGGCGTGTCCAAGCTGCACACCGACATCCTGAAAAACGGCATTTTCTGCGATTATTACAACATCACGCCGAAGCGCTTCGTCAATGTCACCAACGGCATCGCCTACCGCCGCTGGCTGTGCCAGTCCAACCCTCTCCTGACCGAGTACCTCACCGACCTCATCGGAGACGGCTTCAAGCGTGATGCCCGTGACCTCGAAAAGCTCCTGAAATATCGGGACGATACGAAGGTGCTGGCAGACCTCCGCGCCATCAAGCGCAGGAACAAGGAACGCCTCGCTGCCTATATTGCCGAGAAAAACGGCGTCCGTGTCGACCCCGATTCCATCTTCGATATCCAGATCAAGCGTCTGCATGAGTATAAGCGTCAGCTTCTGAACATCCTGCACGTCCTGCATCTCTATCGACGCATCAAGGCCAATCCGGACGGAGATTATGTCCCCAGAACCTTCATCTTCGGCGCAAAGGCTTCGGCCGGCTACATCCGCGCCAAGCAGACCATCAGCCTGATCGTGGCAGTCTCCAATCTCGTCAACAACGATCCGGACGTCCGTGACAAGCTGAAGGTCGTGTTCCTCGAGGATTACAAAGTCTCCCTCGCTGAGCTGATCATCCCGGCGGCGGATATTTCCGAGCAGATCTCCGTGGCAGGAAAGGAAGCCTCCGGCACGGGCAACATGAAGCTGATGATCAACGGTGCCGTCACCATCGGCACGCTCGACGGCGCAAACGTCGAGATCCACGAGCAGGTCGGTGACGAGAATATCTTCCTCTTCGGCATGAAGGCCCATGAGACGGAGGCACTGTGGCAGCGCGGCTACGATCCGAGGGAATTTTTGACGGATGATATTCGCGCCGTGCTGGATATGCTGACCTCCGGTGTGCTGGGACAGCGGTATGACGATATTGTCGACTCCCTGCTGACCAATCGCTTCGGCACGGCCGATCCCTTCATGACCGTCGCTGACTTCACCGACTATGCCAGAGCGCAGGCGGAGGTTGAAAAGACGTACCGTGACGCCGAGAAATTCGGCAATATGTCCCTTGTCAATATCGCAAAGGCCGGCATCTTCTCGTCCGACCGTGCGGTTCGCGAATACGCCGAGAATATCTGGTACCTGTGATGCGGATTCTCTATGACAGCAAGCTTCCGCAGTTCAAGACCCCGTTCGGAACCCTCCGAACGGGGGAAACCTGCTCGATGAATCTCTATGTCCCCGACAGCGGCGAAGCGGTCGGGGCATTCGTCGTACTGGAAAACTGCGATGAGGCACCGATTTGCGAGGTACCGATGACGTTCTCCCACCGCGAGGGCGAATATAATGTATGGCACGGCGAATTTTCCCTCGACTGCGGCCTTTATTTCTACTGGTTCCGCCTCCGAAAGGAGAACGGCAGCTTCCGCCTCTTCCGCGAGGGGAACGGAACGAATATGGAAAAGGGCGAAAAATGGCAGATCAGCTTCCTCCCGAGCGACATGACCGTTCCGCAATACGCCAAGGGTGCCGTGATCTATCAAATCCTGCCCGACCGCTTCCATCAGGTCGGACGCTGTGACCTCAGCGATAAGCTCAAGCCCTTCCGCCTGCACGAAAACCTCGACGACACGCCGGACTTCACCGCCGACCGTGAGGGCAACTGGTGCAACGATTTTTACGGCGGCAATCTGGCCGGAATTCGGGAAAAGCTCCCGTATCTAAAGTCCCTCGGCGTGGACATCGTCTATTTGAATCCCATCTTCATGGCCTATTCCAACCACCGCTACGACACGGCGGATTACCGGCGCATCGACCCGATGCTGGGCACGGAGGAGGATTTCAGGGCACTGTGCGAGAGGGCGCACGAGCTGGGTCTGCGCGTCATTCTCGACGGCGTGTTCAACCACACCGGCAGCAACAGCGTCTACTTTGACGCCAAGGGCGTTTTCGGCCACGGAGCCGTTTCCGACCCCGACTCGCCGTACCGCAGGTGGTACCGTTTTTCGCATTATCCGGATGCCTATGACGCATGGTGGTCAATTCCGACCATGCCGAATCTCGAGGAAACGGAAGAAAGTTATGTAAACTACATCATTGAGGACGAGGATTCCGTTGTTGCCCACTGGATGCGCCTCGGCGCCGACGGCTACCGCCTCGATGTCGTGGACGAGACACCCGACTGCTTCGTCAAAAGGCTCAAAGACCGCGTGCGCAGCATCAATCCGAACGCTCTTGTGATCGGCGAGGTCTGGGAGGATGCCTCAAACAAGCGTGCCTACGGCGTATCCCGTCGGTATTTTGTCGATGCCGAGCTGGACTCCGTGATGAACTACCCGTGGCGCCGAGCCATTGTCGACTTCGTCCTCGGAAGAGACGACGGACGGGGATTCGGAGAGACGGTCATGACGCTGGCGGAGAACTATCCGCCGGAGGTGCTGCTGTGCGTGATGAATCTGCTCGGCACGCACGACACGCCGCGCATTTTGACTGTTTTGGGCGACGACTTCGAGGGGACAAAGGAAGAAAAAGCGACCCGTTTCCTCTCGGAGAAGGCTAAGAAGATCGCCCTCGCCCGCTTGCGCATGGCGACCTTCCTCCAGTTCACTCTCCCCGGAATGGCCGCCGTCTACTACGGCGACGAGGTCGGCATGGAGGGTTTCGACGACCCGTTCAGCCGCCGCTATTTCCCGTGGGGCAGGGAGGACAGGGCGCTTCAAAGCCACTTTGCTTCTCTGGCGGAGCTGAAGCACTCCTGCGATGCTCTGCGCTTCGGTGATGTCCGCATTTTGAGGGCAGGGGAGGGCGTCATTGCCTTCGCCCGAAGAACGCAAACGGAAGTGGCGGAGATTTATGTAAACCGAACCGACCGCGAGCTGGTCATTGCCTCTACGGATGAGCTGCTTTTCGCCCGTGACGCCGACACGGACGGCGACCTGTGCCGAGTGGGGTCGGGAGGCTGCTGCGTCCTGCGCAGGAACCTTCCGCAAGCCTGAGGCATATACTATACGATAAGGAGAACACAGATGAAATTTTCAGAATATCCCTATAAAAGACCGGATATCGAGCTTTTGAAGGCGCAGCTTCTTGAATGTGTCCGCAAGATCGAGACGGCGAACGATGTCGAAACCGCCATTGCCGCCTGCGACCGCTCCTATGCGCTTACGGACGAGGCCATGTCCATGGGCTCAATCGCCTATGTCCGCAACACCGTCAACACCGCCGACCCCTTCTACGACGCGGAACGCGAGTGGTTCGACGAGGCGTCGGCGGAGCTGAGCGAGGTCAGCAATGCCCTGAATATCGCCCTGCTCGATTCGCCCCTCCGCCCTCAGCTTGAGGAGCACTACGGCAAGCTGATGTTCACGAACATGGAGATTGCCCGACGCAGCTTCACGCCCGAGATGATCCACCTCATGCAGGAGGCCAACAAGCTGGAGTCTCGGTATCAGAAGCTCTATGCCTCCATGACGGTCGAATTCGACGGCAAGACCATGCCCCTGCCCATGCTCGGGGCATATAAGGAAAGCCCCGACCGCGCCGTCCGCCGTGCGGCGTTCGAGGCCGAGGGCAGAACCTTCGACGCGCATCGGGAAGAGCTTGACGAGATCTTCGACAAGCTGGTCAAGAACCGCAATGCGCAGGGAAGACTGGTCGGCTATGACAATTATATTCAACTCGGCTACGACCGCCTCGGCCGTAATTGCTACGGCAAGGAGGAGCTGGCCGCCTTCCGCGAGCAGATTGCCCGCGACCTCGTGCCGATCATTGCCGAGGTCAAGGAGGCACAGCGCAAGCGCATCGGCGTCGACCGTCTGTGCATTTACGACGACAAATACCGCTTCCCCGACGGCAACGCCAAGCCCGTGGGCACTGCCGACGAGATCTTGGCATCGGGCAAGGCCATGTATCAGGCACTTTCCCCCGAGACGAAGGAATTCATCGAATTCATGTTCGACGGAGAGCTTTTCGATGTGCTGTCGCGAAACGGCAAGGCACCCGGCGGCTACTGCACGAGCTTCTCGACCCATAAGGCACCCTTCATCTTCTCGAATTTCAACGGCACGAGCGACGATGTCGACGTCCTGACCCATGAGGCCGGTCACGCCTTCGCCGCCTACCGTGCACTGAGAAACCCCAAGGTTCATCCGGCCTATGAGTCCCCGACCATGGAGGCCTGCGAGTGCCACTCGATGAGCATGGAATTTCTCACGCAGGACTTCCACAAAAATTTCTTCGGTGACGCCACGGCGAAATACGAGCTGCAGCACTGCGAGGACAGTCTCGATTTCATCCCCTACGGCTGCATGATCGACGAATTCCAGCATCGGATGTACGAAAACGAGAACCTCACGCCCGACGAGCGCAACGCCGTCTGGGAGGAGCTGGAGCACAAATACCGCCCGTGGCTGGATATGGACGGCCTGCCCTTCTACGGCCGCTATTCGCACTGGCAGTGGAAGCTGCACGTTTATCTGCACCCCCTTTACTATATAGATTATTGTATGGCGCAGACGGTCGCATTCCAGATTTGGACGCTTTCCATGAAGGATCGGGAGGCGGCGTGGAAGAAGTATCTGGCCTTCGTCGATGCAGCCGGCACGAAAACCTTTGCCGACCTGTGCCGAAGTGCCGACCTGCGCGTCCCGTACGAGGAGGGCACGATGAAGGACATCGGCTCCGGTATTCGGGACTGGCTGAAAGAAAACACTGTCTGACCCACGACGACGGGCGCGGTGGATTGCGGCACGCCGAGTCGGCGTGCCCTACGGTGCTGCGACGGGCTGCGACGCGCCTAGGCCGGCGTGCCCTACGAAGCGGTGTGCATTGCTGCACCGAAAACCGGAGAAGAGCTGATCTGGAAGCTTGCCATACCGGTTTGCGCCTCGGTTCGCAACGACAGGCCGCAGGCTTTCCCGACGCGCAGCAAGCAAATCGCTTCCGCGGCATTGCCGCGGAAGCGATTTGCTTGCGTGGGGAAGCTCGTTCGCGATTCTTTCAAAGCCGCGGCGCGGTGGATCGTCACGCACGACAACACGACGGGCGAAAAGACAGATTTCCGTGTCCGCCGCGCCCGTGAGAATGCCGTCGACAGGGCTTCGGACGCGGTCGAAAGGCACTCTCGGACACCATAAAAGAAGCTTCGACGGTATACTTACTCATGTTTTTATGTATAAAATGTATATTATTGCTGTTTTATTGAATGGCCATCTTATAAAAATTCAAGAAAAACAAAAAAATTAAAAAAATATGAATTTTTTTGTTGCATAATTCGCTAAAGTGTGCTATAGTATATAAAAACTTTTTAGAGGCCATAGGGGAAATGTTTTTTTCTGCGGCGTCCGATCGTATTTTTCTTTGCATCAGCAAAGTGAAATAAAAAATTTTAGGAGGAAAGAAAATGAAGAAGTTTCTTGCACTGCTTCTTGTCCTTTGCATGGTCATGACGATGTTCGTCGCCTGTGCAAACGATGATGACAGCACCACCACCGACCCCCAGGGTCAGACGAGTGAGCAGGGTAACACCGACGATTCGTCCGAGCCTTCCGCTCCCGGCGAAGCACAGTCTTACACCTACAACACCTACTCCACCGCACTGGCCACCAACTGGAACCCCCACACTTGGGAGATGAACGCAGACGACACTGTTCTGGGCTACCTGTCCATGGGCTTTGTCACCCTTTCCATTGATGACTCCGAGAACGGTGTCTATCAGTGGGTCTACGACATGGCTACCTCCATCGAGGACGTCACTGCCGACCATCAGGATGACCTGACCAAGTACAACGTCACCCTGCCCGCCGGCAAGACTGCCGAAGAGGTCACTGAGGGCTATGTTTACGAGATCAAGCTGACTCCGGAAGCCTGCTGGGAAGACGGCACCCCCATCAATGCCGACACCTACATCTACTCCATGCAGCAGCTCCTCAACCCCGACATGAAGAACTACCGTGCGAACCTGTACTACGCAGGTGAGTCCGCAGTTGCAGGCGGCAATCTGTACTACAATGCCGGCTCCTCTGTTTGGACCGACACCCTCGGTGCCTATGCTCTGGCAGACCTTGTCAAGGGCGAGGACGGCGTCTACACCAGCGCTGACGGCAATCCTGTCGGCATCTCGCTCGGCATTGCCATGGATTGGCTGGGCGGCAACTCCCTGGCTGACTATGTCGGTGCTTACGGCGAAGCTTATTTCGGCGTTGACGCTTACAACGCTCTGAGCGAGCTGGCTGACGAAGACGGCGTTGCTCCTCTGACCGACGAGAACCTCGAACTGCTGGTCGGTGTCATCACCGCTGTCGCCGATTGGGGCGAGACTGCCGATGACGCTGTCAACTACTTCGTCGAGAAGATCACCTATGCCGACTGCGACTATGACTCCACCGTCGGCTGCTACAAGGTTGACGACTACACCATCCGTTACGTCCTCCAGACTGCAGAAGAGAAGAACTACTTCCTGACCTCCTGCACCAGCACCTGGCTCGTTTACGAGGATCTGTACGAGGCCGGCAAGGACACCACCGGCAGCCTTGTCACCACCAACTACGGCACCTCCGTCGAGACCACCATGTCCTATGGCCCGTACCGCCTCGAGTCTCTCCAGACCGACAAGCAGATGGTTCTTGTTCAGAACGAGAACTGGTGGGGCTGGGAAATGAACGACAACGGCGAGCTCGTTTCCTACACCAACTTCCTTGTTGACGGCGAAGAGCGTCAGCAGTTCCAGACCACCAAGATCGTCTTCGACGTCATGGACGATGCCACCGCAAAGCAGGCATTCCTGAAGGGCGAGCTGACCGAGTGGACTCCCACCACCGACGACCTCCTCACCTATGCCACCAGCGATGTTCTGTACAAGGTCGACGAGACCTACACCATGTCCTTCTTCTTCAACTGCGATCTCGACAACCTGAAGGAAATGGATAACTCCAAGGGCAACACCAACTCTGTCGTCCTGTCCAACATCAACTTCCGTAAGGCATTCAGCCTCGGCATCGACCGCAGCGAGTGGGTCACCGCCACCTCCGGCTACAAGCCCGCTTATGCGACCATGAACAACCTCTACTTCTACGACGTTTACAACGATCCGACCTCTTCCTACCGCGGCTCCGACGAGGCGATGCAGGCCATCTGCAACCTCTACGGCGTTGAGTACGGCGAGGGCACTCCCTATGCAACCTTGAAGGATGCTTACGATTCCATCAACGGCTACAACCTCACCGAGGCTCAGGCTCTCATGAAGACCGCTTGTGAAGAGCTGGTCGCTGCCGGCCTGTACACCGCAGGTGAAGACATCTACATCCGTATCGGCTACGCTGCCGGTGCTCTGGATTCCGCCAACTACCAGCAGATCGAGCTGATGAACAAGTACATCAACGCTGCTGCGGAAGGCTCCGGCTTCGGCAAGATCACCCTCGAGGGTATCGGCAACCTGACCAACCGCTATGACGACACCGCCAACGGCGAGTTCGCCATCGGCTACGGTGCTTGGGGCGGCGCTGCCTTCTATCCGTTCCGTAACTTCCAGGTTTACTGCGATCCCGGTCAGTACGCCCTCCACGAGGCCGGCTGCTGGGATCCGACCACCGAGAAGCTCACCCTGAACGTGAAGGGCGAGGAAGTCACCATGACTTGGCAGGAGTGGTCCGGCGCTCTGATCGGTACCGGCCCGTATGCCAACGAAGACAACACCGTTAAGCTGTCCATCACTGCTCAGATGGAAGAAGCATGGCTGAAGCTGTACTATCGTATCCCGCTGGCTTCCACCACTGCTTGCTTCATGCTGGCTTACAAGGTTTCCTACTACACCGAGGACTACAACATCATGTACGACTTCGGCGGCACGCGTCTGATGACCTACAACTACTCCGACGCTGAGTGGGATGCTTATGTTGCTGCTGAGGATGGCACTCTGTCCTACGAATAATCTCTGACCTTTTCGGAGAATATTTCCCTATCGATTTAGGGTAAGAACCACTATGCAGGGGAGATTTATCTCCCCTGCAAATGTGGCATTATCAGCTTTTTTTCGATTTAGTGCGAAGAAAGCCAAAATATTTCCTGGTCGTGATTTCTAAGATTTATACAGAAATTAGGCATATTGCCGTATATGGGCCTGTTTCCCTAAAATACGACAAACGGATGCTGGAAGGTTTCTGTTTGTGTTGCCGTATTAGGGAGCGATACCCTTGTTGCTCCGCAGAAAAAAGCTTCGGAGCGATAAGGGTATCGCTTCGTACTACCCCAAAACGTCGGAACAATCCGATACTTCACTCGAAGGAGAGATGTTACGTGACAAAATATGTTATCAAGCGTATCCTGCTGATGATCTTTACGCTCTTTGTCATTGTTACCATGTGCTTTATGCTCATCCGTGCGCTTCCCCGTGAAATGCCGACGGATAAGACGCAGGCCGCTGCAATCAAAGATCGTTGGGATGCTCTGGGCTATAATGAACCCCTGCTGACCCAATATGGGATCTATCTGAAGAATATCTTCACGGAGGGCGACTTCGGAACCTCCTGGTATATCCAGTTCCGCGAGCCGGCGCTGAATGTCCTCGTCGACCGATTGGCTCCAACAGTTATGGTCAATCTCTATTCCCTGATCTTCTCGATTCCGATCGGTCTTCTGCTCGGAATATACGCCGCCATTCGCAAGAACCGATGGCAGGACACCTTGATATCTACCGCCGTCATGATCTTTGTCTCGGTTCCCTCCTTCGTTTATGCCTTCCTGGTGCAGTATTTCACTTATTTTAAGCTGGATTTGCTCCCTGCGACGGTTTATTCTCTGAATGATGCGGGCGGAAGCTGGTACACGGGCAAGATGTTCATCAGCTTCATTGCGCCGACACTTGCCCTGTCCTTCAGTACCATTGCCAGCCTGACGCGTTTCACCCGTGCCGAGCTTACGGAAACTCTGACCTCCGACTATATGCTCCTTGCCCGAGCAAAGGGTCTGACCCGTTCGCAGGCAACGACCCGTCATGCCATGAAGAACGCCATGGTGCCGATTTTGCCGATGATTTTGTCTCTCTTCGTCAGCATCCTGAGTGGCTCCTTCGTCATCGAGCAGGTTTTCTCCATTCCCGGCGTCGGTGCGCTTTATATCAAGTCGATCAATTTGTTTGACTATGATGTGTTTATGATGGACACCGTTTTCTATACCATCGTTGGCCTGCTTGCCGGTATCATTACCGACCTCAGCTACGGCTTTATCGATCCGAGAATCAGAATGGGGGAGAGATAAATGGCTGAAAATAAGAACTATTTGAACATCCCGAAGGAAAAATTCCGTTTCGTCAACGCCAATGAGCATCTGACGGACAAGAAATTCGACGACAAACCGATCAGCTATTTCCGCGACGCACTGAACCGCTTCTGCAAGAACCGCGCTTCCGTTGTCGCTACGGTGATCATCGTCATCATCCTTCTGTTCGCGTTCATCACCCCGATGGTTTCCCCGATGGATCCGACCTTCATGGATCCGTACTATGCCAAAAAGGGCCCGCGCAATCTCTATCTGAGCGAGCATTTCGGCATTGCCACCGGCACTACCTCCATGGATTTCTCCGAAAAGAGCCTGATCAAGGCGCTTGCCATCGGCATTGGTGCGGAGGACTACGAGGGCAACCGTGACGTTACCATTGAGCAGGGCTGGGAGAGCAAGTATCAGCCTGTCAAGAGCGTCGGCAAGATCTCGACGACCCTGAACGCAAAGAAGGAAGAAATTCGCAGCTTCTCCGGCGGCAGCATTGAGGCGTATCTCAATGTCGGTTTCCTGTACAAGAGCGTCACGCAGAGCGAATATCAGAAAATCCTCGAATGGGAAAACGAAACCGGAATGAAGGTCATGTATCCCCTCATTGAGGCGAACGAATACAACATGGATCCCCTCGATGCCAATAACTGGTACAAGACCAAGAAGTACACGCCCGTCTACACCAATAAAAACGGCAAGACCAAGACCATGGATCTTGAGGCGGGAATGATCCTTGAGGATAACTATAAGCGCGACGAAAACGGCGAACCCATCTATTGGGAGCACACCGGCGGCGGCACCTTCGAAACCGCACAGATCCGCATCCGTGTCCTGTACTATAATTACTATCAGTATCAGAACGGCTTCGAGCCGGAGTATATTTTCGGCACCGATTCTCAGGGCTATGACATGGCGCAGCGCATTGCCGGCGGCATCAAGCTGTCCCTGCTAGTCGCCGTCTCCACCTGCCTGATCAACTTCATCATCGGCGCACTCTACGGCGCAGTGGAAGGCTACTACGGCGGCTGGATCGACATCATTCTCGAGCGTGTGTCCGATATTTTGAGCTATGTCCCATTCATTGTTGTGGCGACCCTCTTCCAGATCCATCTGGCGACCAAGGTGGGAGCCTTGCCATCGTTGATCTTCGCCTATGTCCTAACGGGCTGGATCGGAACGGCCTACCGCGTCAGAACGCAGTTCTACCGCTTCAAGAATCAGGAATATGTCATGGCCGCCCGTACTCTCGGCGCACGTGACCGCCGCATCATCTGGAAGCATATCTTCCCGAACACGCTCGGCACCCTGATCACCTCTTCCGCTCTGGCGATCCCCAGCACGATCCTCAGCGAATCCACGCTGAGCTTCCTCGGCATCGTCAAGCTCGGCACTGCCGACACCACCTCGATCGGTACCCTTTTGTCCGATTCTCAGGGCATCTGGACGAATTTCCCCCACCTGATGATCGTCCCGGCTGTCTTTATCTCCCTGCTGATGATCAGCTTCAACCTGTTTGGCAACGGCCTGCGTGACGCATTCAACCCGTCACTGCGCGGCGTGGAGGAATAAGCGTATGGATAAGATTCTTGAAGTTAAAAGATTAAAGATCTCCTTCCGTACCAACAACGGTACGGTCAAGGCCGTTCGTGATATTTCCTTCGATTTGGAGCGCGGCAAGACGCTTGCCATCGTCGGTGAATCCGGCTCCGGTAAGTCCGTTACCTCCAAGGCCGTTATGGGCATCCTCGCCGGCAACTCCATCATCGACGGCGGCGAGATCCTCTACGACGGCCGTGACCTCCTGAAGGTCACGGAGGAAGAAATGTGCACCATTCGCGGCGACAAGATCGCCATGATCTTCCAGGATCCCCTGTCCTCCCTGAACCCCATCGTCAAGATCGGTAAGCAGATCACCGAGGCCATGCTCCTGAAAAACAAGACCAATCGCAGAACCAGCCGCAAGCAGTTTAACAATCTGCTCAAGCTGATGCAGCGCAACATGGACGAGGCGACGGAGCACAAATCCACCGCGCAGATCGCTCGCCTCTGCAAGACCTTTGACACCTTCTGCATCAAGGCCAACCGCCTTGAAAACAGCTATAACCAGTCCGAGGCGCACGCCGAGGAGTTGATGGAGCAGGTGGAGGATTTCCTCTTCAAGGCCGAAAAGCAGCAGGAGCTGAACATAAAGGCGCAGATGAAGGACTTCCTGAACAGCCTGAAGTATATTAAGGATCCCTTCCTTGTTGCCAAGTTCGGTGATCGCATCGAGGCAGTTCGTTCCGAGCTGAATATGGCTCGTTCGGTCGTCTCAACGCACGATACTGCCGTCTCCGCGCAGGCCATGGCAGTCCTCACCGATCTGAAGAATCTTCTGTCCGAGATGATCTCGCAGGAGCGTCCGAATTTCTTCCGCATCGGCTACTATTCCTTCTGCAATCCGTACGAAGATCTTGCGACGGGTAATTATACCGAGCTCAATGAGATGGCGCTGCGCTACCTCGACGAAAACTTCATGGATGAGTTCCTGAAGCTTCTGGAAAAGGGAATTCGCAACTCCTTCGACAACGCTCTGGAAAAGAAGCGTGCCCTTCTGCCTGTTCTCGCAGAGGCAAAAACCTACTATTCCGGCGACTTCACCAAGAGCGAAGCTCTGAAGTATGCAAAGAACCTGACAAAGCAGATCACCGAATCCATTGACCTTCTCGAAACGAAGAAGGATAACATGGCCTATACCTTCGGCACTGCCATCACCAGCGCGATCAACACCTATTTCGCAGGTGCGGCCAAGAACCCGAAGGAGGAGAAGCGCTTCGCCCGAGAGAATGCAAAGCGCGAAAAGAAAATCGCCGCAGGCAAGAAGATCGACTGGCGCGTCGAGCCGCAGCAGATTTTCGATTTGGATGAGCTGAAGGCGGACATCGTCTCCATCATCACCCGAATGGAAAAGCACTATGAGGAATATATCGAGCAGGCCAAGCAGCTGGATTTCCATGCCCGCTGCATCGAGCTGATCGACTTCCTCAAGGAGAAGGCATCTGCCGTCGTCTATCGCCTGACCAAGATCATGGCCAAGCAGAAGGCCATCCGCCTGATGGATGAGGTCGGCATCAGCGACCCGAGAGCCAGATACTATCAGTATCCGTTCGAGTTCTCCGGCGGTATGCGCCAGCGTATCGTTATCGCCATCGCTCTGGCTGCGAACCCCGATATCCTCATCTGCGACGAGCCGACGACTGCACTGGACGTCACCATTCAGGCGCAGATCCTCGAGCTGATCAATAACCTCAAGCGCGAGCGCAACCTCTCGGTCATTTTCATTACGCACGACCTCGGTGTCGTTGCGAATATGGCCGATGACATTGCCGTTATGTATGCCGGCAAGATCGTCGAGTACGGCACGGCCGAGGACATCTTCTACGATCCGCGCCATCCCTACACTTGGGCGCTGCTGTCCTCCATGCCTGATCTGGATACGAAGGAACGCCTTGAGGCAATCCCCGGCACGCCGCCTAACATGATCTATCCGCCCGAGGGCGACGCCTTTGCCGCCCGTAACAAATATGCGATGCAGATCGACTTTGAGCAGCAGCCGCCGATGTTTAGCATTTCCGATACGCACGCGGCAGCGACGTGGCTCCTGCACCCGGATGCGCCGAAGGTCGACATCCCGAAGAATATTACCGACCGAATCGAACGCATGAAGAAAAAGCACGGAGGTGAGCAGAATGGATAACACCATCAAGAACGGCGAAACCCTGCTCCGTGTGGAACATTTATGTCAGTATTTCGGCAATGTCAAGGCGGTTGACGACGTCAGCTTCGATATCAAGAAGGGCGAGGTCTTCGGTCTGGTCGGTGAGTCCGGCTGCGGTAAGACCACAACCGGTCGCTCCATCATCAAAATTTACGACATTACCTCCGGCAGCATCTATTTCAAGGGGCAGCGCATCTGCGCCGGCACCCGTTCCTACAAGGTCGCCCTGAAAAAGGCGAAGCTGGAGAAGAACAAGGAAGAGGCTGAGCGGCTCGCCGAGCAGATTGCATTGGCGAAGCATGACCATAAGCGCAGTGATGCCGAATATGCCCGGCGACTGGTGGCGGAGCTTCAGGCGGAGTATACCCCGAAGCTGGAGCAGGCAAAGGCCTCCGATCCGCAGGAATACAAGGAGCTTCTGGAAAAATACAAGTCGGAGCTTCGCATTGCCCGCAATTCTCGCCTCATCACCCAGATCCAGATGATCTTCCAGGATCCCATCGCCTCGCTGAACCCCCGTATGACCGTCAAGGAGATCATTGCCGAGGGCATGGTCATCAACGGCATCCGTGACAAGCAATACATCGAGGAGAAGGTCTTTGAGATCCTCGAAATGGTCGGCCTCGTTCGGGAGCACGCCGGCCGCTATCCGCATGAGTTCTCCGGCGGACAGCGTCAGCGTATCGGTATCGCCCGTGCCGTCATTATGCGGCCGGAGCTGCTCATCGCCGACGAGCCCATCTCCGCGCTGGACGTCTCCATTCAGGCACAGGTCATCAACCTCCTGAACGAGTTGCGTCAGAAGCTCGGCCTGACCATTCTCTTCATCGCCCATGACCTCTCGGTCGTCAAGTACTTCTCCGACCGTATCGGCGTCATGTACTACGGCAAGATGGTCGAGCTGACGACGGCGGAGGAGCTCTTTGCCCATCCCCTGCACCCGTACACCCGTTCCCTCCTGTCGGCAATTCCCCTGCCCGACCCGAAGAGCGAGAAGAACCGCACCCGTATCGTTTATAATAAGCTGAAGGATCACGACTACAGTGTTGATCAGCCGACGATGCGCGAGATCAAGCCGGGTCACTTCGTTTATTGCAACGATGCCGAGGAGAAGAAGTACCGCGAGGAGCTTGGCCTGTGAAGCAAAAGCTGACCCGTTACGCAATTGCCGCCGCTTGCGGTGCACTGCTGGGATACTTTGTTCTGAATAATTACGGCTTTTCCGATGCGACCACGGCGCAGGAGCGCTATTTGATCCTCTGCGACGCGCTTACCATCCCCGGTGTGATTCTGGTTATGGTCGGCCTTCTGGTCTGGATCGGCCAGCAGGGGCAGTTCGATTTCCTCTCCTACACCGGTCGGATGATCCGTGACCGCTTCCGCAAGGATCCCGAGCATATCCGCTATGGCGACTATGTGCTCGAAAAGCAGGAGAAGCGGCATCACGGCGGCTTCGGCTTCCTGGTGATCACGGGCCTGGCGTTTTTGACCGCCGCCCTTGTCTTCCTGATCCTGTTTTATTCGCTATACTAAAAATCCATCAAAGTGGGGCGGCTGCTCCACTTTGAGTCGTTTTAGGGGGAAAAATGAAACACACGGTCTTGCGCATTTTCTCAATTTTGCTTGCTTTTGCGGCATTTTTCGTTTCGGTCGGCGCCGCAACGGTCGACGACTATCACTTCCCCGACGACTGGAGTCATGATGCGCTGGTCTTTGCGGTCGAGGAGGGAATCTTTGTCGGTGACGAGAAGGGCGAGCTGAACCCAACGGCGAACATCACCCGTGCGGAGATGGCGGCGGTCTTGGTTCGGCTGACGGGGGCAAGCGGCAAGGCCGACCTGTCCGTCTATCGGGATATCGAAGCATGGCAGTGGTACTGTGATGAGCTGTCGTCTGCGGTTGCCGCCGGAATTTTCAACGGTACGAGCGCCGACACCATGGAGCCGAAGAGCCCCTTGACGAGAGAGCAGGCGGTTGTCGCCATCGCTCGCGCCTTCGGCCTGACCGCACAGCAGCGTGACGGCTGGAGGAGCTTTTCCGACGCCGCTTCCCTGCACGAATATGCGAGGGACAGCCTCTGTGCGCTGACGGAGCTCGGCGCAGTCAAGGGTTATGCCGACGGCACCTTCCGCCCGAGCAGCTACATCACCCGTGCGGAGATTGCAGCCGTGCTCTTTCAGCTCATCGATGCCGTTGCCGACGCGCCCGAAGAGATCCCCGACAGCGGCTTTGTCCTCTATCGCGGCAAAGAGCCGTTGCCGAACGAGCTGACGCTCGACGGAACGCTTGTCATCACGCAGTCGGCACGGACGGAATTTTCCCCCACGTCATGGACGGTTTCCGAGGCGATTATTTTCCGCACTGCCGCCGACACAAAGGTGGATTTAAGCAATATTACGACGAAAAAGGTCGTTTTCGCACCGCGCAGCGGTGTACTGTCGGGCGATGCGCAGGTCGTTTGCCTCATGGGTGGCGACAGCGAATATCGCGGCAGCGCCGAGCGGCTCTGTGTCATCGATCGGGTACATACCGTCCGCGGTGATCAGGGCGACGTCGAAGTCCGAAACGGCGGACTGGTTTTGCATGGAAATGCCGAAAGCATTTACCTCTGCGCCCATACCGCGCTGACCCTGAACGGCACGGCGCAGTGCGTTCATATCGCCGGCACGGGCATCTGCGTCAACGGAAGCGGCTACGCCGCGCTTCTGATCCGCTCTCAATACGGCGGCACCTGCTCCATCGCCTACGGGACGCTGGAGGATCGTGCGTATCAATACGATTATGACCATGCGCTCGATACCGTGCAGACGCAGTACATCCCCTGCACCGTAAGCAGCGACACCACACTCTATGCAAGCAGATATCTCACGGGCTATCTGTGCACGATCCCGAAGGGCGCCGTCGTCAATATCGAGCATAATCCGAGCGGCAGCGCGGTTCGCGTCACCTACAAGGACGCAGGCGGCGTACGGCATACCGGCTGGATCCGCAACTCGAGCTGCAATTTTATCGGGAAAGATGTGCCTACATGGGACAGCAGCACAGATTATTCCGTCGGCACCAAGGAGGGCTTTGTCAATACGATCGGCTATACCTCAAAGACCGACTGCCTCATTTGGGTCAGCCGCTATACCCAGAGGGTGATCATATTCAGAGGCTCGGCAGGTAAGTGGAAGGTGGAGAACACCTACCTCTGCTCCACCGGCTCAAACTACACGCCCACGCCGACGGGGATTTTCGCTCTCCAGGCGCACTACGGCGCATGGTACTTCAGCGACTATGTCGTCTATTACCCCACGGGCTATGACGGCGACTTTGCCTTCCACACCACGCTCTACGGCTACGACGGCTCGGACTATGACCCCACGTTGGGTGCACCGGCCTCGCTGGGCTGCGTCCGCATGGCAAGAGCCGATGCCGCATATATTTATTACAACATCCCTCTGGGAACCACGGTTGTGATCTGGTAAAAAAAGAAGCCTCCCTGTCAACGAAATGTCGGACAGGGAGGCTTTCGGTTTATTTCAGTCGACGGGCGCGGGAAAATTTACTGTCGGGCTGCTCGCGTAGGCGGTAGCGGTCGCACAAGCGGCGGACGAGGGCAATCATCTCGGTCGGCTCTCCGCCATACAGCTCCAGCTCCGCCTCGCAGAGGGGAAGCTGCTCTGCTTGGCCGTGGAGGAAGCCGCAGTCGCAGGCCAGCTCTGCCCGACTGCCGTCCGGGAATTCCAGCATCATATGACGACGCAGAAATTCCGCGCCGCAAATGCTCCGCAACGTGCCGCCGGCGTAGAAGGCCAAAAGCTCCTGCGGTGCACCGAGGCGGAGCAGACGGGCGATGGCGTCGTCGTCGATCCGTTCGCCCTCGATCTCCCATTCGCCGCGAGTGTGCGCCTCGCCCGTGGGCGTTTTCAGGCAGATCACACTGCGTCCGCCCTCCAGTCGAGTGCGCAGCGTGAAGTGATGGGCGGAAAAGCGGCGATCCTCGGTGTCGAAATAGGTCGTTTTCATTTGTGTCTCCAGCGGCGAAGAGAGGGCGAGGGCGAGAAGCTCCTCGTCATTCAAAATGCGCAGAAGCGTCGCCTCGTCGGGCACGGACAGCTTAAATTCCAGTTCTTTTCCCATTGCGATGACCTCCTTTTTTCGGATTATACCACAGCTTTTCGGTGCGGTCAACGATTTCCGTCCGCATTTCCCGACGATTTTTGCACATCTCGGGCGGTAAAATGGGCAAAAATGAGGTGGGGGAGAGGCAAATGAAAGCTCGGCTGACGGTGGAAAGCAGACGGATGCGCACGGCAATCGACGGCCTGATCGTGATGGCCTTCGGATTTGTCATCAGTGGTGCGACACTGTTTTCACAGCCGCTGCCGTTGGGGGCGTGCATGGTAGCGGCGTTCCCGATGGGAATGGAGGCCGTGCTTGCGGCAGTCGGTACGGTGGGCGGATATTTTCTGCGCTGTGAGACTGCTGCGGCGGCGGAATATGCGGCACAAACGATGCTGATGCTGGCGGCGCTGTGCGTGTTTCAGGGGACAGCTCTGCCCTCAAGCGAGTGGTTTATGCCGACGATGGCCGCAGCGGTCAGCGCGATCTTCGGCGGCTTGTGCCTGCTTGGAGGAAGCCTGCAATGGAGCCTTTTTGTCACAAAAATTCTCCTCTCCGCCGCAGTGACGACGGCCTTTCGTCGGGCTCTGCGGCGGAGGCAGGCGACCGTTTGGTCGGCAGCGCTTCTCTCCGGCTTGACGGGGACGAGCCTCGGGATCGATCCGGCGATTTGCGCCGCCTGCGCTCTGTGCGTCGTCGAGCCGTCCGTCCCGACCGTGGCGATATTCGGCCTTGTGCTCGATCTGAGCGGCGGCTACGGCCTGACCGCCCTGCCTGCGCTTCTCGTGGCGGCACTGGGCTGTTCCCGAATTCGGTTGAGGCAGCGGGAGCTGTCCGCGCTGCCCTTTTGCTTTCTGACGATGATGACCTTCCTGTGCTTCGGGGAGCTGACGGCTGCTCGTGCCGTGTCGATCCTTGTCGGCTCGGTCGGCGGAGGATTCTGTGCCCGATTTCTTCCCGTGCCGCTTCGCACGCAGCAGACTGCCGATGCAAACGATCGCCTCCTGCAAGCGGCGGATACGCTGGAGCTGCTTCGGGATTTTCTGCCGCAGGAGGCATTGACCCTGTCGGGCAATGAGGCGGAGGAGGTCTATGATGCGGCGGCGGAGCGTGTCTGCCGCTGCTGCCCGAGGTTTCACCGCTGCTGGGAGCAAAATGCGGCGGTGACCTATGAGGCGCTTTCTGCGGCGGCGCATCCGATTATTGAGCGAGGGACGGCAAGAGCGGAGGATTTTTCCGAGGAATTTCGGAAAAACTGCTGCCATTTGGAGGGCTTTCTCGTCGCCTTGAATCAGGAATTGGAGGGGATGCTCTATCGCAGACGGTATCGAATGGAGCTTCGGGAGAGCCGTCAGGTGATGGCGCAGCAGCTTACGGCAATGGCGCAGCACCTTCGCTCTCGACGGAATTGCTCGGCGCAGCGGAAGCATCGCTTCTGCGCACAGGTGGGCGTGAGTGCCATGGGGCGCAGAGGCAATCGCTGCAACGGCGATACGGGGGCATACTTCATGGGCGAGGATGCACGATTTTATGTCCTGCTGTGCGACGGCATGGGCACGGGAGCGGCGGCACGAGCCGAGAGCGGCGACACCCTGCGCTTTCTGCGACGCCTTTTGGAGAGCGGCTTTTCGCCGGAAAACGCACTGCGCCTGCTCAACGGGGCGGAGCTGCTGCGTGGGACGAGCCGTTTTTCGACGGTCGACCTTCTGCAGGTGGATCTGTGCGACGGGACGGCGATGCTCTGCAAATGGGGCGCGGCTCCGTCCTATCTGAGAGAGGGGGAGAAGGTGCTCACCCTCGGCACGGCCTCACCGCCGCCGGGCTTTTCGCCCAACTGCGAGCCGGAGCGGTATGCGCTCGAGCTGAAAAACGGTCGCATCCTGACGATGGCGACAGACGGAGCGGACGGCGCACAGCTTTCCGAGGCAATCGGAGACTATGACGGCGACTCGCCGCGTGAACTGGCCGCCCTGCTGATCGCCACGGCACAGGGGGACGATGATATGACGGTCGTCACCGTCTCGTTACAGGAAAGAAATCCTCCGTAAAGCGCGGCTTTACGGAGAATTCTTTTTTAGATATTAAAGAGGAAGTTGACAATGTCGCCGTCCTTCATGACGTATTCCTTGCCCTCACTGCGGAACAGCCCCTTTGCCTTGGCGTTGGCAATGGTTCCGCAGGCCTTCAGGTCATCGAAGGCGACGGTTTCCGCACGGATGAAGCCGCGCTCGATGTCGCTGTGGATTTTGCCGGCGGCACGGGGCGCCTTGGTGCCCTTCGTGATCGTCCATGCGCGCACCTCGTCCTCGCCGCCCGTCAGGAAGGAGATATAGCCGAGCAGATCATAGCTTGCGTGGATCAGGCGGTCGAGACTGCGCTCGGTCAGGCCAAGCTCCTCCATGAACATGGCGGCGTCCTCGTCGTCCATTTCCGCAATTTCTTCTTCGAACTTGGCGGCGATGGGCAAAACGGCGGCACCCTGCGCCTCGGCAAGCTCGGCCAGAGCCTTATAGTTGGCGTTGCTTGCATAGTCGGCCATGTCTTCCTCGGACAAATTGGCGACATAAATGACAGGCTTAACGGACAAGAGGCCGCCGTCCTGCAGGATGTCCCTGTCCTCCTCGGTGAATTCATAGGAGGAGGCAGGCTTGCCCTCGAGCAGATGGTCGAGCAGGGCTTGGCACATCTCGACCTCGCGCTTGGCTTTCTTTTCGCCGCTCTTGGCCGCCTTCGTCGCCTTGTCCAGACGGCGTTCGACGACCTCAATGTCGGCTAGGATCAGCTCGACGTTAAGGTTATCGGCGTCCCGTGCGGCGTCGGCAGGCTCCGTAAACATTTCGTCGTTTTCAAAGCAGCGGACGATATGCACCAGCGCGTCGACCAGACGGATGGTCTGCAAATAGGCGTTGCCGCGACCGCCGCCCTTCTTGATGCCGACAACATCGACAAAATCGATCGTTGCCGGGGTGGTCTTCTTCGGGTGATAGTATTCCGTCAGCCAGTCCAGACGGGAGTCGGGAACCTTTGCCTGACCGATGTTCGGCTTGGCGGCGGCGTTGGAATAAGCACCGGTTTCGGCGTGAGAGCCGGTCAGAGCGTTAAACAAGGTGGACTTGCCGACGTTCGGCAGTC
Source organism: uncultured Oscillospiraceae bacterium (assembly GCA_964555465.1). Lineage (GTDB taxonomy): Bacteria > Bacillota > Clostridia > Oscillospirales > Oscillospiraceae > JAZOXB01. The sequence goes on from CAZKSR010000003.1 coordinate 37,983, forward strand.
CGACGATACCCAGTTTCATCTATTTTCTCTCCTTTGCGAGACGATTTTTCCATGGTAAGGACATTATAGCAAATCTTCCGCCGATTCTCAAGACGTTTTTTCCTTTTCTTCCCTCGGTTGCCTCCCACTCGATCGGCGGCGCACATGGAGCTTCCGCCTGTTCCTCTCGCAGCGACGCAAACGGGGCTTTTTCGAGAAAGAAACGACTGCCGCAGACTCCCACGACAGTCGTTTTCTCAAAAATCAATAGGCCACGCCCCAATAGATGACCTTTTCGGCCGGCTTGCCGCAGACGGCGCACTTGTCACCGATGGGAAGGGCACCGAAGGGCATACAACGGCTGGACATTCCGGCCTCGTCCTTCATGCGCAGCTCGCAGGCTTCCTCGCCGCACCACATCGTGCGGATGAAGCCGCCGTGCTCCTGCTGCAAGCGTTTTGCCTCATCCAGCGTCTCGGCGTCGTAGGTGTGCTCCTCCAAATTCTTCTTGGCCTTTTCGTACATTCCGCGGTGCACGGCCTCGAGAAGCTCGCCTGCGACCGTTTCGATCTCGTCAAGGCAGACAAAGGACTTTTCGCCGTTGTCTCTGCGGGCAAAGACACACTGATTCTTTTCGATATCCTTCGGGCCGAGCTCCAGACGGAGCGGCACGCCCTTCATCTCATACTCCGCGAACTTCCAGCCGGGGCTTTGCTCGCTCTCGTCGATCTTGACGCGAAGACCGGCATTTTTCAGGCGGTCGGCCACGGCACGGGCGGCCGCAAGAACCCCCTCCTTGTGCTGGGCGACGGGAATGACGACGACCTGAACGGGAGCGACCTTCGGCGGCAGGACAAGACCGCTGTTGTCGCCGTGGGTCATGATGATGCCGCCGATCAGACGGGTGGAGACGCCCCACGAAGTCTGGAAGGGGTAGGCACGCTGATTTTCCTTGTTGGCAAAGGTGATGTCAAACGCTCTGGCAAAGCCGTCACCGAAGAAGTGGGAGGTGCCGGCCTGCAATGCCTTGCGGTCGTGCATCATGCACTCGATGGTATAGGTGGCCTCTGCGCCGTTGAATTTTTCCTTGTCGGTCTTTCTGCCCTTGGTCACGGGCATGGCGAGAACATTTTCGCAGAAGTCGGCATAGACGTTGAGCATCCGCTCGGTCTCCTGCTCGGCCTCCTCGCGCGTGGCGTGCATGGTGTGCCCCTCTTGCCAGAGGAACTCCCGATGGCGCAGGAAGGGACGGCTGGTCTTCTCCCAGCGCAGGACGCTGCACCACTGGTTATACATCTTCGGCAGGTCACGGTGCGACTGGATGACATTGCGGAAATGCTCACAAAAGAGGGTTTCCGAGGTCGGGCGGATGCAGTAACGCTCCTCGAGCTTCTCACTGCCGCCGTAGGTGACCCATGCGCACTCCGGCGCAAAGCCCTCGACGTGATCCTTTTCCTTCTGAAGCAGAGATTCGGGGATGAGCATGGGCATATAGACATTCTCCGCCCCCGTCTCCTTAAATCTCTCGTCCAGCTGCCGCTGAATACTCTCCCAGATGGCGTAGCCGTAGGGACGGTAAACGAACATCCCCTTGATGGAGGAATAGTCGATCAGCTCGGCTTTTTTGCACACGTCGGTGTACCACTGGGCAAAGTCGACCTCCATATCGGTGATCTGTTCCACTTTTTTCTCTTTTGCCATGGTGCGTCTCCCTTTTGGTCATATTTTAGTTCCTCTATTTTACCACATCTGTCAAGTAACAATCAAGAGGGAAAATCATAGAATGGGATACGATTTTTCCCCGAAGGAGGCATTGCGATGATCTCAGTCACCGTCACGCTCGACAAAAGCGTCGCGGCGTTTTATTCCGCCGTTGCGAAGCAGGCCGATGTGCCGCTGGAAACCGTCCTGTCCGATGCCCTGTTCAAGCTGGCAGGAGAGCTTTCTCTCGAGGCATTGCGGAAAAAATAGAAACGGCATTGTAATTTCCGAACAACGATGATATAATGTCCCCATCCCGAGCTTTGTCAAAAACGGACATTTGAAAAAGACAGCGCTTCGGGGGAACAGATGCCCGAAGGATACCCTCAACGGCATCCGAGAAAGAGAAAAGAGGCGGAAAGTATGAAATCCATCCGTGATGTTTATAAGATCGGCAAGGGGCCGTCCAGCTCCCACACCATGGGGCCGGAGCGTGCGGCACACATTTTTCTGGAACGCTATCCCGAGGCGAAGCGTTACACCGTCAAGCTCTACGAATCTCTTGCCAAGACGGGCAAGGGTCACGGTACCGACCGTGTGATCTATCAGGTTTTGGGCAAAATGCGCACGGAGGTGTTGTTCTGCGAATTTGAAGAGAACCTCCCCCACCCGAACACGCTGGATTTCTTTGCCTATGATGCCGACGACGAGCAGATCGGCTTCATGCGGGTGCTCTCCGTCGGCGGCGGCGACATCCAGATTGAGGGAGAGCCGATCGATACCGCCGAGGAGGTCTATCCCGAAAACTCCTTTGCGGAGATTGCGCAGTTCTGCGCATGGAGGTATATCTCCCTGAGCGAATACGTCGAGCTGAACGAGGGCCCCGAAATCTGGGACTTTTTGAGCGATATCTGGCGCGTCATGAAGCGCTCGATCTCGATGGGTCTGCATACCGACGGCGTCCTCCCCGGCGGACTGAATGTCGAGCGCAAGGCCAAGCATATCTTCGAGCAGGAAAAGGAGGGCGAAATTCCGCAGGTGCGAGAGCTTCGTCTGGTCTGCTCGTATGCCTATGCCGCGGCGGAGGAAAACGCCGATAACGGCACGGTCGTCACCGCTCCGACCTGCGGCTCCTGCGGCGTCCTGCCGGCTGTTCTGCTTTATATGCAGGAGCGTCACGCCTTCAGCGACGAAAAAATTCTTCATGCACTTGCCGTTGCCGGTCTGTTCGGCGCACTGGTCAAGCGCAACGCCTCGGTCTCCGGCGCGGAATGTGGCTGTCAGGCGGAGATCGGCACCGCCACGAGCATGGCCGCCGCCGCTCTGTGCACCCTCTTCGGCCACACCATCGCACAGACGGAGTACGCCGCCGAGATTGCCATGGAGCACCAGCTCGGACTGACCTGCGACCCCATCTGCGGCCTTGTTCAGATCCCCTGCATCGAGCGCAACGCCGTCGCCGCCAAGCGGTCGATGGATGCATTCAATCTGGCCACGCTCCTGTGCGGCACAAGAAACATCAGCTTCGATATGGTCGTGCGCACCATGAAGGAGACCGGCCGCCATATCCACGAGCAATATCGGGAAACCAGCGAGGGCGGCCTGGCCAAGCTCTACAGCAGAAGAAGATGACTGCCCCGAGGATCGGGCATTTCCGATAAATGACATTTTCACACTAACGGGCACCGCCGACGTGCGGTGCCCGTTTTCCATACAGAGGAACCACGCGCCGCCGAATTGCGCCGCACCGCGAAAAGCGTCATTGCAAGGGGGCGGAGAGAGGCGGCAATCCGCGCTTCGATATATGCGCCTTCGCCGAAGCAAAGAAAGGCCGCAGACCGAAGCGACACGGTCTGCGGCATCCACAAGTGAGGAAAATGAAAAAGAAAGGAGAAAAAGAAAATGAAAAAACGGTTTGTTGACTACGGTTACATAATACCCTGAAATTGTTAAAAATATAACCCAAAAGAAATTAAGATTTTGTGAAGTTGTGCGGCAGATTCCGCACAGGGCAACGCGGCACCGCTTGCAAGGGACGGCGTCTCGCGTTATACCTTATTATCCTTTGCCCCGAAGGGATGCGCAATGCCTCGCTCCGTCGGCGGATGACAGCCTGCGCGCGGCGCGGAGCGAGGGAAAATCGGGAATCGGCACAGCGCGTGGCAAAATTTGTCTTCTTGCATACGATGGAGAGAAAGGGGTGGGCGTGATGACTTGGTTTTATTTTACCTTTCGCTCCGTGACTGCGGCGATGCAGGGGCAGAAAAAGCTCAACGATGCGGCGATCCGTGCGAGCATGATGCGGACACCGTCTCAGCTACGCAAGCAGGGCTGCGGCTACAGTCTGCGTGTGTCGGAGGGAGCGTTTGCGGCGGCGAAGGCGATTTTGATGCACGGCGAGCAGAGCTTCCGAAAATGCTACCGCAGAGAAGAAAACGGCGCATGGCAGGAGGTAGTGATATGATCTATTTCGATGCGGCGGCGACCACACTGCAAAAACCGCCGCAGGTTTTTTCCGCCGTGCAGCGGGCGATGCAGACCTGCGCAAGCGTCGGTCGTGGGGGTCATGCGGCGGCACAGGCGGCGGCGGAAAGAGTATTCGACTGCCGAATGGAGGCTGCGAGCCTCTTCGATGCGCAGACCGAGCAGGTGGTATTCACGATGAACGCAACACACGGACTGAACATCGCGATCCGCAGCGTCGTGCCGGAGGGGGCGAGGGTGGTCACGAGCGGCTTTGAGCACAATGCGGTCACCCGTCCGCTTTATGCGCTGCGCGCGGAGGTCGTGGCGGCAGGTCGGCGGCTGTTTGACACGCAGGAGCTGCTCGAGGGTTTTGAGGCGGCACTGCGGCAGGGCGCTTCTGCGGCGGTTTGCACCCACTGCTCGAATGTGTTCGGCTATGTCCTGCCGATCGAGGAAATATCAGGTCTGTGCCGCAGATATCGAGTGCCGCTCGTCATCGATGCCTCGCAGTCGGCAGGGACGCTCCCGGTGAGCCTGAAAAAGAGCGGAGCGGCTTTTATTGCCATGCCGGGGCACAAGGGACTCTACGGGCCGCAGGGGACGGGAATTTTGCTCTGCGCCGACGGGGGCGAGCCGCTGCTCTTCGGCGGAACGGGAACCAACTCCCGTGAGGCGCAGATGCCGGATTTTCTGCCCGACCGTCTGGAGGCCGGAACGCACAATGTCTGCGGCCTGGCAGGACTTGCGGAGGGACTGCGCTATGTCCGCCGCCGCACGCCGACGGGCATTTTGCAGCACGAGCTTTCTCTGAAAAAGCGGCTGGAACGGGAGCTTCGGGAGCTCGACGAGCTTCGGCTTTACGCCGCAAGGCAGCAGAACGGCGTCCTTTCCTTCACGGTCAGGGGGGAGGATTGTGAGGAATTTGCGCGCCGACTGGCGTCCTACGGCGTTGCGGTTCGGGCAGGGCTTCACTGTGCGCCGCAGGCACATCGCACAGTCGGCACCCTCGACGACGGGACGGTGCGAGTCAGCTTTTCGGACTTTAACACCATACAGGAGGTACATTCCTTCGCACAAATCTGTAAAAAACTGTTGCGGAATCGTAAAAACTGGTAATTCACCACTTGCTATTGACGGCAAAATCGGATATAATCAAAGTGAATAAATAAAATAAGCGGAGTATTGCTTATGGATACGATTTTGAATTTTTTCAAGGATATTGTCGGGATGCTTCCCACGCTCAAGGTCATGGATCTCATCGATATCGTGGTGGTGGCCATCATCATCTACGCTGCCTTTATGATGATCCGAACGACGGGTGCGGTGCGCATCGCCAAGGCCATCTTAATTATCATTGCGCTGGACATTGTCACAGAGCTGTGCAATATGTATCTGCTCAATTTCATTCTCGATACGCTTATGGAAATCGGGCTGATCGCGCTGGTCATTATGTTCCAGCCGGAGTTGCGCCGCCTGCTGGAGAAAATCGGCGGCAAGAAGGTTCGGGAGCTTCTGTCCATCAAGGAAGAGGAGCGCGAGATCGAACGCGTCATTTCGCAGACCGTGCAGGCCTGTGAGATCTTGTCCAAGGAGCGAACGGGCGCCCTGATCGTCTTTGAGAACAAGGACGACCTCATCGACTATCTCAAAAACGGCACGAAGCTGGACGCCTGCGTGACGAGCGAGCTTCTGCGGAATATCTTCTTCACGAAGGCCGCCCTGCACGACGGCGCCGTTATCATCAAAAACGACCGCATTGCCGCCGCAGGCTGTGTGCTTCCCCTGACGCAGAACCGCCACATCAGCAGCGACCTCGGCACCCGTCACCGTGCCGGCATCGGCATGAGCGAGGCAACGGATTCGGTCGTCGTCATCGTCTCGGAGGAGACGGGGACGATTTCCGTGGCAATCGGCGGTATGCTCAAGCGCCATCTGGCGCCGCAGACGCTCGAAAAGCTCCTGCTCAACGAGCTGGCACCCAAAAACGAGGAGGATAGCCGCAACCCCATCAAGAAAATATGGAAGAGCACACCGCTGGGAAAGATGACGCAGAAAGAAGAGGATGATACCGATGAGGAAACATAAATTATTAACATTTCTGCTGTCTCTGCTGGTGGCTACCGTCCTGTGGGTCTATGCCGTGACCGTCGTCAACCCCGACGACACGATCGAAATTTCCGATATCCGTGTTCGTGTGACGGGCACCTCCTCTCTGGAGGCTGACGGACTGATGCTCACGAGCAGCGATGTGCAGTATGTCGATGTGAAGATCGCAGGCCGCCGCTCCGATCTCAAGGAGCTTAACAGCAGCACGCTGGAGGCCGTCGCCAACGTCAGCTACATCGACAAGCCCGGAACCTACGAGGTGAGCTGGACGCTCAATCCTCCGGCGACGGTCGCCTCGGGCGATATTTCTCTGGTCGGCTCCGGCTCAAACCGTATCACCGTGCAGGTCAGCGAGCGCTGGAGCAGTGAGGTTCCGCTGGAGCTGGAATACACCGACGGCGAACCGGCGGAGGGCTATCTGTGCGGCGATGTCGTCATGGAGGAATACATCACCGTCAGCGGCCCTGCCGAGGAGGTGGGCAAAATCGCCCGTGCGGTCGTGACGGTGGATCTGACGGGCGCCACGTCCAAAATCGACGGCGATTTTGACTACCGCCTTCTCGACGAGGACGGCGAGGAGCTGATCATGAGCAAATATGTCACCGTCTCTTCCGAAACGGTGCATATCACGGTTCCGGTTCAGGCATATAAGGACGTCACTCTGGCGGTCAAGCTGATCGACGGCGGCGGCCTGACGAGCGAGGACATGATGGCTGCGCCCTACCCGAACAGCATCCGCTTGACGGGAAGCGAGGAGGCTCTGGCAGCCGTGGAGGACACCTTCACGTTCGAGATCGACCTTGCCGAGATTGACGGAACGGACAACGTCACCTTAACGGAAACCTATAAGATCCCCGACAATGTGAATCGCCTGGACGAGCCGTCCTCCAAAAGCGTGGAGGTGAATATTGCGCTGTCCTTTAACGGGCAGTTCGAGATCATGGAGCTTGCGCAGGAGAATATTACCCTGCAAGTGGAAAACGGCAGGGAAAATACGAGCTACGACATTTCCCGACTGTATGTTGCGGGAAATGTCGAATCGGTGAAGACCGTCAGGCTCAGAGGCAGGTCGGAGGAGCTGGAAAGGCTCAGACAAGCACTGAAAAACGGCGAAAGGATCATCGCACGAGTCGACATCTCCAAGCTCGACCAGTCGACGGGACGGTATCCGCTGACAATTGAGCTGCCGGACGGCTATGCCGTGAACACGCTGGAGGAATACTCCGTCATCCTCTCGGCCACGGCGATTGAAGTGCCGGAGGAATAAGCAAAATGCGACAAAAAGCGACGGTGGCGTCGCTCTTGCCCGACGGACGTGCCGAGCTGATCGTCGTTCGGCAGAGCGCCTGCAGCGGCGACTGCCATGCCTGCGGCGGCTGCGGAGGCGTGAAGCAGACGCTTCGTGTGACGGCGCAGAACCCGATTGCCGCGAAGCGCGGCGAAAGAGTCTGGATCGAAAGCGGCAGTGCCCCGATTCTCAAGGGGGCGGCGCTGGTCTATCTGCTGCCGCTTGCCCTCTTCCTTGCGGCCTACCTCTGCGCAATGCCGCTGGGGGCGTGGGCGTTCGCCGTTTCCGCCGCGGCCTTTGCCGCGGGCTTCCTGCCTGCCCTTGCCTATAACCGAAGGATCAAGCGAAAGCCGCCGACCTATACCATCGTCGGCTATGTGACATAATATGTTTGGATATGTACTTCCCCGAAGGGACAAACTGACGCAGGACGAGCTGAGCTATTATCGCGCGGCCTACTGCGGCCTGTGCCGAAGCCTTAAGAAGCGCTACGGCTTCCGTGCCCGTTTTCTGGTCAACTATGACATGACCTTCCTGTACCTGCTCTTTCAGGGCAGGGAGAAGAAAACCGCCGAGCGCTGCTTCTGTCCGGCAAGAATTTTTTGCAAAAAGGACTGTCTGCCCGTTGATGAGGCGATGACCTATGCGACGGATATGACGGTGCTCCTGTCTTATTGGAAGCTCTGTGACTCGGAGCGCGACGGTCGGTTTTTCAAGGCTCTTGCGGCGAAGGCGGCCAAGCTCCTTTACCGCAGAGCTTACCGAAAGGCCGCAGGGCTTCACGCCGATTCCGACCGAATCTTCAGCGAGCAGCTACAGCGCTTGCACCGCCTCGAGGAGGCAAGCTGTGACAGTCTGGATCGTCCGGCTGACGCTTTCGCGAAGCTGCTGGGCGGCTGTGCCGAGTTCTTTGAAGAGGAGCATCCACGCCGTGCGACGGAGCAGCTTCTGTATCATGTCGGCAGATTCGTTTACCTGACCGATGCACTGGAGGATCTGCCGAAGGACGAGAAGGCAGGAGCCTATAACCCCATCCGATTCCGCTATCCGAGCATGACGGCGGAAGAAAAACAGCAGCTTTTGCAGACGATTGACGCTTCGGTCGATATGGCAGCCTCCGCTTTGGAGCTGCTCGAACCGAATTCAGCCGAGCCGCTGCTGAAAAATATCATTTATTACGGACTGCCGGGCGTTCTTCGGAGCGTCGCAAACGGCACCTTCCGTAATAAGAGAGGATCAAAGCAATGAAAGACCCCTACGAAGTTCTGGGTGTACCGCAGGGCGCATCCGAAGAAGAAATCAAGAAGGCATATCGGGAATTGGTGCGCAAGTATCATCCCGACAACTATGCAAATAACCCCCTGGCGGATCTGGCGCAGGAAAAGATGAAGGAGATCAACGAGGCGTATGAAACGCTGACACGCGGCACCGCCTCCTCCTCTGCAGGCTCGTCGTCCCGCTCGTATTCCTCCGCAGGCTCCGAATTCTATGAGGTTCGCCGTCTCATACAGAGCGGCAAGCTCGATGCTGCGGAGACTATGCTCGACGGCATCGCCAACCACAACGCCGAGTGGTATTATCTGCGCGGCGTCATCGCCCAGCGGCGCGGCTGGATGGACGAGGCGGCACAGAATTTCCGCATAGCGGTCAACAAAGACCCGTCCAATGCCGAATACCGCAACGCGCTCAACAGCATCAACGGCGGTTTTTCCTACCGCACACAGCAATACGGCGGCTATAACGACCAGCAGGACGAGTGCTGCGACTTCTGCGGCACGATGCTCTGCCTGAACTGTCTGTGCAACAGCTGCCGCTAAGGAGGAATTCTTTTGGTACACAGTATGACCGGTTATGGCCGCAGTGTGCAGACAATCGGCGGCAAGGAGATCACCGTCGAGCTGCGCTCGGTCAACAACCGCTTTTTGGACTGCAGCGTCAAGCTGCCCCGAGCCTTTTCCTATGCGGAGGACGCCGTCAAGCAGGCCGTCAGACAGTCCGTCGCGCGCGGCAAGGTCGACGTTTTCGTCGGGATTCAGGTCACGCAGGACGAAAATGTCCGCATCAGCCTGAACCGACCGGTGCTGGAGGGCTATCTGGAGGCTCTGCACACGATTGCCCGAGACTATTCCGTCCGTGACGACATCAGCGCAACGGCCATGGCTCGTTTTCCCGAGGTCTTTGTCGTCGAGCGTGCCGAGGAGGATGAGAAGCGGAATGTCGCGGATATCCTCTGCGTTGTTGAGGCGGCGCTCGAGGCATACAATACCATGCGGCAGACGGAGGGGGCGGCGATGGTTGCCGACCTGAGAAGCCGTGCCGCCGCGATTGAGGCGGACGTGACGAAGATCGAGTCTCGCTCGCCGCAAACCGTGAAGGAGTATCACGACCGTCTGCTGGCAAAGCTTCGCGAGGTGCTGGACAACGCCAACATCGACGAAAGCCGCATCGTTACCGAGGCGGCGATCTTTGCCGACAAGGTCTGCGTGGACGAGGAGACGGTTCGTCTGCGCAGCCACCTGAATCAGCTCGAGGCGCTCCTTCGGGGCGGCGGTGCCATCGGCCGTAAGCTCGACTTCCTGCTGCAGGAGATGAACCGCGAGACGAATACCATCGGCTCGAAGTGCAACGATTTGGAGCTGACCCGTTACGTCGTCGAGATCAAGTCCGAGCTGGAAAAAATACGGGAACAAATTCAAAACATCGAGTAAATGCCATGAAATTGATCAATATCGGATTTGGGAATATGGTTTCCTCCGACCGCATTTTGACCGTGGTCAGTCCCGACTCCGCACCCATCAAGCGTATGGTGCAGGAGGCGAAGGAGCGCGCCATGCTCATCGACGCCAGCTTCGGCAGAAAGACCCGTGCGGTCATCGTGATGGACACTGACCATGTGGTGCTCTCGGCCATCACGCCGGAGGCTGTCGCCCGCCGCCTGTCCGACCGGGCAGGCGAAGTGTACCGTGACGAGGAGGATGCCGAATGAAGCAGGGAAGAATCATCATCATTTCCGGGCCGTCCGGCGTCGGAAAGGGCACGGTGCTTCGCGAGGTCATGCGCCGCAGACCGGAGCTGCGCTTTTCGATCTCCGCAACGACCCGACCCATCCGCCCGTCGGAAACGGACGGGGTGAACTATTATTTTATCACCAAAGAAACCTTTGAGCAGATGATCGAGGCCAACGAGCTGCTGGAATATGCGACCTATGCCGGCAATTACTACGGCACGCCGGAAATTCCGCTGAACAAGGCTCTTGCGCAGGGCATCAGCGTGGTGCTCGAAATCGAGGTGCAGGGCGCGCTCAAGGTCATCGAGCGTCGACCGGAGGCCATCAGCATCTTCATTGCGCCGCCGTCGTATGAAGAGCTTGCCCGACGACTGACCGGCCGCGGCGATACCAAGCCGGAGATCGCCGCCAAACGGCTGGAAATCGCAAGATGGGAGTGCGAAAACTCCTGTAAATACCGTTACATCATCGTCAACGACACCGTTTCGCAGGCGGCTGACCGAGTGGAGGCCATTCTGACCGCCGAGGCGTGTCGCTCGGAATACAACATCATTTCCAAGGAGGAACTTTAATATGCTTTATCCTGCAATGTCCGAGCTGCTGAAAAACATCAACAGCCGCTACCTGATGGTCAATGTGGTTGCCCGCCGTGCGCGGCAGATCTCCATTGAGGCCGAGACGTTCCACGAGCAGCTTCCCGAGAAGCCCGTTACCCTCGCCATCCGCGAGGTCGCAGAGGGGAAGCTCGTTGCGAAGCTGGAAGCGTAAGGCTTCCGACCGACGCAGGAACGGAGGGGTTGTATGATCGCGAAAATCGCCGTTTCCGCTGCGGTCTATGCCATCGACAAGCCCTATGACTACCGTGTGCCGCAGTCCATGGCACTGTGCTTGGGCCAGCGTGTCACAGTGCCCTTCGGTCGGTCGAACAAGCAGACCGAGGGGGTCGTCCTCGCACTGGAATCGGGAGAGGGAGCGAGTCTGAAGGCGGTGGCGCAGATTTTGGACGAGACGCCGCTGCTGGACGAAGAGATGCTCCGTCTGGCCGCCTTCCTGCGCGAGCGCTATTTCTGCACCTTTTACGATGCGATCAAAGCGATTTTGCCTGCCGGTGTCTGGTTTCGGGAGAAGCAGACCTATGAGATCTCGGATCCTCACTGGCAGGAGAAGGAGCTTCGTCTGCCGCAGGCCGCGGCCGTCATGCAGACGCTTTGCGCGTTCGGCGGTGCGGCCGAGCTGAGTGTGCTGAAGAAGCAGTTTGAGGAAGAGGCGCTGCAAAAGGCGCTGACCTATTTGCTCAAAAAAAAGCTCATCGTCTGCAACTGCGAGCATCGCCGTCGGGTGAGTGACAAGACCGAGCGCATCGCCGCTCTCACCGCCTCGACCGAGGAAGCAATGCAGTATGCCGCAAGCAAACGAAGGTCAGCACCCCTGCAAACGGCGGTGCTGGAGCTGCTTTTGACCGTCGGCTCATGCGCGACAAAGGATCTTTGCTACTACACCGGTGCAAACGGCGCAACGCTGCGCCGGTTGGAATCGCTGGGCTACCTCTCCCTCACGGAGGAGCCGACGTTTCGCCTGACGAAGGTGATGCCGGCGGCGTTGGACGGCGAATTTTCTCTGAATCGCTCGCAGCAGACGGCCTATGAAGGAATCCGTGCAATGCAGGGCGGCGTGAGCTTGCTTTACGGCGTGACCGGCAGCGGAAAGACCTCGGTTTATATCAAGCTGATCTACGATTGCTTGGACAGGGGCGAGTCGGCAATCCTGCTCGTCCCCGAAATTGCGCTGACGCCGCAGCTCCTGTCGCTGTTTGCGGCGCATTTCGGGGATCGTGTCGCCGTTTTGCACAGCAGTCTGCGCATCACGGAGCGGTACGATACGTGGAAGCGCATCCGATCGGGCGATGCCCGCGTTGTTTTGGGCACTCGTTCGGCGGTCTTTGCGCCCGTGCAGTCGCTCGGACTGCTCATTGTCGATGAGGAGCAGGAGCATACCTACCGCTCCGAGCAGTCGCCTCGATACGACGCCCGTGAGGTCGCCATCTATCGCGGCTCGAAGACCGGCGCAAGGGTCGTCCTCGGCTCTGCCACGCCCTCCATCGAGACGATGTACCGTGCCAAAACGGGCACCTACCGCCTCTTTGAGATGCGTGACCGCTTCAATCAAAGACCCCTGCCGCCCGTCGAAACGGTCGACATGAAGGCCGAGCTGAAGCAGGGCAATGCCACGGCAATCAGCGAGCCTCTGCTTTTGGCCCTGCGAGAGAATTATCGGCGCGGGGAGCAGTCTATTCTGTTTCTCAACCGCCGAGGCACGAGCCGAATGTTGGCCTGTGTGGACTGCGGCTTCGTGCCGACCTGCCCGGGCTGTACGGTCAATCTGACCTATCACCACGCCAACGGACGCCTGATGTGTCACTACTGCGGACATTCCGAGCCGACCCCTGCGAGATGCCCGTCGTGCGGCGGTCACCTGAAGCAGATCGGCTTCGGCACGCAGAAGGTGCAGGAGCAGCTCCGCGCGCTTCTGCCGGAACAGGAAATTCTGCGCATGGATGCGGACACCGTTTCGGCGGTCAATACGCACGAAAAGCTGCTCTCTCGCTTCCGTGACGAAAAAATTCCCGTCCTGCTCGGCACGCAGATGGTCGCCAAGGGACTGAATTTTGAAAATGTGACGCTCGTCGGTGTTCTCGATGCCGATATGTCGCTTTACGTCGGCTCCTATCGGGCGGCGGAGACGACCTTCAGCATGATCACCCAAGTCATCGGCAGAGCCGGTCGCGGCGAGAAGGGCGGCCGCGCCCTCATTCAGACTATGACGCCGAAAAATCAGGTCTTGCTCCTCGCAGCGAGGCAGGATTATGACGCGTTTTATGATTTCGAGCTTCCTCTGCGGGAGCTTCGGGGCTGTCCGCCGTTTCTGGATTACCTGACCCTGACCTTCCACGGTCGGCAGGAGGAGCAGATTTGGCAGGCGGCGCAGCATTTTCGGGCAGCACTGCAAGCGCAGCTCGAAAGCGAATTTTACCGCACGGAGCAGGTGCACATTCTGGGGCCTGCGCCGGCGCAGGTGGCGCGGCTGAACTATGTCTATCGCTGCCGCCTGACCCTGAGCTGCAAAAACACGCGCACCCTGCGGCGGCTTTTGTCGCATCTGATGCGCGAATTTGCAAAAGATAAGAATCATCGCGGCGTCGGCGTCTACGTGGACGTCAACGCCGAGGAATAGGAGAAAACCATGGCACTGAGAAAAATCCTGACCCAAGAGGAACCGACACTGCACAAAAAAAGCCGCCCCGTGACGAGCTTCGACAAAAAGCTCCATGTATTGCTGGACGATATGATCGAGACACTTTACGAGGCCAACGGCGTCGGGCTGGCTGCGCCGCAGGTGGGCATTTTGCGCCGAGTGGTCGTGATCGACACGGGAGAGGAGATTTTGGAGCTTATCAACCCCGAAATTCTGGAAACCTCCGGCGAACAGGACGGCATGGAGGGCTGCCTGAGCATCCCCAACGAATATTGGATGGTCAAGCGCCCGAATCATGTGAAGGCAAAGGCGCAGGATCGCAACGGCGAATGGTACGAGATCGAGGCTGATGAGCTGATTGCCCGTTGCATCTGCCACGAATGTGATCATCTGGAGGGACATCTCTACACGGAGATTGCCTACCGCAAGCTCACGGATGAGGAGCTTCGCCAAATGCAGGAGGAGTCCGAATGAGAGTCGTATTCATGGGCACGCCCGACATTGCGGCGACCTGCCTGAAACGCCTTCTTGCCTCGCAGCATGAGGTCATTGCGGTCTATACTAAGCCCGATATGCCCAAAAATCGGGGCATGAAGATGGAAATGTCCGAGGTCAAGAAGGTGGCCTTGGCGGAAAATCTGCCCGTTTATCAGCCGACGAGCTTTCGAGATGACGAAACCTGTCGGGAGCTGGAAGCGCTTCGGCCGGATATCATTGCGGTCGTCGCTTACGGGAAAATCTTGCCGCAGAGAGTGCTGGATATTCCCGGGCACGGCTGCGTGAACATCCATGCCTCCGTTCTGCCCGAGCTTCGCGGCAGCGGCCCCGTGCAGTGGGCGATTCTGAACGGCATGGACGAGACGGGCGTCACGGCAATGTATATGGCGGCGGAAATGGACGCCGGCGATATCATCGAGATTCGCAAAACGCCCATCGACCCCTTTGAAAACGCGCAGAGTCTGCTCGACCGTCTGGCCGTGATCGGCGGCGATCTGCTGTGCGACACCTTAGACGCCGTCGAAAACGGCACCGTGCGCCGCGTACCGCAGGAGCACGAAAAAGCGACCTATGCGCCGATGCTGACCAAAGCCCTCTGCCCCATCGACTGGAGCAAGAGCCAAAGGCAAATCATTGACCACGTTCGCGGCCTTGACCCGTGGCCGGTCGCCACGACCGAGCTGGGGGGCAAGCGGTTCAAGATTTACGCTGTCCGCCCGACGGAGAAAAAGACCGACCGCCCCGACGGGACGCCCTTGGCCGTGACGAAGCAAGGACTGGAAATTGCCTGCGGCGGCGGAGAGGTTCTGCTCATTACGCTCCTGCAGGCCGACGGCGGCAAGCGTATGGCGGCACCGGACTATTTCCGCGGCCACCCCATCGCCCTATGAACGGGCGGCAAGCGGCGCTCCTTGCGCTGACGTCCTGCCGCAGGAACGGCGCATGGTCGGACGGTGCGCTGAAGGAGCTGTGCGTCGGACTTGACCGTCGGGAGGCGGCGTTGGCGAGCCGCTTGTGCTACGGTGTCCTGCAAAATCAAATGCTGTTGGATTTCTGGCTGTCGAAATTTGTCAGAGGGAAGCTGCAGCCGAACGTCCGGGACATTTTGCGCCTCGCCCTTTATCAGCTTCGCTTTACGGACAAAATTCCGCCCTCGGCGGCGGTCAATGAGGCGGTTGAGCAGACGAAGCGCTCGGCCAACGTACAGGCGGCACGGCTGGTCAATGGTGTTCTGCGGTCGATCCTGCGCGCCGAGCACTTGCCGGAGCCGGATGATCTTGCCACGAAATACAGCCATCCGAAGGAGCTGGTCGACCTGCTGCAAAAGGAATACGGCGAGAAGACCGAGGCACTGCTGCGCTCTCACAATACCGCGCCGCCGACCGTTTTGCAGGTCAACACGCTGAAGGCCACAGCTCGGGAGGTTCTCTCCGAGCTGGAGGAAACCGATGCGACCTATGATCCCGTGCATGATTGCATCACGCTGACAGGCGGCGGAAATCTGCAGGAGCTTCCGGCGTTTCGGGAGGGCCGAATCTATGTGCAGGACGCGGCGGCAAAGGCAGCGGTCACTGCGGCCGAGCTTCAGCCCGGAATGAGAGTGCTCGATTGCTGCGCCGCGCCCGGCGGAAAGAGCTTCACCGCCGCCGTTGCGATGAAAAACAGGGGAGAGCTGATCTCCTGCGACATCCATCCGCATAAAATCGCCCTGATTGAAAAGGGGGCAGAGCGTCTGGGCATCGACATCCTGACCGCACGGCTTCAGGATGCGTCGGAGCTTGTCCCCGAATGGGAGGAAACAATGGATGCGGTGCTCTGCGACGTGCCGTGCTCCGGCCTCGGGGTCATCCGCAAAAAGCCGGACATCCGCTACAAAGACCTGAAGCCGACGGAGCGCTTGCCCGAGCTGCAGGGAAGAATCCTTGCCAATCAGTCGAAATATGTCAAAAGAGGCGGCGTGATCGTCTATAGCACCTGCACCGTTCTCCGCCGTGAAAACGAAGCGGTGGTGGAAGAATTTTTGAAACAAAAGCTTGATTTTACCGTCTGCGGCAGCAAAACATACCTGCCCTGCGACGACGGAACGGACGGATTTTTTGTCTGTAAACTCAGGAGGAAGCCTTGAAAGATATCAGAGCCATGACGCTTACGGAGCTGAGCGAGGAGCTGAGCCGAATGGGGGAACCCGCTTTCCGCGCCAAGCAGATTTATTCGTGGGCGCACCGCGGCGCTCGCAGCTTCGACGAGATGACGAACCTGTCGAAGGAGCTGCGTGCTCGACTGGCCGAGCGGTTTTCCATCGATACGCCGACGGCGGTGCGCCGTCTGGAGAGCCGCAGGGACGGAACCATCAAATATCTCTGGCGTCTAAAGGACGGAAACTGTGTCGAAAGTGTCCTGATGCGCTATCACCACGGCAACACCGTCTGTATCTCCTCCGAGGTCGGCTGTCCGATGGGCTGCGCCTTCTGCGCCTCGACTCTGGGCGGACTCGTGCGTCGTCTGGAGCCGCAGGAGATGCTCAATCAGGTGCTTTTTTCTCAGCTCGACTCCGGTCTGCCGATCTCCAATATTGTCCTGATGGGAATCGGTGAGCCGCTGGACAACTTTGACACCGTCTGCCGCTTTTTGGAGCTGGTCAATTCGCCCGAGGGCATGAATATCGGGATGCGCCACATCAGCCTGTCGACCTGCGGCCTTGTCAATAAGATCGACCTTTTGGCCGAGAAGAATTTACAGCTCACGCTGTCCGTTTCGCTTCACGCGCCGACGGACGAGATCCGCTCGAAAATCATGCCCGTCAACAGACGCTATCCCGTGGAGGAGCTGATCGCCGCCTGCAAACGCTACTTTGAGGCGACCGGTCGGCGGATCTCCTTTGAATATGCCATGATCCGCGATGTCAACGACACGAAGGAAATGGCGCTGCTGCTTGCCGAGAAGCTGCGAGGCATTGCGGCGCATATCAATTTGATCCCACTGAACGATGTGGAAGAAAGTCCGCTCAAGCCGAGCACACCGCAGGCCGTCCGCCTGTTCCAGCAGACCTTGGAGCAGCAGGGCATCCCGGCGACCGTGCGCCGAACGCTCGGCAGCGATATCAACGCATCCTGCGGCCAACTGCGCAGGAATTACGAACGAGGGGAGTGAGGCCCTATGCAAGCTTGGGGACTGAGCGATGTCGGCAATGTCCGCAAACTCAACGAAGACACCTACCGTATCACACAGCTTCCGCATGATGCGCTTCTGTGCGTCGTCTGCGACGGCATGGGCGGCGCAAAAAGCGGCAATGTCGCAAGTAAGCTGGCTGCCGAGGTCTTTTCCGAGGAAGTCAAGCGCTCCTTCTCGCCCCAGATGACGGCGGAGGAGGCCGAGACGGTGCTTCGCTCGGCGGTGACGCTGGCGAACATCTCCGTCTACGAGCACGCCCAGCTCAGCGAGGAATACCGAGGCATGGGCACGACACTGGTCGCCGCTCTGCTCTACGACCGAGCGACGCTGGTCGTCAATGTCGGGGACAGCCGAGCCTACCATATCGATACCGACGGCGTGCGCTGCATTACGATTGACCACTCCGTCGTGGAGCTGATGGTGCGTCGGGGCGAGCTGACGCACGAGCAGGCCAAGAGCCATCCGCAGAAAAATCTCATCACCCGAGCCATCGGGACGATGCCGCAGGTCTATTCGGACGTCTTTCGGGTGTCCATGCGGAAAAGCGACTGCCTGCTGCTGTGCTCGGACGGCCTGTCCAACGAGCTGGCCGATGAGGAAATTCTTTTCGAGGTGCTCCACGGTGTGCGAAGGGACGACTGCTGCCGCAGGCTTTTGCAGATCGTCAAAGAACGCGGTGCACCCGACAATGTCACTGT
This sequence comes from uncultured Oscillospiraceae bacterium, assembly GCA_964555465.1. Classification (GTDB taxonomy): domain Bacteria; phylum Bacillota; class Clostridia; order Oscillospirales; family Oscillospiraceae; genus JAZOXB01. Next base: position 56,149 of record CAZKSR010000003.1, read on the forward strand.
GATCCTGATCGCTCCGTGAGGGGGGCGTAACGATACTACGGCACCCGTTCGCCGTTGAGAACGGATCGCAAGCTTTGCGAATAGGAGTTGCCATGGATGCTTACATAGGAAAACTGCTCGACAGCCGATATGAGATCCTCGAGATCATCGGCACGGGCGGTATGGCAGTGGTTTATAAGGCACTGGATCATCGCCTCAACCGTCTGGTTGCGGTAAAAATTCTGAAGGATGAGCTTTCCCGAAATCAGGAGTTCCGTCGCCGCTTCCATGCGGAGTCGCAGGCGGTTGCAATGGTCTCCCACCCGAATATCGTCGGGGTCTATGACGTCTCGAAGACGGAGGAGTCGGACTATATCGTCATGGAGCTGATCGAGGGCATCACCCTGAAGCAGTATTTGGAGAAGAAGGGGAATCTCAACTGGCGAGAGACGCTGCATTTCTCCATGCAGATCGCAAAGGCGCTTGATCATGCGCACAGCCGCGGCATTGTCCACCGCGATATCAAGCCGCATAATATCATGATCCTGAAGGACGGCAGCATCAAGGTCGCTGACTTCGGCATTGCGCGCATCGGCTCGGCACAGAACACTCTGACCAGAGAGGCGCTCGGCTCGGTACACTATATTTCGCCCGAGCAGGCGAAGGGTGCACGTGTCGATAACCGCAGCGACCTCTATTCCCTCGGCGTCGTGATGTATGAAATGCTCACGGGTGTGACGCCGTATGACGGCGATACGCCTGTCGCCGTTGCCATCCAGCACATCAACGGCACCGCCCGTTGTCCCAGCGAGCTGATGACGGGGATCCCGCTCGGCCTGGAGCAGATCACCATGCACGCCATGAACTGCAACCCCGACCTGCGCTATGCGACAGCGGCGGAGATGCTGCGTGATATGGAGGAATTCCGCAAGAACCCGTCGATCACCTTCCGCTTCGGTGCGGCGGCAGCGTCGAGCACCCACCCGAACGCCGCAACGCCTCGAACGGAGGCCGAACGCTATGCCGAGCGCAAAACGTCGAAGGCGGACAGCATGACCGCCGAACAGCGTCGGGTAGAACGCGAAAGACGCGAGGCGCAGAAGCGGGAGGAACGTCGCAGAAAGAATCTCACCATTGCCATCATTGTGGCGGCAGCCGTAGTGGTGCTGCTTGTCGGAATTCTTCTCGTCGTCCTCCTCTCCGACGGCAGCGACGGCGGCGGAAAGGAAACAACAAAGTCCGAGGTTGGCACCGTTTTTGTTGATAATTTTGTCGGAATGTCTCTGGATGAGATCCATCCGGAGGACTATCCGAACCTTGTCGTCGATGTCGTGGACTATGAGGAAGAGTTCAACGAAAAATACCCCAAGGGCTATGTCATACAGCAGTCGCCGGAAGCCGGAGAAGAGGTCAAAATCGGTCGCACCGTCACCCTGACCGTCAGCCTCGGCCCGCAGGTCTACGAGATGCCCGATTATACCGCCATGAATATGACGGGGAACGATTTGCAGGATTATTTGAACAAAATGAACATCGGCCTGCACATCACACAGACAAAAATCGAAGACGAGACGGTTGTCAGAGGCTATGTCGTCCGCACGGAGCCGGAAATGGGCGAGGAGCTGACGAAGAACCAAAATGTCACCATCTACGTCAGCGCCGGTGCGGATAAGATGCCCGACCTGCTCGGCAAGACGCAGGAGGATGCGCAGAAGATGCTCGAGAGCATGGAGCTTGACCTGAAGTGGACGATCGAAGAGGAATACAGCGAGACGGTCAACAAGGGCTGCGTCATTTCGACCGACCCCGAGGAGGGCACCATCCTGAAGGAAAAGCAGAAGATCACCCTGACCGTCAGCCTCGGCTCGAACATCATGCCCGATCTCAAGGGAGAGAGCAGGGACAATGCCGAATCGCTCCTGAATGCGATGGAGATGGGCCTGAAGATCACCTTCCTCGAAGAAGCGAGCGCGGAGATCGAGGAGGGCAATGTGGTTCGCACTACCCCCGAGGCCGGCGCGAAGCTGAAGAAAAACGACACCATCAAGGTCTATATCAGCAAGGGCGACGGCAAGAATGTCGTGCCGAACGTGATCGGAAGGTCGAAAAATGAGGCGGTCAGCCTTTTGGAGCAGGCCGGTTTTAACGTGAAGATCAATGAGGTTTATGATGACGCCGTCCCTGCCGGCAGCGTCATCAGCCAGAGCGCACTGCCGGAGACGCGTCTGGAGCTCGGAGCGACCGTTACGATTGATGTCTCCCTCGGAGTGAAGCCGACCGAGGCGCCGACCAATCCGCCGGAGACGACCGAGGCGCCGTCATCCGAGAGTGAGCCGACGGGGGGCGAGGAGCCGACCGAGAACGGAGCGCCGTAGCGGATGGAAGAACAAAAATGCGGCAAGATTGTAAAGGCACTGAGCGGATTCTACTATGTCCGCTCGGGGGACACCGTGATCGAATGTCGCGCCAGAGGCATCTTCCGCAGGGAGAAAATTACGCCGCTCGTCGGTGATGAGGTAGAGTTTTCCGTCGAACGGGGGAAGGGCACGGTCGAACGCATCCTGCCCCGAAGGAACAGCTTTCTCCGTCCGGCGGTGAGCAATGTCGATGCCCTTGTCATCCTGTGCTCCGGGGCGAATCCCGTGACCGACCCGTTCCTGATCGACCGCGTGGCGGCGATTGCAGGCGACCGCAATGTCCCGACGCTTCTGTGCGTCAACAAGCTCGACCTCAACGAGGGGAAAAGGCTCATTGAGATCTATCGTCACGCCGGATTTTCCGTTTTCCCGACGAGCGCCGAGACGGGAGAGGGCGTGGAGGCGCTGCATGAGGCGATTGCAGGCAAGACCGTTGCTTTCACGGGGAATTCCGGCGTCGGGAAATCCAGCATATTGAACTGCCTCGAGGCCGAGCTGGAAATCCAAACGGGGGAAGTCTCCGAAAAGCTCGGCCGCGGTCGCCATACCACGCGCCATGTCGAGCTTTATCGTCTGCATGACGGGACGCAGATCATTGACACACCCGGCTTCTCTTCCTTCGACACCGAGCAGATGGAGCTGATTTTGAAGGAAAATCTGCAATATGCCTTTCCCGATTTTGCGCCGTATTTGGGAAAATGCCGCTATCACGACTGTGCCCATCGCAAGGAGCCGGACTGTGCGGTTCTTGCGGCGGTGCGAGAGGGAAAAATCGAGCCGACACGCCACGCAAGCTACCTCCGCCTCTACGAATCCGCTTGCGAGATCAAGCTCTGGGAGCACAAATAGGCTTCGTCGGGACAAAACCCTTGGCTTTGCGGACTGCCGCGCGGCGCTTCCTGCCGTGATGCAGACGGAGCGTTTCCGAGCGGGAAATGCTTCATATCGACCGCCCCTTGCACATAGGCTTGTGCGGGGGGCGGTTTTATGTGCAGAAAAAATGAACTTTTCGGCTCATGTCTGATGGCGGTCGGGGCAGGGATGCTCCTGTCGCTGATGTTTTCGTCGGATTTTGCCATGGCATTTATCGGTATCGGCCTGTTGCTCTGCGGCCTCTTCTGCGCCAGACGGCATTGAGATTCGGAGGCATATTTGCGCCGCAATCGGCGTATATATTGGCGTAGAACGAACAAGGAGTGAGAGCGATGGAGCTTGTATTTCAGGAAAAAGAGGTCGAATGTTTGCAGCGAGTGTTTTGCGAGACGGTGCTTTCGGAGCAGACGGCGGATGTGATCGTGCCGGATGCGCAGGCGGATATTTTGCGAGTGGTCGACGCCTTTGGGACGGTGCTCATCCGCTCGACGGACTGCGCGGCACGGAGCGCGTCGGTGGCAGGGAGTGTGCAGGTCGGGGCGATTTATGTCGGAGAGAACGGCGAGGTGTGCCGGATCCGGACGCAGATTCCCTTCGCCGTGCGTCGGGATTTCAGCTCACAGCAGGAGAATTGTACGCTGCAATGCAAATGTATCCTGCGGAGTGTTGATGCCCGTGCGCTCAATTCCCGAAAAATGCTGGTGCGAGTCGGCCTTGCCTGTACGCTGACGGTCTATGCGACGGAAAAACGGACGCTTTACGATCTGCCGGAGGCAGCCGAGAATTTGCAGCTCAAGCGAACAACACTTCCGCTGACCGTGCCGCTGACCCTCTGCGAGAAGAGCTTCGTGATCAATGACGAGCTGGAGGTTGACGGGACGAGGCCGGCGGTGGAGAAGCTTCTCAAGTGCCTGTGCAAGACGCAGGTCGCAGAGCAGAAGGCAGTGGGCGACAAGGCGGTCTTCAAGGGAAGCCTCCTGATTCATGCCCTCTATGAGGACGGCGAGGGCAAGCTGAACACGCATGATTGGACGGTGCCGTTTTCGCAGTATGTACAGATGGAGCGAGAGGCGGATGAGTCGGAGCTGAGTACGCGGCTGTCGCTGAAATCCTTCGAGGTCGAGCCGGACAGCACGAGCGACAGCCGCAGACTTTTGCTGAGCTGCGATGTTTTGGCGCAGTGCATGGCGGTCGGGCAGAAGGAATTCACCTTGATCGAGGACGCATATTGCACGGATGCTGTTCTCACACCGGAATTTGCGCCGTGCGAGCTGACGGCGATCCTCGACCGCCAGACATTCCGCCAGACGGCGATCACGGGCGGCGGCGAGGCGGCGCAGGCCGTCGTCGATGTCTCAATCTATTGCGATGAGGCAGACCGACAGCGCACCGAGGAGGGAATCCTCCTGACCCAGCCGTTTTCCTGCAATGTGCTGTATTATGATGCGCAGGGGGAGCTTCAGGGCACGACGCTGCACCCGACGGTTACGGTGCAGACGGCGTTGAACGAGGAGGGAAGCTGCTGTGTGACGGAGGTTAACGAGGGGGAGGCGAGCTGCGCCGTCGGCAGCGGCGGCGTGGAGCTGCGACTGCCCGTGGAGCTGACCGTCGAGAGCACGGCGAGCCACCGATTGAAGCTCGTTATGGGCGGCGAGATTACGGCTCTGCCCGAAGAAACGGAGCAAAGACCCTCGATCATCCTGCGCCGAGCCGAACAAAATGAGGAGCTTTGGGAGCTGGCAAAGACCTACCGAACCTCCGTCGGGAGCATCCGCGAGGCAAATGCGCTGACAGCAGACACCATCCGACCCGATACCATGCTTCTCATCCCTCTGACCTGAGGGATAAGGAGAAAGCGTGCTGCATCGGCTACGTTCCGAGCCGTATCCGAATAATGCCGTTGCAGGCAGAGCATCAAACAGCGTCATTCCGACGAACGCAGCAACGCGGAA
>CAZKSR010000003.1:61469-75567 GCA_964555465.1 uncultured Oscillospiraceae bacterium
CCTCAGCGGCGGCGGACGATTCGACGGCTTTTTGCGGCGTTGTCGTCCTCCTGCTCTTCGTCGAAGAGGTCGCCGCTGCTCTCGCCGTGCTCGTCACGGCTCTCGTGCGTTTGACCGATCATGCCGTCGTTGCGGTCTGAGACATTGCCGCCGCTCGTGCAGCCGCCCAAAAGCATGACCAGAGCGAGCATGGCCGAGAAAATTCCGAAAAATTGCTTCATTTCTGTCCTCCTGCTTCAATATTTGCCCGATTATTATGTGTGAATGTCGAAAAAATATCCAACGAGAAACTTTTCTTCCTCGGGGATTGATTTACGGCGAAAAACCATGTATAATAGTAGCGAATTATAAACAGAGAGGTTTTCTGACATGAAAAAATTGATGGTAAAAAAAGGCTCGCAGTGCATGGCCTGTCTGGAGTGCGTCCGTGCCTGCTCCACCGCTTTTTACAAGGAATTTCACGAGGATAAGTCCTGCGTGCGGATCGTCGAGCGAGCCGGCAAGGTTCGCCCCATGACCTGCGTGCAGTGCGGCAAATGCAAGGACGCCTGTGAGCACGGCGCGATCACGCAGAACCCCAAGACCGGCGTGTACATGATCAATAAGAAGCTCTGCGTCGGCTGCGGCAAGTGTAAGGATGCCTGTCCCTTCGGCGTGATGGTGCATGAGGCGGAGCTGCCTGCGGCTTCGAAGTGCATCGCCTGCGGCATCTGCGTCAAGGCCTGCCCGATGGAAGTGCTGGAGATTGTGGAAAGTTAAAAATTTTGCCGTTTTTTGTTGACAAAGTGAAATCATTATGATAAGATGTTCGTGTGTGACATTGTGTCAACACGGCATCTTAGAAAGGAGAACGGAAATGGACTACAATAACAACCAACAGCAGTACCAGCAGACCCCTCCCGCACAGCAGCCCTATCAGCCCTATCAGCAGCCTGCATACTATCAGCAGCGGAGCTCCACCAACGGCATGGCAATCGCAGCACTTGTCTGCGGCGTCCTCAGCCTGATCATTGTTTGGTTCCTCGGCTGGCTCGGCATCATTCTGGCGATCTGCAGCATCGTCTTTGCCGCCCTCGGCATGAAGAAGGCGAAGCTGACCGGCAGCGGCAACGGCCTTGCAGTCGGCGGCTTGGTTTGCGGCATCATCAGCTTGGTGGTGTGCATCATCGCGGTGATCGTTGTGGCTTGCTTTGTGAGCGCAGCCAACGATGTCATCAACTACTACTCGTTCTGAACAATTGACCGAACAGAGGGTTCTCTGTTCGGTCTTTTCCTGATTTTTTATGATACCATCCTTTCAAATTCTTCAACGAACCGTTACGCCCTATCAGCTCTGCGTCCTGCTGGGCGTTTTTGCGGCGGTAGCGGCAGCCTTCTTTTTGGCTCGCCGTCGGCATTTGGATTACGGAGAGCTTGCCTATCTTTTCCTGTTTTCCGTGCCGGCTGTTGTGCTCGGCGGCAGTCTGCTCTTCGGCTTGACGAATGTCCGCATCATCGCCGCCCTGCTTCGTGCGGCGGATAGGATCCCCTCGGGGGAGCTTTGGACGGCGATCCTCCTTTGCTTCCGCGGCTCGGTTTATTACGGGGGTCTGCTTGCGCTGCTTGCGGTGCTCGGCATTTATCGGCGCAGGAGACATTTGGGAGACGACGATTCCGACCTTGTCGCGGCCGTCATCCCCCTGTTTCATGCGTTCGGGAGGATCGGCTGCTTTCTGTGCGGCTGCTGCTACGGCGTGGAATGTCGCTTCGGCGTGACCTATCATTATGCGGTGGTGGAGCTTGCAAACGGGGTGCCTCGCCTGCCGGTGCAGCTCATTGAGGCCGTTTTCAATTTTGCACTGTTTGCATTTTTGACCATTCAGTTTTATAAGGCGAAAAATCGAGGACTTTTATTGCATTTCTACCTTTTTGCTTATCCCGTTTTCCGATTCTTCATGGAATTCCTTCGCGGAGATGCCTATCGGGGAATTTGGTGCGGATTGTCGACCTCGCAGTGGATCAGTCTGCTCCTGCTCTTGGGGAACGGCATTGTTTTCCTGCGCAAGAGGAAGCATTGAAAGCTATCGCGGTGTTTTACGACATCGCGGTAGTTTTTTGTTGATTTTTTATCGTTTCTGTGCTACACTAAAGCAAATGAAGAAACGGAGGTCAATCATATGGCAGACACCAAGAAAATTCCCGAGCGCTCCGAGATTGCAGAGCAGGACAAGTGGGCGATCCACGATATCTATGCCACGGATGAGCTGTGGGAGGAGGACCTGAAGAAGGTCAAGGAGTACATCCCGATCGCCGCCGCCTTTGCCGGAAAGCTGGGCGAAAGCGCCGAGCAGCTTCTGGCTTACCTGAAGACGGAGGAGGACGTCTCCCTGATTGCCGAGGCTCTGGCGAACTATGCCATGCGCCGCAGTGACGAGGACGCCCGTGTTTCCAAGTATCAGGCGATGGTCGGCAGACTCATGAGCGCTCTGGTGGAGCTGAATGCCGCCGCCAGCTTCTCCACGCCCGAGATCATGGCCATCGATGACGAGACGATGGAGCGGTTCTTTGCCGAAGAGCCGAAGCTCGAGCGTTATCGCCGTGCGCTGAATGACATTCGCCGCCGTCGTGCTCATGTCCTCAGCCCTGCGGAGGAAAAGCTTCTGGCCGCCGCCGGTGAGATGGCCAATGCGCCCGACACCATTTACGGAATGTTCAACGATGCCGACATCACCTTCCCCGACGCCGTCGACGGCGAGGGAAAGCCGCATCCCCTTTCTCAGGGAACCTATATTTCCTACATGGAAAGCCCCGACCGCGCCCTGCGCAAGAGCGCCTTCGAGACGCTCTACCACACCTACGGCAGCTACAAGAACACCGTTGCGGCCATCCTCTCGGCGCAGGTCAAGCAGCTTCAGTTCTTCGCACAGGCGAGAAAATATTCCTCCTCACTCGAGGCATCGCTTGACGTTACCAACGTCCCGACCGAGGTCTATACCAACCTCATCGAGGCCGTCCATCGAAACATGGACAAGATGCACCGCTACGTCCGCCTGCGCAAGAAGCTCATGGGCGTGGACGAGCTGCATATGTACGACATTTACACCCCCCTCGTCGGCGGCGTGGATAAGAAAACCGGCATCGAGGAGGCCAAGCAGCTTGTTTATGACGCGCTTGAGCCGCTCGGTGAGGACTACCGTGCCATTTTGAAGGAGGGCTTCGAGAACCGCTGGATCGACGTTTATGAAAACGCCGGCAAGCGCTCCGGTGCCTATTCCGCCGGCTCCAAGGTGCACCCCTTCGTCCTTCTGAACTACACCGGCACGCTCGACAGCCAGTTCACGCTGGCGCACGAGATGGGTCACGCCCTGCACTCTTATCTTTCCAACAAGACGCAGACCCCCGTCGATTCGGAATATGTCATCTTCGTGGCGGAGGTCGCCTCCACCTGCAACGAGGCTCTGCTCATGGAATATCTGCTTTCGAAGACCACCGACAAGACCGAGCGCGCCTACCTCATCAACCACTTCCTCGAGCAGTTCCGCTCCACGCTCTACCGCCAGACCATGTTTGCGGAGTTCGAGCTGAACATCGGCAAGATGGCACAGGAGGGCACCGGCCTGACGCCCGAGGTGCTCAATGCCGAGTATCGCCGCCTGAACCGCCTGTATTACGGCGACGATGTCGTTCTCGATGACGAGATCGACATGGAGTGGATGCGCATCCCGCACTTCTACTATAATTACTACGTCTTCCAGTACGCTACCGGCTACGCTGCCGCCATTGCCCTGTCCCGTCGCATCCTGCGCGAGGGCGAAGGTGCCGTGAAGGATTACCTCGGCTTCCTCTCCGGCGGCTGCTCCAAGAGCCCGATCGACCTGCTGAAGGGTGCCGGCGTGGATATGTCCACCACCGCCCCCGTCGAGGAAGCCCTCAAGCTCTTCGGTGAGCTGATCGACGAGATGGAAGAGCTGACGAAATAATGGCGGATATTTTTCTCCCGACCCTGCATACCTTTGAGAACGATAACGTTTTTACGGGAAGCTGCGGTGTTATGCGCTTTCGCATCGAGCCGCAGGTCGTCATGGCCACGCCCAAGGAGGTCGACTGCGCCGCAAGTTCCATCCGCTGTGAAATCTGGTACGGCGAAAAATGCTATGAGCTGAGCGAAATTGAGCTGGAAAAGACCTTCCCGATGAGCGCGGAGGGTCGAAGCGAAATGAAGCTCTGGCTTGAGGCCAATGTAAGATAGAATAAAGCTCCGACCGTGAAGAGCGGTCGGAGCTTTGCGTTATACCGTTGCTTTTTTCTTTTTGGGATAGAACACGCCGTAGACGAGGATCTCCGCCAAAAGGCAGACAGGCAATGCGCCGAGGAAATCCAGTGCGGAGTGCTGCTTGATAAACATCGTCGACATACAGATGAGGATGACCGAGATCAGGACAAAGACCTTCCAGCCCTTCGAGACGTTCTTCGCGCGGAGCCAGACGGACAGGATGCCGATGGAATAGGCACAGTGCAGCGACGGGAACACACCGGTCGGGGTGTCAAAGGCGTAGATCAGGCCGATACAGGCCGTGAAGAAATTCGTTCGCGGGAATTCCGCAGGGCGAAGATCCTGCCAGTTCGGGTAGAAGATGTAGACGACCATTGCCGCAATCTGCGTAATGATGATGTAGGTCTGCAATTTTTTGAAGCTGTCGATGTCATAGAGCATGAAATAGCCCAGCGAGATGACGATCAGCAGATACCAGAAAACATAGGGAATGAGAAAATACTCGCAGAAGGGGATGATGTCATCCAGTCTGCAGTGGATGAGATGGCAGTTCTCGACCGGAATCAGATTTTCGGTCAGGAAGTAGAGAAGAAAGTAGCCGATCCAGCCCCACAGGAGATTCAGATGGGAAAACTGCGGCGTGTTCAGCTTGGAGAGACGAAACTCTCGATAATTGACAACGGGCTTTTTCATGTGGTTACCTCATTTTGTTCTTTGCTCTCGTGGGGGGCGATGCCCTCATCGTCCCGACTGCGAAGCGGTGTCGACACACGCACGGACGCAAGCGACGCCCTTGCAATGCGTTGCACGCAATGTTGTTTTTTCGGCGTGTGCGGTTGCGGCACGACGGGTCGTCGTGCCCTACGGGTGCGGCGGTCGCTGGAGGAGCTTGCGATGCTCCGTTCGCGAGAACGCTGCCTTGGTGTGCGCAACGGCGTGTGCGGTTGCGGCACGACGGGTCGTCGTGCCCTACGGGTGCGGCGGTCAATGGCAGAGCTTGCGATGCTTCGCACGCGAGAACGCTGCCTTGGGATCGCGCACACGCTTGATGAATCTATGACTATCTTAAATCGAAATAACGAAAAGTGCAAGGGGAATTTTTGCGGTTTTCAAAAAATTCATAAAGTTCGCGCAGGCTCGACCTCGCCCTCGCAGAGACGCTCGGCAGGGCCGGAGAGATAGATCTCTCCGTCCGAAATATCAACGGCCAGCTCGCCGCCGTCAACATGAACCTTCGTTCCTCTTCCGCTGACCAGCCCCCGTTTCCAAAGCGCATAGACGGTCGAGCCGGTCCCCGTTCCGCACGCCAATGTGAAATCCTCCACGCCTCGCTCATAAGTGATCAAATTCAGCTCATTTTCGCTCAAAATCTCGCAGAGATTGACGTTGGCACCCTTCGGGAACGCCTCCGCGTACCGCAGGGAACGCGCAAAATCGCGCAAAATCGCTCGATTTTCGCTCAAATCGGCCAAAACAACGGCGTGCGGAATCCCGTTCTCTCCGAGAACGAGATAATCGCAGAGTGTTCCGTTGACCGAGATTTGCAAGCTGACCTCGGTCGGACGGTTGAGACGGATGCGGTAGGTTGCCTCGTCAAGCCGCTCGCCGGAAACCATGCCGGCGGACGTCTCGATGCACTGCCTCCTGCCGCTCAGACCGAAATCATACAGATGGCGGCAAAGACATCTCGCCCCGTTGCCGCACATCTCGGCGGCGGAGCCGTCGTTGTTATAAAAGCACATTCGAATATCGCCGCCGTGACGGGCCTTGCGCAAAATCATCAGGCCGTCCGCCCCGAGGCCGCTCTTGCGGTCGCAGAGGAGACGCGCGAGATCGGCTTCGCCCGTCAGCTTGCCTTCGCGGTCGTCGAGAACGACAAAATCGTTCCCTGCGCCGCTGTATTTCCAATATTTCATCTTATTTCCACCATGCTTTGATTTTTCCGAGGACATAGCGCGCCATCTCGTCTCGCCCGATGACATCCGTGTGACGGACGGGGAGGTCTTGAAGCTGCGCCAGATGCTTCGGAATCGGCACGCCCGTCAGCTCGTGCAGACGGCGCATGACAGCAAACTCGTCTGCCTCGACTGCCTCACCGAGGGAGGACAAAACGGCGGCAGGGAATTTATACGGCGAGGCGGTCGACAGGACGACCGTGGGAGCCTCGCCCTGATATTCCTCGGCCACACGCCACGCCACGGCAGTGTGCGTGTCCATCAGGTAGCCGTGCTCCGCCCAAACCCGACCGATGGTGGCCTTCGTCTCCTCGTCGTTGCAGCAGCCGCAGGAAAAATCCCGATGCAGCGCCTCGAGAACCTCCGACGAAACGGTGTAGTGCCCCTCGGCCTTGAGCTGCCGCATCCACTGCGCGACCTGCTCGGGGTCCTTCGTCAGCAGGTAGAGAAGCCGCTCCAAATTGCTTGAAACCAGAATGTCCATCGACGGCGAGAGCGTGCGGTGGAAGGGACGGCGGCGGTCATAAGTGCCCGTGCGCAGGAAATCCGTCAAAACGTCGTTTCGATTCGAGGCGCAGATCAGCTTCCCGACGGGAAGCCCCATCAATTTTGCGAGATATCCTGCAAGAATGTCACCGAAATTTCCGGTCGGGACGACGAAATCGACGCCTTCTCCCTCCCGAATCCGTCCGAGGCGGATCAGGTCGGCGTAGGCCTTGAAATAATAGACGACCTGCGGAGCCAGACGGCCGATGTTGATGGAATTGGCACTCGAGAGGCGAACGCCGCTTCCCTCGGGACTGCCGGCGGCAAAAATCTCCTTCACGCCCGTCTGCGTGTCGTCAAAATTGCCGCGGACGGCGCAGACGCAGACATTTTCACCGCTCTGCGTGACCATTTGCGCCTTCTGCACGGCGGAAACCCCGTCTGCCGGGTAAAAAACGATGATTCGGGTGCCGGGGACATCGCGGAAGCCGGCCAGAGCCGCCTTGCCCGTGTCGCCGGAGGTCGCCGTCAGGATGAGGATTTCGTCCGTCAGCCCCGTCTGCGCCCTCGCCGCCGTGATGAGCTGCGGCAGCATGGAAAGGGCGACGTCCTTGAACGCCGAGGTCGGCCCTCGAAACAGCTCCAGCACATATTTATCGCCCACCGATACCAGCGGCGTCAGGTCGTCCGTTTCGAATTTGCCGCGATAGGCACGGTCGACCAGCGTGTCCATCCCGTCCACATCGGGCAAAAGGAAGGACAAAATCGCCTTGGCCATGCCGAGCGTGTCGAGACGGAGCACTTTTTGCCAAGCGAAGTCGGCAAAATCGTCCGAAATATAGAGGCCGCCGTCTGCCGCAAGGCCGTAAAGCACCGCCTGTGCTGCGGAAACGGTCGAATTTTTGTCTCTCGTGCTGTGATATCTCACACAAATCCCTCCGAATCATGCCCGAAAAGGTAGAATTCACGGAAAAACACGGAATCTTTCACTTGCGTTTTTCCTCACTCTATGATATACTGTTTTGCAGAAAAATGCAAGTGTTTTTCACGAGCGGACACTTGCTGTCGAAAGAAGGCAATCCAATGCACAACACACCGATGCGCATCGCTCTGATGGGATTCGGCACCGTCGGCGGCGGCGTTTATGAATTTGTTCAGGGACGTGAGGACATGGAAATGCGCTATGTCCTCGATTTGCACCCCTGCCCCGAGGTCACCTGCGTCGTGACAAAGAATTTTGACGATATTTGCGGCGACCCCGAGGTCGATACCGTGATCGAGACGATGGGCGGCCTGCATCCGGCTTATGAATATGTCAAGGCATCGCTCATGGCCGGCAAAAACGTCATCACCGCCAACAAGCTCCTCATCGCCGCTCACTACCGCGAGCTGGTGGAGCTGGCTCGACAGAAGGGCGTCGCGCTTCGCTGCACGGCGGCGGCAGGCGGCGGCATCCCGTGGCTCATCAACATCGAGCGCACTCTGAAGCAGGAGCCGATCGTCCGCGTCAGCGGCATTATGAACGGCACGACGAACTATATTCTCGACACCATGCACACCACGGGAGGCTCCTTTGAGGATGCTCTGGCGCAGGCGCAGAAGCTCGGCTATGCCGAGGCTGACCCCACCGCCGACCTCGCGGGCCTCGACATCCGCCGGAAGATCGTCATCTCCGCCAACATCGCCTTCGGCTGCGTGATCGATGAGAAGGACGTTGATGTCTGGGGCATCGAACGCCTGCGCTTGCAGGATATCGAGGCCTGTAAGCGGATGGGACGTGTGTGTAAGCTGATCGCCTCGGCGCGCAAGCTCGACGGCTGCGTCGCCGCTTATATCGAGCCGGCCTTTGTCCCGATGACCATGCACGAGGCCGCTGTGCCGGGAAATTACAATCTCATCTCTCTGACCGGCACGCACATCGGCAAGCAGAGCTTCTTCGGACAAGGTGCCGGACGGTACCCCACGGCATATAATGTCGTGCAGGACTGCCTCGATGTGGCGCAGGGCAAGCGCTCGTTCTATACGGATGAGCTGAACGATGCCCGTGTGGACAATTCCGGCATCCTGCGGCGGTATTACGTCCGCACGAGCAGCATCGACAAGTGGCTGCAAGGACGCATCGATAAGCTGCTCGACCACGGCATCATCACCAAGGAGGTCGCCGTCAGCGATATCCACGAATGGGCGCGTTCTCGCCGTGAGACGGATCCTGACTGTTTCATTGCATCCCTGAGATAAAAAGTTTGAGGAATTTTTATGCTAAAAGTTTTGAAATTCGGCGGTACCTCGATGGCCGATGCCGCGCAATACCGTAAAATTCGTGACATCGTGCGCTCCGATCCGTCGCGCCGTGTGGTGGTCGTCTCCGCCGCCGGCAAGCGTTTTCCGGAAGATAACAAAATAACCGACCTGCTCTACCTCTGCGACGCCCATCTGCACTACGGCGTCTCCTATGACGAGATTTTCGAGATGATCCGAGGGCGTTACCTTGCCATCCGCAATGAGCTGGGGCTGCGCATCGACATCGAAGCCGAGCTGGACGCCCTTCGGGAGAAAATGAGCAGCGGCATCACACGCGAGGAGCTTGTTTCCCGCGGCGAGTACCTCTCCGCCCTGCTGATGGCCGATTTTCTGGGCTTCCCCTTCGTCGATGCGAAGGATTGGCTCTTCTTCCACTATGACGGCACGGTCGATCAGGAAAAGTCCTATGCCAAGCTCCGTGAGCTGGTCGGTGAGGGCTGCGCGGTGATTCCCGGCTTCTACGGCGTCATGCCCGACGGCAAAATCCGCACGCTGACCCGCGGCGGCTCGGATATCACGGGCGCGCTGGCCGCCGCCGCCCTCGATGCGCAGGTCTACGAAAACTGGACGGATGTCTCGGGCATTTTGATGGCCGATCCGCGGATCGTCGATGACCCGAAGCCCATCGAGCGTGCGACCTACAGCGAGCTGCGTCAGCTTTCCTACAGCGGTGCGCAGGTGCTGCACGAGATGACCGTCTTCCCCGTTCGGGAGAAGGGCATCCCCCTGAACATCCGCAACACCAACGAGCCGGAGCACCCGGGCACGCTGGTTTCGGAGGAATTCAAGGAGCCTCGTGATCCTCAGCGCTTCGTCACGGGCATCGCGGGCAAGCGTGATTTCTCCATCGTGACCATCTCCAAAAAGGGCATGGCCGGCGCGGTCGGCACGCTTCGCTCCATCGTTGAAATTTTTGAGGACAACACCGTCCCCATCTGCTATACCCCCAGCGGCATCGACTGCGTCTCGCTCGTTTGCCCCTCCGAAAAGCTCACACCGCACCTGTATTCCGTCACGGAGGAGCTGCGCCGTGAGATCAAGCCCGACAATATCAAGGTCGTCGACAACATCGCCATCATCGCCGTTGTCGGCAGAAAGATGGCGTTCCGTGCCGGTACCTCGGGCAAAATTTTCGCCGCCCTCGGTGAACAGGGAATCAACATCCGCATGATCTCCCAAGGCCCCGACGAGCTGAATATTCTCGTCGGCGTGGACAATAAGGACTATGCGGCGACCGTTCGTGTCCTCTATAACGCTTTTGTAAAGTGAGGCAATAACATGAAAGCTTACAATGTCGGCATCCTCGGCGCAACCGGTGCGGTTGGCCGTGAGATGATGAAAATTTTATCGGAGCGCAAATTTCCCATCGGTGAGCTGCGCCCGTTGGCAAGCCGCCGCAGTGCCGGAAAAGTCCTGTCGTGGCAGGGAAAGCCTGTCGTGATTCGCGAGGCCTCGGCGGAGGCTTTTGAAGGACTGGATATCGTCCTCGGCGCCGCCGAGAGCGACATCGCCAAGCAGTTTGCCAAGGATATTGTCGCCGCAGGTGCGGTCTTTGTGGACAATTCCTCTGCCTTCCGCATGGAGCCGGATGTCCCCCTGATCATCCCCGAGGTCAATGCCGGGGATGTGAAAAATCACCACGGCATCATCTCCAATCCCAACTGCTCGACCATTATCACCGTCACGGCGGTCAACGCCCTGAATTCCATCAGCCCCATCCGCTCGATGATAGCCTCGACCTATCAGGCCGTCTCCGGCGCGGGCGCAGGCGGGCCGATCGAGCTGGCCGAGGAGATCGACGCACTTCGGGAGGGACGCGCCTACGAGCCGAAGGTCTTTTCGCATCAGATCGCCTATAACCTGATTCCGCAGATCGGCGGCGAGCAGTACGAGGGCTATACCAGCGAGGAGATGAAGATGCAAAACGAGGGTCGCAAGATCATGCACCTGCCGAATCTGGCCGTCTCTTGCACCTGTGTCCGTGTGCCCGTCGTGCGCAGTCATTCGATCTCGGTGACGCTGCATTTTGACGAGCCGATCTCCGTTGAGGCCGCTCGCAGGGCGATTTCCCGTGCCCCGGGCTGCCGTCTGGTCGATAATCTCGGGAAGCACGAGTATCCCATGCCGCTTGATACCTCCGATCAGGACATCGTTTTTGTCGGAAGAATCCGAAAGGATCTGACCGACCCGAACGGCCTGTGTCTCTGGTGCTGCGGCGATCAGGTGCGCAAGGGTGCCGCCACGAACACCGTCCAAATCGCGGAGCTTTTGATCGAGGAATAACGGCTTTCGGTAGCACGAGCCGCCCCCGAGCCGACCGAAAGTGCACGTACCCGTAGGGCACGCACCTGTAGGGCGCGCCGCAAACGCACGTACCCGTCGTGCTGCGTTTCTCGGCTCTTGCGGAGAGAGACGTTTGAAATTCGTTAAGCCGTCTCCGTCTTTCACAATGACATAGACAAAAAGCAGTCCTCCCGACGGATTGATCGGGAGGGCTGCTTTTATTTGAACATATCGAAGAATTTCTTTCGCTTCGGCTGGGAGCTGTCGCTGCCGGACTGCTCCAGCTTTCGCAGAAGCTCCTTCTGCTCCTTGTTCAGCTTTGTGGGCGTCTCGACCACGACCGTCACAAACTCGTCGCCGCGACCGGAGCTGTTGACATGGGGGATGCCCTTGCCCTTGAGACGGAAGGTCGTGCCGGTTTGGGTGCCCTCGGAGATGGTGTAGCGCACTCTGCCGTCGAGCGTCGGTACCTCGAGCTCTGCGCCGAGTGCCGCCTGCGTAAAGCTGATGGGCATCTCGATGTACACGCTCTGCCCCTGACGGGTGAAAACGGGGTGCCGCTTGACCTGAATGGTGAGCATCAGGTTCCCGTTCGGGCCGCCGTTCATGCCGACGCAGCCCTCGCCCGTGACACGAAGCGTCTGGCCGTCGTCGATACCGGCGGGAATTTTGACCTTGGTCTGGAAGCTGCGACGGATCTTGCCCTTTCCCTTGCAACGCGAGCAGGGATTCGGGATGATCTTGCCCGTGCCGCGGCACTCGGGGCAGACGGAGTCCGACTGCATGACCATGCCCATGAAATTCTGCTGGGTACGCACTGTGCCGCGACCGTTGCAGCGCGAGCAGGTCTGTGCCGAGCTGCCCTCTGCCGCACCGCTGCCGCCGCAGCGGTC
The DNA here is from genome assembly GCA_964555465.1 of uncultured Oscillospiraceae bacterium. Taxonomy (GTDB): domain Bacteria; phylum Bacillota; class Clostridia; order Oscillospirales; family Oscillospiraceae; genus JAZOXB01. The sequence continues at coordinate 73,640 of CAZKSR010000003.1, forward strand.
ACAATTTTCGATACGGGAGGCCGAAACCTGCTTTTCCGTGCCGAAGGCGGCCTCTTCAAAGGTGATCTCGACCCGTGCGCCGACGTCCTCGCCGCGCTGGGGTGCGTTCGGACTGCGCCGACGGCTGCTTCCGCCGCCGAAAAAGCTGCCGAAAATGTCGCCCAGATCACCGAAGTCACCGAATCCGCCGAAGGGATTTCCACCACCGCCGGCACCGGCTCCGAAGTTCGGGTCGACGCCCGCAAAGCCGAATTGGTCGTAACGGGCACGCTTGTCGGCATCGGACAGAACCTCGTTGGCTTCGTTGATCTCCTTGAATTTTTCTTCCGCTCCGGCATCGTGGTTGACGTCGGGGTGATATTTTGCGGCCATCTTGCGGTAAGCGCGCTTGATGTCGGCTTCGGAGGCGTCCTTCGCCACGCCGAGCACCTCATAATAATCTCGTTTGTTCTCGTTTGCCATATTTTCACCCTCTCTGTACAGGGACAAAGGGCGTGCTCATCACACGCCCTGATATTTTGTAACGCAGCTTGCCATGTCGCCTCGCTCCTTGCAATGCCGCGATTCGGCTGCGGCTCGCAAGGAGACGAACGAAGGAACGCTTAGTCCTTAACTTCCTCGAAGTCGGCGTCGACGACACCGCCGTCGTTATTGCCGGACGCATTGGGATCTCCCTGCGGAGCCGACTGCTGATAGAGTTTTTCGGAGACGGCATAGAAGGCCTTTTGCAGGGCGTCGGTTGCGGTCTTGATGGCGGCAACGTCCGTGCCCTTGTTCTTCTCCTTGAGGTCGTTCAGGGCGGACTCGACATTTGCCTTGTCATTTGCGTCGATCTTGTCACCCAGCTCGTTCAGGGTCTTTTCAGTCTGATAGATGACCTGATCGGCGGCGTTGTGGGTATCGACCTCCTCGCGGCGAGCCTTATCCTCTGCGGCATACTGCTCGGCTTCCTTCACGGCCTTGTCGATGTCCTCCTTCGAGAGGTTCGAGGAGGCGGTGATGGTGATGTTCTGCTCCTTGCCGGTGCCGAGATCCTTGGCACTGACGTTGACGATGCCGTTGGCGTCGATGTCGAAGGTGACCTCGATCTGCGGCACGCCGCGGGGAGCCGGAGCGATGCCGTCGAGATGGAACTTGCCGAGGGTCTTGTTATAGGCGGCCATTTCGCGCTCGCCCTGAAGGACGTGCACCTCAACGGAGGTCTGGCCGTCGGCAGCGGTGGAGAAGATCTGACTCTTCTTGGTGGGAATGGTGGTGTTGCGGTCGATCAGACGGGTGAACACACCGCCCATCGTCTCAAGGCCGAGGGACAGAGGCGTGACGTCGAGCAGCAGCAGACCCTTGACATCGCCGCCGAGGACACCGCCCTGAATGGCCGCGCCGACCGCGACACATTCGTCGGGGTTGATGCCCTTGAAGCCCTCCTTGCCGGTGATGCCCTTGACGGCCTCCTGCACGGCGGGAATACGGGACGAGCCGCCGACCAGCAGAACCTTAGACAGGTCGCCTGCCTTGATGCCGGCGTCGGCCATGGCCTGACGGACGGGCTTCATGGTGGCCTCGACCAGATGTGCCGTCAGCTCGTTGAACTTCGCACGGGTCAGGGTGACGTCGAGATGCTTCGGCCCCGTGGCGTCGGCGGTGATATACGGCAGATTGATGCTCGAGGAGGTGACGCCGGACAGCTCGATCTTGGCCTTTTCCGCAGCTTCCTTCAGACGCTGCATGGCGACCTTGTCGTTCGACAGATCGATGCCCTCGGCCTTCTTGAATTCGGCAACGAGGTAGTCCATGATGCAGTTGTCGAAATCGTCGCCGCCGAGACGGGTGTTGCCGTTGGTGGCCATGACTTCGATGACGCCGTCACCGATGTCGAGAATAGAGACGTCGAAGGTGCCGCCGCCGAGGTCATAAACCATGATCTTCTG
>CAZKSR010000004.1:0-48298 GCA_964555465.1 uncultured Oscillospiraceae bacterium
GGGTTCGAATCCCGCCCTCTCCGCCAAAATCGACATCCTTCGTCGGAAGGATGTCGATTTTACTTTTCTCCGTTTTTTCGTGCGTCTGATATTTATCAACTTTTTTCTCAAAAGGACTTGTAATCTTTGTCATTATTTGTTACTATATGATCAAGAGGAAGGAGCGGTGGAATGAAACTGATTTCGTGGAATGTCAACGGTATTCGCGCCTGCATGGACAAAGGCTTTGCCGAGATTTTTGCCGCAATGAACGCCGATTTCTTCTGTCTGCAGGAGACGAAGGCACTGTCCGAGCAGGTGGATTTTTTTCCCGAGGGCTACGAGCGCTTTTGGTACTCCGCCGAAAAAAGAGGCTACTCCGGCACGGCGATCTTTTCCAAGCACTCCCCTCTTTCCGTTCGCTATGGCATCGGTGTGGAGGAGCTTGACCGCGAGGGTCGCCTCATTACCCTGGAATTTCCGTCCTTTTACCTCGCAACCTGCTACACGCCCAATGCGCAGGACGGTCTGAAGCGCATCGACCACCGCATGGCGTGGGAGGATGCTTTCCGCGCGTATCTTTCCGCTCTGGCTGCCGAAAAGCCCGTGATCGTCTGCGGCGATCTGAACGTGGCGCATCAGGAGATCGACCTGAAAAATCCGAAAACAAACCGAGGCAACGCCGGCTTTTCCGACGAAGAGCGTGGGAAATTCTCGGAGCTGTTGGCTTCCGGCTTCACGGACACCTTCCGCTACCGCTATCCCGAGCTCGGCGGCGTCTACTCCTGGTGGAGCTACCGTCGCAATGCCCGTACCAACAACGCAGGCTGGCGCATCGACTATTTCCTCGTCTCCGATTGCCTGTGTCCGCTGATTCGAAGCACCCCGATCTACAACGAAATTTACGGCTCCGACCACTGCCCCGTCGGGCTGGAGCTTGATATGGAGGTTTGAATAATATGAAGAAAAGGATCGTTTGCCTGCTGCTGTGCTTGGCGCTGCTGCTCGGTGCCGTGCCGAGTGTCTCGGCCTACAACAGCCTGGATTCGTGGGCGGAGGAGTCCGTCGTCGCAATGGACACTCTCGGCTTCCTGCCGGAAGGTCTGCGCAATGCGGACATGACACGCAGCATCACCCGCGGCGAAATGTGCAAGATGGCCGTCCTTGTCTACGAAAATCTCATGGGCGGCTATGCCTATCCCTCCTCCACCGAGTATTTCAAGGACACGAAGGATCCCGATATCTGCTACGCCTTTGAGCAGGGCATTATCTCCGGCTACAGCGACGGCTATTTCCGCCCGAATCAAGCCCTGACCCGTCAAGAGTTCTTCAAGATCGTCTATAACCTCATGGGCTCGCTCTACTGCGACGTCAACTCCATCACACCGGCCTCTCTGGACGCCTATTCCGACGCCGACACGCTTCATTCCTACGCCGTTACACCGACGCAGATCATGGTCGCCATCGGCGTCGTGCAGGGCTCGAACGATTCCAAGCTCCATCCGCTCGATCCGACCTCCTGCCAGGAGGCGATCGTGATGTTCTTCCGCGCCTACCGATATCTGTGTGACTGGTTCAATGCGCAGACCGAGGACAGCAAGACCATCCTCATTTATTCTCAGGGCTATTCCGGCATCAGCGACTGGGCGATCTCCGAAATCCTGGAAATGGAGACGAAGGGTCTGATCCCCTCCTGCCTTGCAGGATGCAATATGTCGATGAACATCACACGCGCGCAAATGTGCTCCGTTGCCGTCCTCTCCTATCGCAAGGCAACCGGCAACAACGTCCAGCCGAGCGGAACCAATCATTTCACCGACTGCAATAACCCCGATGTCAATCTGGCCTACGAGCTGGGCATCGTTGAGGGCTACGGCGGCGGCCGCTTCGGGCCGAACGACACCCTGACCCGTGAGCAGTTCTTCAAGCTGATGGCCAATTTCATGGCCGTGCTGGAATATCCGAGAACCGACAGCAACTCTGTCTATCTCAGCTCCTATTCCGACGGCGCTTCTGTTTCCTCATGGGCCAGACCCGCAACGCGCCTGATGATCTATATCGGTGCCGTTCGCGGCGACGGAAAGAAGCTGAACCCCTCGAAGGCAACGACCATCGAGGAAGCTCTTGCCGTTTTCCTGCGCTGCTACAACTTCACGACCAACTGGCTGACAGAGCACCCGGACGGCGTGGAATACGTCGAAACGACGATTCTCGACGATCTGGTCGCCTTCGCAAAGAGCTTCCTCGGCTATCCCTATGTCTACGGCGGCAACGGCCCGAACTGCTTCGACTGCTCCGGCTTTGTGCTCTATGTCTACCGTCACTTCGGATATTCCTTCTCCCGCGGTGCGCAGGAGCAGTATCTTGACGGCGTCCATGTCGCAAAGAGCGACCTCATCCCCGGCGATCTGGTTTTCTTCTGCGGCAACGGCTACTCCATCACCCATGTCGGACTGTACATCGGAGACGGCTACTTCATCCACGCCGCAAACTCCACGCGCGGCGTCGTCATCGATACACTCATGAGCGGCTATTACAGCACCCATTACTACGGTGCCTGCCGCATCATCACGGATTGATCATCGAAAAATGCCGCGATTTTTATGGATCGGCAAAGAGGCTTTCGCCTCTATACTCAGCTTATTTCCATAACAATGGGGTCAGGCTCATCGCCTGACCCCAAATTATATAGGACATCGCCTTGATTTGTTATGCCGCAGGTGCAATCGTTACACGGTAGAACGGCTGGTTCTCCGTAAATTTGAAGAAAACATAAAAGGAAACATCGTCGGCAGGAATAAACTGCTTTGCCTCTGTGTCAAGTGCATTCAATGTTTCATTCTTCAAAATTTCCTCTCCGAGCTGTTCCCCTGCGACGGCAACGACATGAAATCTCCAGTTATTATCTGCGGCAAGACCGAGATTCCCGGCAAAACACAGCCCGTAAAGCGGCAGCGTTCCGCAAGGGTACTCTATTCGTTTCTCACCGTTATACAGCACCAGTTTATGCCATGTTGCATCGCTCTTTTTTTTATAGGAAAGGCAGGCAAGCAGACCGTCCGAGGTAAGGCAACTGCTGTCGTAACGTTCCTCATTCGGATCGAATGTGTAACGCTCCGTCTTACCGTCCCGATCAACGACCGCGAAGGTGCCCTTCCCTTGCTCGGCATAAAAATAACTAAAGCTGTCATCACATACGGAAACTATGGCGCCCAAGGGCTCCTGTTGGAATTCCGTTGAGAAGCAAAGGATGCTCGAACATTCTCCGTCTGCCGAAACAGATTTCACACCGAATTGGTCATTGCCATCGTAATAACTGAATATCACAAGATCGTCCGTCCATTTACGAACGCTTTGGATCTCTCCCGTGAGGTGCAAAATGCAGGCTTCGGTTTCACCGAAAGCGATCAGCGAATATTGCGTGGGAAACGGCTGCTCATAGTCGCATTTCACGGCACAGGTTATATTTGCCTCGTCGACGATCGTTCCGGCGCAATACCATCCCTCCTGCTGTGGGATCACAGACATCAATTCCGCACAATTCACGCTATCCCAAAGGATGATTCGCTTCGTTTTATAATAGCTGAACATCCGCTCTTGATCGGTAATCTTTTCCTGTTCGACGAGCAATACCATGTTCTGCGCTGCATCAAGCATCTCAAAAAAGGTGGAATCCGTCAGCTTCCTCGGAAGCGTCAGCTCTTCCGTCTCGATTTTGTAGGTGGGCATCCAATTTTCTGTCCGAGGCTCATGTGAATCCTCCGTTGAAGGCTCCTCCGAGCGAGGTGCGGAATCCTCTTCGGACACTGCCTCGGATTGGGCGTCGGAAGAGGCTGCAGCTTGATCGGTTTTTGTGCAGGCAGCAAGCGAGAAAAGCAGCGACAAGGTAATGATGATGCAAAGCCAATGCTTCATAGAAGATCACCCTCCGATCCGTCAAAAAATCTATGTACCTCTGATGTAGTAGTGAGCGTTTGCATGGATCGCCGTTGTCATTTCGTCTATCGTACTGAATTGACACATATTACCCACCTACAGTTTACCATGTCTTTTTTTCTTGTCAATACCTCACAAAATTATTTTTCAAACGGCAGCTTTTGTTCGTCAATCTGTGTGATGAAAAGCTAGTGTGAAGGGTAAAAAAATCCCTGAAAGGCCGACGGCCTTTCAGGGAATAAAAATATCAGTCGATGTCGATCTGCCTGGCCGTGGGTGCGGCAGGCTCCTTCTTCGGAAGCGTCAGGGCAAGCACGCCGTTTTCGTACTTGGCCGTGATGTCCTCGCTGCGGATGCCGGAGATGTCGAAGCTGCGGCAGTATGCACCGTACGAGCGCTCGACGCGGACGACCTTGTCGCGCTCCTTCTGTTCGACGTTGCTGTGCCGCTCGGCGCGGATGGTCAGCTCATCGCCGTCCAGATCCAGCCGGATGTCTTCCTTGCGGAAGCCCGGAAGATCGGCTTCGAGCAGATAATGGTCGCCTTCATCGGTCACGTCGGTCTTAAAGGCCGACAGATCATTCGTGCGGAAGAAATCGTCAAAGTGAGGGCCAAAGAAGCGGCGTTCCATTTCCTCCATCTCACGGAACGGGTTATAGATACGGGTTTCGGGATTTCTGCGTGTGGTCAGTGCAAACATAAGATTACCTCCATTTGTTCTGCGGCTCCTCCCCGTCTGACCGAGGCGGTTCAAGGGAGCCATTTGGTTTCTTTGATTGTCTATACTGTACCCCCGAAAATCGCACTTTATGTTTCATTTTTATGAATTGTCTGTGAATTTTAGCACTCTACTAACGAGAGTGCTAAACGCAACGTAAAAAAGACCTCCGTCCAATGGACGAAGGTCTTTTGGAGCGGGTGACGAGGCTCGAACTCGCTACCTCCACCTTGGCAAGGTGGCGCTCTACCGGATGAGCTACACCCGCATTTGCGAGTGTTATTATAGCGGCTCAAGCACGATTTGTCAAGAGATTTTTTTCGAATTTTGAAATATTTTCAGAGGCGCTCCAGAACCGCCAGCAAATACTCCCACGTCCGCTGTACGGATGCAATATCCAGACGCTCCCGTGTGGTGTGGATATCGTACATTTTCGGGCCGAAGGACACGGCATCCAGCCCCTCGAGGCGGTCGCAGAAGATGCCACATTCCAGACCGGCATGGATGGCCTCGACGATCGGCTTTTTACCGTAGAGCGTCTCGAAGGTATCGACCATCGTCTGCCGCAGCACGGAGTCCTTGCGATATTCCCACGCCGGATAATGGCCGGATTCTTCATAGTCCGCGCCGTATTGCTTCGCCAAGGTACGCAGTGTTTGCAGCAGCTCCGTTTTCTCGCGGTTGACCGAGGAACGGACGGAGAAGGCCATGCGCACATAGTTGTCCGTCGTCTCCAAAATGCCGAGATTCAACGAGGTCTGCACCAAGCCGTCGATTTCCGTGCTCATCGCGCGAACGCCGTTGGGCAGGTCATTCAGAAGAGAGATGACGGCCTCGCTCGACTGCTGCGTCATGCACCGCTCTGCCTCGATCGGCTCGCAGGAGAAGCGCACCTCGGTTTCCGAAGCGGGAAGGGTCGATTTGATCTCCTGCGCTGCTTTTTCAAAGCGTTCGGCAAAGTCCGCCGCCTCCGTCGTCAAGCACGCCACGCAGTGACGGGGGATGGCATTGTCCTTGCTGCCGCCGTCGACGGAAATCAGACGCACGGGGAGCTTCTTCAGAATTTCGGCCAGAACCTTATTGGCATTGGCTCTGCCGGCGTTGATCTCCACGCCGCTGTGACCGCCGATCAGGTCACAGACGGACACACGCCACGCCTTTCCCGAAGCCGCCTCCCTTTCGATCGGGAGCTTAAAGTCGCTTCTTGCGCCGCCTGCACAGCTCACGGTCAGAATTCCCTCGTCCTCGCTGTCGCAGTTCAGGAGCAGACGTCCCTGCAAAACGGACATATCCATTGCGTCTGCGCCCAACATTCCGATCTCTTCGTCGACCGTAAAAACACATTCCAGCGGCGGATGCTTCAGATCATTAGCCGCCAAAACCGCCAGCGCATAGGCCACGGCGATGCCGTCATCGCCGCCGAGCGTCGTCCCCTCCGCAAAGAGAAATTCTCCGTCGTGGCACAGGCGCAGCCCGTCGGTACGGAAATCGATGTCGCAATCGGCCTCTTTTTCGCAGACCATGTCCAGATGTCCCTGCAAAATCACGGTAGGATGCGTCTCATAGCCCTTTGTCGCAGCCTTATAGATGACGACGTTGTTCGACGCATCGCGCACATAGCGCAGGCCGTGCGCCTCGGCAAATTGCACGCAGTAGTCGCTGATGCGCTCGGTATCCAGCGAGCCGTGTGGAATTGCGCAAAGCTCTTCGAAATAGTGCATCACCGATGCAGGCTCCAGTCCTTGTAAAATGCTCATTTTATTCTCTCCTTATGGTATCAGTCTTTCGACAGGCTCTGTGCTTTGTCCCGGTAAGGACTTGCAAGAGGGCTGTCGGTTTCAGCTTCGTTTTGGTATCTTGTGACGACCGTGGCGGCCAGCTCGACCGGAAGAAGCGTTCCCGCGCCGGCCACGCAGCCGCCCGGACAGGCCATGCCTTCAAGCAGATAGCCGTTGTATTTTCCGGCCTTGGCCAAGGCCATGAGCTTGCGACATTCTCTTAAGCCCTCGGCACGGGCTGTTTGAATTTCACGCCCCGGCTCAGTTTGGCCGATCAAGTCCGCAACCGCCTTGGCAACACCGCCGGAAACCGCAAAGCCTCGGCCGGCCGCTGTCCCCTCCTTCATGCTCTCGCCCTCCGGAAGGTTCGCAAAATCGATATTTTTCGCCTCGAACATTCCCTGCAGCTCTTCAAACGTCAGGACAAAATCGACATCGGAGCGAATGTCGGCACGGATGGCCTCCAGCTTTTTCGCCGCGCAGGGGCCGACGAATACGACCTTGCAGTCGGGCTGCTCTTTTTTGATCATCCGTGCGGTGTAGACCATGGGCGTGAGCGTCATGGACATATTTTGCGCCTGATTCGGATAGAGCTTTTCGATCATACTGTGCCACGCGGGGCAGCAGCTCGTGGCCATATACGGCTGCTCTTCGGGAACCTTCTCCAGAAAATCCCGTGCTTCCTCGATCGTACACAGGTCGGCACCGACGGCGACCTCGACCACGCGGTCGAAGCCCAGCCGTTTCATCGCCTCGGTGAATTTTTCGGGCGTAGAATACTTGCCGAACTGACCGATGAAGGCCGGCGCGACGATGGCAACGACACAGTTGCCCTCCATGATGGAACGGATCACCTGAAAAATCTGCCCCTTGTCGACGATGGCTCCGAAGGGGCAGCTCACAAGGCACTGTCCGCAGGCGACACATTTATCCTGATCGATGACGGCCTTTCCGTTCGCATCTGCTCGGATGGCATCCATGCCGCAGGCATGGACACACGGTCGCTCAAGATGAATGATGGCATGATAGGGGCAGGCTCTTTCGCACTTTCCGCAGCGGATGCACCGATCGGGATCGATGCGGCTCTTTCCGTTGACAAAGGAGATGGCGCCCTTGGGACAGACCTTCCGACATGAGGCGGCAAGGCAGTTCTGGCAGTGCTCCGTAACCGCAAAGGAATTTTGCGGGCAGGCGTGGCAGGCATACGGAATGATGTTGATGAGCGGCGGCTCGTAGTATTGCTCCGCAATGGCCGCATGATCCATGCCCTCGGTCATCAAGCTTCTGGTCTGGATGGAGCGGATCGACAGACCCATCGCCAAACGGACACGCTCACCGGCAATCGCCCGTTCGAGAAAGATGGACTCCCGATGCAACGGGCTGTCGCCGGGGACTATGAGGTAGGGCAGATCCTCCGCCTTGCGGTAGTCACTGCCCTCGTAGGCCATTTTTGCCACCTCGGTAAAGACTTTTTTTCGAATATCGGTGATCAGGGAGGGAACGCCTCGCATATTGGTTCTCCTTTCTCTTCTGTATCCTGCAAATCCATCATTTCCGTCAATGCCATCTCACGCAGCTTCGGTTGCGGCTGTCCCTGCTCGTCGAGCGCAAGCACCGCCATCTCGTCTGCGCCGATCATCTCGGTTTCGAACTGCCACGCCGGAAATTTTACCGCTTCCTCCGAATAAAGAGCAATCGCGTGTTCCCCGATCAGCGCATTTTTGACCGAGACGCCGTCGAGCTCGCCCTGCCACGGAAGCCAACGGTCGAGCCTGCGCAACGAGGCGACGGCGCAGAAGGCTTCGGGCAGCTTTTTTCGAGCGATGTGCGTTGTTAAATTGCCGTCACGGTCACACAGTCCGACATAAATCGACCCATAGGGATAGGCAAGATAAATTCGTCGTATTTTGTCGGAGCGCTCGGTTTTGCAGACTATTTTTGCATATAGCCCTTCGTTTTCCATATGTAGTGTTCCGACAACCTTTTCGTTTTGATAGATTTCCATAGAAAATCCCTCCCACAAAGTCTATGTGAGAGGGACTTGTCTTTATGCCTGCGGCAAGCCGAAGCTCACAGCGATTGCCGTGTCCACCTGATTCATCAGCCCTTCGTCCAGCCGACCCATATGCTCCCGTAGGCGTCGCTTATCGATCGTACGAATCTGTTCCAGCAGCACCACGGAGTCCTTCGTCAAGCCGACGTTCTTCCCGATCAGCTCGATATGCGTCGGGAGCTTGGCTTTGTTCAACTGGCTCGTGATAGCGGCTGCAATGACCGTCGGTGAATGGCGGTTGCCGGTGTCGTTTTGGACGATGAGGACAGGCCGAGTGCCTCCCTGCTCGCTGCCGACGACCGGACTGAGATCGGCGTAAAAAATGTCGCCCCTCTTTACGGTTGTATCCATTTGCTTCACGCTCCGTATTGGTCTTACCGCTTTCAAAACGGCGTACCCTTATTCTCCCACGCAGAAGCAAAAATTATTCAGCGAAGCTCCGCTATATTCTATGTTACATCAGACAATGTATTGCAAAATTTCCGTCTGATTTTCCCCGTCGAGATAAATTCTGGGGATGCGCTTATTGATATCGCAAAGAATTTCATAGGGGATTGTGTTCATGCGACGGGACAAATCCGTCACGTCGATGCAGTCGTCTCCGTCCTCACCGAAGATCGTCACAACGTCACCGACCCTCGCCTCCGGTACACGGGAGATATCGACCATGCACATATCCATACAGATGCGGCCGATCTGCGGCACCCGTTTGCCGCGCAGGAGGAAGGAAATGCTCCCCGAAAGACTCCGCGGAAGGCCGTCTGCATAGCCGATGCCCACGACGGCGATCTTCGTCGGCTCCTCGGTCGTGTAGGTGCGGCCGTAGCCGACGGTGATCAGGGGATCAAAGTCCCGAATCTGGAAGATGGTCGAGCGAAGCTGCATGGCAGGCTTTAAGTCGATTTTGTCTCGCAGATCATCTCCGGAAACGCCGTAGGTCGCAATGCCCGGACGGATCATGTCCAGCGCATACTCCGGATAGAGGATGCTTGCGCCGGAATTGCAGCAGTGGCGAATCTGTGGCTCGACGCCGACAGCCTTGAGCGTATCGAGCATCGCAGTGAAGCGTTCAAACTGGGTACGGGTAAAGCTCTCGTCCGCCCCGTCGGTCGTATCGGCCACGGGGAAGTGGGTGAAGACGCCCTCGATCAAAAGGTGCTCCATCTGCGAAACGCACTTGATCTCGTCGACCGTTTTTTCGCAGTTGTAAGCAAAAAAACCGAGACGCGACATTCCCGTGTCCAGCTTCAGGTGAACACGGATGCGGCGAGATGCGCCCTTCAAGCGCTCGTTGAGCGCCATGGCATATTCGAGACTGTGAACCTCCTGCCGCAGACCCATTTTCGCCAAGTCCTCGGCATAAAACGGCGGCGTATATCCCAAAATCAGGATCGGCCCGCGGATGCCGCTGCGCCGAAGCTGTGCCGCCTCTTCGATGTTGGAAACGGCCAGATATTCCGCTCCCAGCTCCGTCAGAAAACGGCTGACGGGTACGGCACCGTGGCCGTAGGCATCGGCCTTGACCACGCCGAGGAAGCGGCAGTCCGACGGCACCCGACCGCGCAGTGCTTCATAATTATGTTTCAGATTGTCGAGCGAAATCTCCGCCCATGTACGCTTTAAGTAGTCCATATATTTCTCCGTTACGAAAAAGAAAAATCATCGAACGTGATGCTCAAAATTCTTTTATCATTATAGCACACCTCGGCGCAAATTGGTATGTTTTTTTCGAACCATGTGTCAACCGTGAGGGCTTTTTCTTCAAAATCCTTCTCGTAGGTCACGCGACAGCCGTCGCCCTCCTGCCCTGTCGAGGAGATATAGGCATCGATCCAGCAGGCACAGACAATGGCAGGTGCCGCCGCAGGGATGACGTTCCCGTTTGCCAAAAGGCCGAAATCCATCGCCATGCCGTCATAGGTGATCGTGCCGCCGCTGTCCGTGACAGTGCCCGTGATGCCCGAGAGCGTCTCCGGCGCCGTCACAGTGAAGGTCAGATTTCCGACACCGTCGCTTCGGCAGTCCATGCAGAAGGTCTGTACCGTCTGACCGAAATCCGCAAGCACCTCTGCCGAAAAGGAAGCACCGCCGGAGCTGACCAGCTCACTGCGAAAGTCGATTGCCGGCGAAAGCTCCGCTTCCGAGGAACAGGCTGTACAGATCAGGCAGATCAGGATAACACAAAGGGCTCGACGCAAGTAACCACTTCCCTATCGAAGAATTTCGCACAATGCCTCGATCATGTCCGACGGGAGCATCGACGCCTCGCCCAGTCTTTCGGCGCAGAGGTCACCGGCACTTCCGTGCAGATACGCGCCGAGCGCTGCCGCCTTCGTCGGAGACAAGCCCTGTCCGAGGAGGCTGACAATCATCCCCGAAAGAACGTCGCCGCTTCCGCCGACAGCCATACCGGGATTCCCGCAGCGGTTGACATAACACCCTTCCTCGCCGCAGATCAGCGTTCGGCGGCCTTTCAGGAGGATCGTTGCCCCCGTCCGGCGCCGAAGCTGTTTCACCGCCTGCAAGCGACCGAGGCGCAGATCACCGCCGAGGCGCGCGAACTCCCCTTCGTGCGGCGTGAGCACCACGGGACAGGCCGCATTGTGCACTACATCTATATGCCCACGCAGGACATTTATGCCATCGGCATCGAGAACGACGGGGCAGGCCGCCGCTTGCAGAACCGTCCGAACGACCTCGGCCACGCCCTCGCTCTGCCCGGAGCCGCAGCCGATCAAGCACGCATCACAGTGCTCCAGTCGGCGCAAAATTTCGGGAATTGCCGCCGCACCGAGCTTGCCGTCCTCGTCAGGGAGGGGGAAAACCATCGGCTCGGTCAGCTTGCCGGCAACAATGGGATACACCGACTGCGGCACGCCGACAAAGATCAGTCCGCTGCCCATCCGCGCCGCCGCCTTTGCCGCCAGCTCCACCGCTCCCGTGAAGCCCACCGAGCCGCAAAGCAGCAAAACCTTACCGAAATCTCCCTTGTGCGCATCCCTGCGCCGCGCAGGGAGCCATTTTTGCCTTTTTGTCTCCGTGACAGTCAGCAACGGAAGCACGATCCTCGCCATGAAATCACTCCTTTTCATTATTATATACAGAAGGTGAAAAATAGTCAAATCCCAACTTGCAAATTCCGCAAAACTGTGATAGAATATCGAAGAATAGAAAAGGCGTTGATCGGGTCGTCGGTCGTGCGTTCGGCTTTCAGAGAGGACATGGTTGCTGGAAATGTCCGCCGTGCACGGTGCGGGCTTTCCCCCGTGAGCCTCCGGCTGAACGGTTTCCAGTAGGCTCGGACGGGTCGCTCCGTTAACGGCTTGAGTGTGCAGGATTCCCTGCAAAAGCGGGTGGTACCGCGGAAGTCTGTTTTGTCTTTCGTCCCTCTGGATCGGGACGAAGGGCTTTTTTTATTTCATTCATTCATCAAAAGGAGTAACCGCAATGAGAGAACAACTCGAACAAATTCGGGTGCAAACCCTTGCCGACATCCACGCGGCGCAGGACAGTGCCTCGCTCGATGCTGTCCGTGTGGGCGTTTTGGGCAAAAAGGGTGCACTGACCGCCGTCTTGAAGCAGATGGGCAAGCTCTCCCCCGAGGAACGTCCCGTCATGGGTCAGGCCGCCAATGCCGTCCGCGCCGAGCTGGAGTCTGCATTGGAATCTCGCAAGGTCGAGCTGGAGGCCGCCGCCATGGAACGCCGTCTGGTCGAGGAGGCCGTTGACGTGACCATTCCCGGCAAGGAGCTCCGCATGGGGCATCAGCACCCGATGAACAAGGTTCTGCAGGAAGTCAAGGAGATCTTCATCGGCATGGGTTATCAGATCGTCGACGGCCCCGAGATCGAGGAGGCAAGCTACAATTTCACCCGTCTGAATATCGAAGAGGGGCATCCCTCCCGCGACCGCTCGGACACCTTCTATTTTAATGACGACAATTCCGTCCTCCTGCGCACGCAGACCAGCCCCATCCAGATCCGTGTCATGGAGCGGCAGAAGCCGCCCATCCGTATTCTGGCTCCCGGTCGTGTCTTCCGCAAGGACGAGGCCGATGCGACCCATTCGCCCATGTTCCACCAGATCGAAGGTCTGGTAGTCGATGAGGGCATCACCATGGGCGATCTCAAGGGCGCGCTGGAGACGATGATCAAGCGGCTGTACGGCGAGGATGCCGTCGTCCGCTTCCGTCCGCATCACTTCCCCTTCACCGAGCCGAGCTGCGAGGTCGATATGCAGTGCTTCAAGTGCGGCGGCAAGGGCGAGGTCGACGGTCAGGTCTGCTCCACCTGTCACGGTGAGGGCTGGATTGAGCTGCTCGGTGCCGGCATGGTGCACCCGAAGGTGCTTGAGGGCTGCGGTATCGACTCGACGAAATATTCGGGCTTTGCCTTCGGCATCGGCCTCGAGCGCATGGCCATGGGTCGACTGCGCATCAACGATTTGCGTCTGATTTTCGAAAACGACGTACGATTCCTGTCTCAATTTTAACGGAGGTGCGATGCAATGAAACTGAACAGAAAATGGCTGAACGAAGAATTTGTTGACCTTTCGCACATCTCCGACAAGGAATATGTCGAAACCCTGACCGTTGCCGGTCAGAAGGTCGAAACCTATGAGCGCCTCGACAGCGAGATCAAAAACGTCGTCGTCGGCAGGGTCGTCTCCATCACGCGGCATACGAATTCCGACCATATGTGGGTCTGTCAGGTCGATGTCGGCAAGGACGAGCCGGTGCAGATCGTCACAGGCGCACAGAATGTCCGCGAGGGGGATCTTGTCCCTGCCGCCCTGCACAACTCGCGTCTGCCCGGCGGCATCCACATCACGAAGGGCAAGCTTCGCGGCGAAGTCTCCTGCGGAATGCTCTGCTCCCTGAAGGAGCTGAACCTGACAGTCAATGACTTCCCCTATGCCATTGAGGACGGCATCTGGATCATCGAAGAGGACTGCAAGCCCGGCGATGACATCAACCTCGTCATCGGCAACGATGACACGGTGGTCGACTTTGAGATCACGAACAATCGACCCGACTGCTACTCCATCATCGGTCTGGCACGCGAGAGTGCCGCCGCTTTCAACCTCCCCATGAAGCACCATGA
The DNA here is from genome assembly GCA_964555465.1 of uncultured Oscillospiraceae bacterium. Classification (GTDB taxonomy): domain Bacteria; phylum Bacillota; class Clostridia; order Oscillospirales; family Oscillospiraceae; genus JAZOXB01. The sequence goes on from CAZKSR010000004.1 coordinate 13,567, forward strand.
GCCGGTGGTCAAGGGCGGCGCGGAAGGAAGCCTCTTCGACAGGATCGACGTGGAAGTCCCTGCGGAAAATCTCTGCAACCGCTACACGGCCCGCATGGTGCGCAATGTAAAAATCGCCCCGTCACCGAAGTGGATGCGTGAGCGTCTGCGCGCCAACGGCGTGCGTCCCATCAACAACATCGTGGACATCACGAACTATGTGATGCTCGAATACGGTCAGCCGATGCACGCCTTTGACTATCGCTATATCTCGTCGAAGAAGATCGTCGTTCGCGAGGCCCTCGATGGCGAGACACTGACCACGCTCGACGGCGTGAAGCGCAGTCTGACCGCCGGGATGCTCGTCATTGCCGACGGCGAAAAGCCCATCGGTCTTGCCGGCATCATGGGCGGCGAGAACAGCGAGATCGTCGAAGACACCGTCGACATCGTCTTCGAGTCCGCCAATTTCAACGGCACCTCCATCCGCCAGACCGCTCTGGCGCTGGGCATGAGAACCGAGGCCTCCGGCAAATTCGAGAAAAACATCGACCCCATGCTGACCGTTCCTGCAGTCAACCGCGCCTGTGAGCTGGTCGAGCTGCTCGGTGCCGGCGAGGTCATGGACGGCATCATCGACATTCTCAACTATATCCCCGAGCCGCACACGGTCGAGCTTGAACCCGAGCGCATCAATGCCCTGCTCGGCACCGACATCTCCGAGGAGGACATGGTCGAATATCTGCGCCGTCTGGAAATTCCCGTCGAAGGTCGGACGATCCTCGTTCCCTCCTTCCGCCCCGATTTGCAGCACATGGCGGACATTGCCGAGGAGGTCGGCAGACTTTACGGCTACAATGTGATCCCGACGACCTCCTTCCGCGCCGAAACCGCCGAGGGCGGCTACACCGGCACGATGATGTGCGAAAACCGCGTGGGCGAGCTTTGCCGCAGCATCGGCTACAGCGAGATCCTCACCTATTCCTTCGTCTCTCCGACCTATTTTGACATGATTCGCCTGCCCGAGGACAGCCCCCTGCGCAAGCCCCTGTGCATTCAAAACCCCCTCGGTGAGGACACCTCCGTCATGCGCACCATTGCGCTCCCCTCACTTCTGGCCATTCTTGCGCGAAACAACAACTATCACAACGCAGACGTCAAGCTCTATGAGATGGCAAAGGTTTATCTGCCCCGTGAGGGTCAGGTTCTCCCCGACGAGCCGCGTCATCTGATGCTCGGCTGCTACGGCGAAAACGCCGACTTCTTCACCTTCAAGGGCGAGATCGAGGCCGTTTTCCGCGGCCTGCGGACCAAGCCCGTCCGCTACACCGCCTGTCACGACGACCCGAGCTACCACCCCGGTCGCTGTGCGCGCGTGACGGTCGACGGCATCGAGCTGGGCGTCTTCGGTCAGGTGCATCCTCTCGTCGCCGCGAATTTCGGCTTCGACTGCGAGGTCTATGCCGCCGAGCTGAACTTCACGCTCCTGTGTGACCTCCTCCTGCCCGAGGCGACCTATACACCACTGCCCAAATACCCTGCCGTGACCCGTGACATCGCCGTCGTTGCCGACGAAGCGTGCACCGTGGCCGAGCTGGAGGACGCCATTATCTCCGGCGGAGGCAAGCTTCTGCAGGATGTCTCCCTCTTCGACATCTACCGCGGCAAGGGTGTGGACGAGGGCAAAAAGAGTGTCGCCTTCCGTCTGATCCTCCGCTCGGACGACCGCACCCTGACCGATACCGACTCCGACGCCGTCTTCCGCTCGATTCTGGCAAAGCTGGAATCCGCCTGCAACGCAAAGCTGCGCTGATAAAAGAACATTTGTTTGCAAAAAATTCACTGTTTTACCCTTTACTTTTGGGGGAAAATGTAGTATGATGGAGCAAACAACGAACGGAGGCTGGCGTTATGGAGCAGCAATTGAAGCACAATACAATTAAGTTCACCGTCCCTGCGGAGAATAGCGAGGAAATGAAGCAAACCCTGACGCAGGTCTATCGTTCCCTCACCGAGAAGGGCTATAACCCCATCAACCAGATCGTCGGCTATATTCTCTCGGAGGATCCCACCTATATCACCAACCATAATAATGCTCGCAGCCTCATCTGCAAGCTCGACCGTGACGAGCTGCTTCAGGAATTGGTTCGTCACTACCTGTTCGACTGACAATCCACGCACGGGGCTTTTGCCGGCGCAAAAGCCCCGTCTTTCTTCTTCGAAATCTCCCATACAACATCCAATCGTTACCCTTTTGAACCCTTTATTTCATGTCGATAACTTTTTGTTGACAAACTCGTTTCGATGTGTTACAATGTGGTTACATTATTTTTTGGAGGTATCTATGTCCGTAAATAATGATGTCCTGATGTACAAGGGTCACCCCCTGATGCGGAAGGATTCCCTGGTCTATTACGGCTCCATGGCCGACGAATACATCGTCATGCTACAGGTCATGGAGAGCAAGGATTTCAACGATCTTTCTCTTGCAACGAAGGTTTCCGTTCAGCTTCAGCGTACCGATCCGAACTGCAAAGCTCGCGATCGCATCGTGAAAAAGAGCGAAAAAGACGGCTTCTACACTGCTTTGGATGTTGGCTGTGTGTGGCTGGAGCGTGCACTGAACGCTAAATAATCACCCCCGGGAGGTTTCGAATGAAACGCATTTTTTCTCTTCTCATTGCATTTTCCATCGTCGCAACGATGCTCCTTTGTGCCGTTGGCACTGCCTCGGCAACCGAACTCAAGATCGGCATCGGCACGGTCGAGGCCGAGGGCGGCCTTTATCTCCGCGCCCGTGCTGACGCGTCCTCTTCGGCCATCTGCTCTGCCGAGCAGGACGATAAGGTCATCGTGATTCGCGAGGTCGACGGCTGGTATCTGGTCAACTACAACCTCTACATCGGCTATATGTCGAGCGAATACGTCAGCTTTGCGGAAACCGAGGATGTCGCTCTCGGCAAAGGCACGGTCGACCCTTACCAAGCCAATGCTCGGAAGGCTCCTACTCAGGATTCCGAGATCACCGCTACGCTCAGCATGGGCGACACCGTTCTGGTTCTCGGCATGAGCGACGGGTGGTATAAGATCAAATGTCAGTACGGCGTTGCATATCTGCGCTCCGATCTTCTGACCCTGACCTCAAAGCCCCTCAACAACAGCGGCTTCGAGGCTCCGGCAGATTACGGCAGAGCGGCCGAGCCCGACACCGCCTCCGGCTCCGAGTCTTCCGGCAGCACCGGCAGCTCCTCTAACACTGGAAGCTCGGGCAGCTCCGGATCGTCGAGTGAATCAAGCCTCGGTCAGCAGATTGTTACATATGCTCTGAGCTATGTCGGCTGTCCGTATGTCTACGGCGGCACTTCCCCCTCCGGCTTTGACTGCTCCGGCTTCGTGCAGTATGTGTACAAGCACTTCGGCTACAGTCTGAACCGCGGCGCCACCTCCCAGCTTGCAGACGGCTATTGGGTCAGCTATGACAGCCTGATGCCCGGTGACATCATCTACTTCGGCTACGGCAGCACCGCCTCTCACGTCGGTATCTACATCGGCGGCGGCCGCTTCGTTCATGCCGAAAACTACTCGACCGGCGTCGTAGTCACCTCCCTTTCGGAAAGCTACTACGCCAGCCGCTACCTTTGCGCGCACCGCATTGTCGGCTAAGCTTCAAGCCCACTCTTTCTACTGTGAAAGAGTGGGCTTTGCATATTTTTTCTGTTTTCGTCCAAACTATCGGCGGAAACGGAGGAATTCAGATGAACGCAGTGGGAAAGCAGAGCTTTTTGTTCGGTCGGAAGCCGGCTATTTTATCCTATGCCTCGGTCGCCGGCAAGAAGGAGGGTCAAGGGCCTCTGGCGGCGACCTTCGACTACACAAGCCAAGACACGAAGTTCGGACAAGCATCATGGGAAAAAGCGGAGACGCAGATGCAGACGACCGCCATGCGCCTTGCCCTGCAAAAAGCATCCCTGACGGAGGACGATCTGGATGCGGCCTTCGTCGGTGATCTTCTGAACCAGTGCGTCGGCTCGAGCTTCAGTATGCGCGGCCTCGGCGTCCCGACCTTTGGGCTGTACGGCGCGTGCTCGACCATGGCCGAGGCTTTGATTCTGGGGGGAATGTCGATCAGCGGCGGATTTCGTCGAAAGGCTCTGTGCCTGTCCTCCTCGCATTTCGCCTCCTCCGAGCGGCAGTACCGCTTCCCTCTCGGCTACGGCGGCCAGCGCACGCCGACGGCGCAGTGGACGGTGACGGGGAGTGGTGCGGTGATCCTGTCAGGCGAGGGTGACGGGCCTTTTTTGCACGCTGCCACCGTCGGCACGATCGTCGATATGGGCATCAAGGACGCCAACAACATGGGCGCAGCAATGGCTCCGGCCGCATACGAAACGATTCGGGCGCATTTTGACGATCTCAGTCTAGCCCCCGAGGACTATGACCTCATCGTAACGGGCGATCTGGGACAGGTCGGAAGTCAACTCGTGCGAGATCTGTTTCATTCGGACGGCGTGACGCTCGGTGAAAAGTACAACGACTGCGGTCTGATGATCTTCGACACAAAGCAGCAGGATGTTCATTGCGGCGGCAGCGGCTGCGGCTGTAGCGCAAGTGTCCTGTGCGGACATCTTCTTGGTCAAATGCGGTCGGGGTATCTGAAAAAGCTCCTCTTTTGCGGCACAGGCGCATTGCTCTCTCCCCTTTCGACCCAACAGGGCGAGTCGATTCCCTCTGTCTGTCATGCCGTGTCGATCATTGCGGAAAGGAGCTGAGGATATGCAATTTCTGTGGGCATTTCTCGTCGGCGGCGCCTTTTGCGTCATCGGCCAAATTCTGATTGACAAAACAAAGCTGACTCCGGCACGGATTTTGGTAGCCTATGTCGTCATCGGCGTCTTTCTCGGAGCCATCGGAGTTTACGACAAGCTGATCGATTTTGCCGGTGCCGGTGCGACCGTTCCCCTCACCGGCTTCGGAAGCACGCTTGCCAAAGGCGTACGGGAGGCCGTGAAAAAGGATGGCTTGGTGGGAATTTTCACGGGCGGACTGACCGCAACCGCCGGCGGAATCGCCGCCGCCGTGGTTTTCGGCTGGCTGGCCGGCCTGATTTTCAAATCGAAGGATAAATAATTCTTTTTCGGATAAGCTATTCCTGCGCACAGTCGCAAATCATCTCATGGAGGATCTTCAGATGGAAAACCGCAATCAGAATCAGCAGAATCAAAGCCGGCAGAGCCGGAACCAAAATCAGCAGAATCAGCAGAATCAGAATCAGCAAAGCCGCGATAATACCAAATAAAAAAGGAACCACTGCTCAAAGGGCAGTGGTTCTTTTTATCATTCCACGACGGTTCCGTCCGCATGGAAAACGGGAAGCTTTTCAAGGTAGATGATGTCGTCACGGTTCTGCGCCTCACCCTCGGCCAGAATTGCCATACGGCCGCAGACGATGCCGCCGGCGGCATTGACCAGCTTCTCGATGGCGGCCAAGGACTCACCCGTGGAGATGACATCGTCAACAATCAAAATGCGCTTGCCGCGCATCAGCTCGGCATCGGCGGTGTCGAGGTAGAGGTGCTGCTCCTTGGCGGTCGTGATGGAGTTGACCGTGACATCAAAGACGCCCGACATATAAAGCTTCGGTGCTTTGCGTGCAAGGAAGTATTTGTTCTGGCCGCTCTGACGGGCCATTTCGTGGATCAGAGGAATTCCCTTTGCCTCGGCAGAGATCATGTAATCGTACTCAGGTGCCTTTTCCAGCAAGGCACGCGCGGAATTGACCGTCAGCTCCACATCACCGAAGATGACAAACGCACCGATATACAGATCGTCCGAAACTTTGCAAATGGGAAGGTCACGGGTGACTCCCGCAATCGTCATAGTATGATGCATGATATACACTCCTTTTCCTGCACCGTTTTCTATATTATACCATGTTCCGCACAGAAGTCAATGTTTTGCCGCATAATTTTCTCGATTCTGCGGAAGGATAAGCGTGAGGTGATCGAATTGGAAAACGATATTCCCATGCTGCAAACCATCCGAAAGGCAACGCAGATGGGCTGCTACGGCATTGAAACGGTGATCGGTGAGACAATGAATCGCAATTTTCGCTCCGCTCTGCGCTCACAGCAAAGCGAGTATGAGAAGATTTTCAGAGAGGCCGACCGTCTGCTCAAGGAGCGCGGTGCGCAGCCGCAGGATGTCCACCCCGTCGCTCGCTACAGCTCGGCAATGATGTCAAAGATGCAGGTCCGTCTGAGCGGCGACCCGACCTCAAAAATTGCCGCACTGATGCTGCAGGGAAACACGCGCGGCATCATCAAAAGTATGCACAACATCCGCACAATGGGTGCGCTCGACCCGAGGGTTTCAAGTCTTTCCTCGCGGCTTCTGGAAACCGAGCAGAATAACATTGAGCAAATGAAGCCCTATCTCTGATATCGAAGCCGATGAAAGCATCCCGGCACGGTATCGCAATAAGCTGTGCAAAGCACCTATGAATCGAGGCTCGGTATGCGGTGCACAGTTGCATCATTTCCACCGCTGCCGCGCCGTTCTCGGAAGCGAAGCACGGTGGAAATGACGTGCCGTCGGTCTGTGCCGTACGAAAAGCCGCCTTGCTTCGGCGCAAATTTCGGTCTTTGTGCATATACTATTGAGAAGGAGGTGCTCTATGGCAGAAAACGGAATTCTTACCGTTCGTACTTATACTTCCGCGGCACAGCTCCCCGTTGAGGGCGCGGTCGTCACGGTGACCCGACCGACAGACAACGGCACACGCTTACTCGCCACGCGCATCACGGATCGCAGCGGCATGATCGATCCCATATCCATCGCCGCTCCCGACCGCTCTCAGAGCCTCAGCGCAGGCACTCCAACACCCTTCACGCAGGTCGACATCACGGTCGATTTCCCCGGCTATGAGCGGATACTGGTCGAAAATGCTCAGATTTTCTCCGGTGTCGTCACGCAGCAGGAGCTTGAGCTTATCCCGATTGAAGAGCGGCCGAACGTTTGGAACATGACAGAGGTGTTCCAAGTGACCGCCCAGCCCCTGTGATGCCCATGGTCACCGTCATTCCCTTTGTACCGGAAACCATCACCGTGCACCTCGCCTATCCAACCGCCGACGCCGCCAATGTAACAGTTCCCTTTATCGACTATGTGAAAAATGTCGCTTCAAGCGAGATTTATCCCACATGGGAGGAGGCGGCTCTTCGCGCGAATATTCTGGCGATCATTTCCTTTGCGCTGAATCGGGTATACACGGAGTTTTACCGCAGTCAGGGCTATGATTTCGACATCACCGCTTCGACGGCAATCGATCAAAAATTTATCAACGGCAGAAATTATTTTGACAGCATTTCCGTCATCGTCGATCAAATTTTCAACGACTATCTGCGTAGAGTGGGCTTTGTCGAGCCGCTGTCGGCAAAATTCTGCAACGGGACGACCGTTACCTGCGACGGCCTGAGTCAGTGGGGTTCGCAATATCAGGCGCAGCAGGGGCAAAATTATGTCCAAATTCTGCGCAATTTCTATGGCGACAACATCGAGATCGTCAACGATGCACCCATTCGCGGCTATACGCCGTCCTACCCAGGCACTCCCCTGCGACGCGGAGCAAGCGGTGCAAATGTCGTGCGCATTCAAGTCATTTTGAACCGTATCGGGCAAAATTACCCGGCAATTCCGCGCATTTCCTCCGTTGACGGCATTTTCGGCACGCAAACCGAGAACGCCGTCCGAGCTTTCCAGCGCATCTTCGGCCTGACGCAGGACGGCATCGTCGGGAAGGCGACGTGGTATCAGCTCGTCCGCCTCTATGTCGGCGTCAATGCCTTGGCGGAGCTGGAAAGCGAGGGACAGCAATTTTATGCCGTCAACTGGCAGACACCGCAAAATCTCACCAGCGGCGCAAGCGGTCAGTCGGTGCGGCAGCTTCAGTTCATGCTTCGGGTTCTGGCGGAATACATCAATGACATTCCGCCCGTTGCGGAGGACGGGATCTTCGGCCGACAGACACGCAGTGCGGTGGTGGCGTTTCAACGCTTTGCCGATCTGACGCAGGATGGGATCGTCGGCCCTGCCACATGGTCTGCGCTCTACGACCGCGTCTCTGCGCTGATCGGCTCCGCCGCTGCTCTCTCTCCTCAGTATCCCGGCAGCCCTTTGCGTCTCGGTGACAGTGATCATTCTTGATTAGGAGGTTTCTATGGCGATCGGAAAACAAGCGGAAAATACACCGATCACGGATCTGCAGGCAATGCTGCGAACGATCTACCCCGACAGCGCGCTCTCCGACGACGGACGGTTCGGAGAGGAAACGGCGCAGGCAGTCCGACGATTTCAGCGAGATCATTCTCTCCCCGTCACGGGCATCGCGGATTTCGAGACATGGGAGGCGATTTTTCGGGAATTTTCCCGTGTAAGCGTCGCCCGCGGCCAAGCCGAGCCGCTTTTCATCGTACTCCAGCCGAATCAGATTTTGCAGCTCGGTACGAACAATTCGCATCTGTATTTGATTCAGGGAATGTTGACTGCGATTTCGAAGTATTATGAGCAGATGCCCTCGGTTCGCTTCACAGGCGTTCTGGATGCGCCGACGGCCAATGCGGTTCGCTGGCTGCAGGAGCGCGCCGATCTCAAGGTCACGGGCGAGGTCGACAAGGAGACTTGGCGGCAGATGGCAAAGCTCTATCGCCTCACCGTCGGGGACGGAACGGGTACCTTTCCCGTCCGCATCTCGCAAGGCTCGTAGCAAGCACGGATCTGCCCGTCGTCTTGCCCCTGGGAATGTCGCAAAACGGCTCTGCGCCTGATGCCGAATCTTTTCGGCCTTTTCTTCGAAGGAGCGTCTCGAAATTGCGGCGGAAGCCTCTTTACTTTTTTCGGGCAGAATGGTACAATCGTACAAAGGAGGTCTGCATATGCGACAATATCGGAAGATTGCGACATTCCTTCGGCAGATTTCGGACTACCAAGTCTCCCTTTATGCCGCAAATGCCGCTTTTTATATCATTCTGGCCTTTTTCCCAACTGTCATGCTGGTCGTCAGTCTCCTGCCGCTGGTCGGCTTTTCGCAGAGCGACCTTCTCAATGCCATACAGGGCATCGTCCCGGAGGTGCTCACGCCCTTCATTCAGCGCGTTTTTGACGATATGAGCAAAAACAGCTCCGTTACCCTCGTCTCCGTGACCGCACTCATCGCCGTCTGGTCGTCATCGCGCGGAATTTACTGTATTCAGGACGGGATCAATGCGATTCACGGCATCGAAGAAAGCAGAAGCTATCTGCGCCGCCGCCTGATCAGCATGGTCTATATGCTTCTCTTTCTCGTTGCGCTTTTGCTGACGCTGGTCGTCTTGGGCTTCGGCAAGGAGGTCGCCGCTTTTTTTGCAAAGCAGGATGTCCCGATCCTGCAAATTCTGGCCGGTATGATGCAGCTTCGTGGGCTGGTGCTGCTCGTTTTGCTCTCCGTTCTTTTCTGTGCCGTCTATTGCGTCTTTCCGAACCAACGGGTACCGCTGCGTGCATCCCTGCCCGGCGCACTGCTGGCAGCACTCGGCTGGCTGATTTTTTCCCTCGGTTTTTCGCTCTATGTGCGGTATTTCAGTAATTATTCCGTCCTCTACGGCAGTCTGTCCACCCTTGCACTGGGGATGCTGTGGCTGTATATTTGCATCAGCATCGTCTTCTACGGCTGCGTCTTGAACCGTCTCTTGGAAAAGCGAAGAAACGGAACATGATACCTCTGCAAAAACCGATGAAAGGATTCATTTCAATCGAGCTTCTATCCCGTATAACAAAAAATCTCCCTCTGCTGCGTGGCAGAGGGAGAGGAAAAAATCCATTCTCATTATAATCCGTATTTTGCGCTGTCCACTTGACAAGGGTCGGATTATATTTCGCATGAAGCGGTGATTTTAGCTTTTCTTGTTCAGGCGGACGCGAGAGGAATCCGGCAGGGCGAGCATGGGGACATAGCGATCGAGTCCCGTGAAGGTCAGCAGCAGGAGCGAGCCGACCATCAAAAAGCCCATATAATTGTGGCCGATGATCTCAAGCGGCGTGAACTCATGCAGCGGATAGACTGTCGTGGCGATGGCCGCAAAATAGACGGGGAAGCAGTGCCACGGAATGAGCTGTGAGCCGTAGATGCCCATGCCCGAGGTAAAGGTGGACAGGCGGAGACGGAGACGATACGCATCGCTCTCGTCCGTACATTCAACGTGTTCCTCGACGATCTCACGGATGATGGGCGAAATGGTGGCCACCTGCGCCGCCTCGTCCGCCAAGGCCGCATTTCCGGCAAGGCAGAGAACACCGCACCAGCCCATGAGCTGCTGGACGTTTTTTGAAATTTTGACCACGAGACGGGCGAGCGGTTCGAACGCATTCATGCTGTTCATGATTCCGCCGAAGGCGGCGACCCAGATCATCATAACGATCACCCAGCTTCCCGCGCTGCTGAATCCGTTAAACAGGAGATGATTGAGCCAATCGGACAGGTCTGTCGTACCGGCGATCCATCCGAAGAGCAAGGACGCGGCCATGCCTGCGCCGAGGCAGAGCATCGTATGCAGCTTCAGGAAAGACAGGACGATGACCAGCAGCAGCGGCACGATCATATAAAGCGGCACGCCCTCCTGCACCTGACGCAGCAGAGCCAACGCCGACGGTCGCTCCGCTCCCAAAGCGTCAAGCGCATCCTGCGGAATTTGGGCAATGGCGGCAGCGGCGTCGCCCCGTGTATCGGGAAGCCCCTGCCCAGCCAGAAAGACGATGACCATGCCGATTGCAAGACAGCCGAATGACCAGAAAAGCTGGTGCTTCAGGCGGTCGATGATTTTGACATCCTGCATACCGCAGGACAGAACGGTAACATCGGAGATCATGCCGATGTTGTCTCCGAAGCAAGATCCTCCTGCGACCGAGGAGACGGTCAGCAGGACATTGCCGCCGACAAGATGGTTGAGCCAGAGGAAGATCGGCGCACAGGCGGCAAAGGTACCCCACGACGAGCCGGTTGCGATGGACAGCAGGCAGGTGACGAGCATGGCGATCAGAGCGACCGTTCTCGCCGTTACGCCCAGCTTCAAAGCAAGGTCGATAAGTGCGGCCCCGACGCCCGTTGCCATGAAGCACTCGGCCACACCGTATGCAAACATCAGGATAAAGAAAATGGGGACGATTTCCTTGACGGACTCCACGCATTTTCCAAAGGAGCCGTCGAAGCCCGTTTTATTCACGAGCATATAAACGACGACGGCGCAGAAGGTCGCAATGGGTGCGGCGAGGAGGAGGTCAAGGTGGAATACGATAATCAAAGACGCAAAGACAACAAGCGGCAGAAATTTCAGGGCGGAGATCCACGCCGTCTGCGTCGTATGCACCTTGTGTGATGACATAAGGATCACACTCCCGTTACAAAATCAGTTTAGCATCGTTCCGTGGGGATCGGCCCGCAGAGAGACGGCAATATTGATCGCATGGTCGGAGCAGCGCTCCAAATCGCTGACCATATCACTGAATACCACACCGCCGTAAGGCTCGCAGTCGGAATTCATCAGGCGCTCCACATGGCTCTGAATGAGGCGGTTGTGCGCATCGTCGACACGATCCTCCAATGTCAGAGCATCCTTGTAGCGGGTATAATCCTGCGTGCGGAAAATGTCCAGGCAGAGGTTCACGGATTCCAGCGTCAGCTCGGCCATGGAGTGCAGCTCCTTGAGCGCGGGAGGCGACAAAGACGCCTTGCCGCTACGGAACTGCTGCGCGTATTCGATGATGTTTTCTGCATGGTCGGAAAGACGCTCGATGTCGGAAACCGTCAGCGTCATTCGGTAGACCATCTGAAGATCCTGATGGCTCATATCCGGCGTACGCAGCTCGACGAGCTTGGAGAGGATGGCATTTTCCAAAAAGTTGACCGTCTCTTCCGTCTCTTCGACGAGGTTGACCTTCTCCGCAGTCGGTTCAAAGAAGCAGTTGACCGCAAGGCGGAGATTCTCGCTGGCGATTTTACCCATGCGGATGATCTCCTTGTGCGCCTCCGTCAGAGCGGCGGCAGGCGACAGATTGCCGATCTTGGTCATATAGACGAGTCTGCGCTCCTCGACCGCCTTGTTTTCATCGGGACGGACGGGGAGTATTTTCTGCGTGATCTTGACGATGAGAGAGCTGCACGGCAGGAAAGCGACGACACCGATCGTTGCGAAGATGGTGTTCGTATTTGCGACCTGACGGGCGACATCGTTGGGAGAGATCGCCTCGATCCAATCGAGAATGATCGGGAAAACGGTCAAAAGGACGATCATCAGTGCCGCGCGCATCAGGTTGAAGACAAGATTGAGCATAGCCGAGCGCTTGCCGTTGCGGTTGGCGGTGAGGCCGGCCAGCAGATTCGGGGCGACCGAGCCGATGGCCGCACCGACGCACAGGTAAGCGGCGCAGTGGAAGGAAATCAGCCCTTCGACCGCAAAGGTCTGAAAAATGACGGTGGAAGAGGAGGAGCTTTGCAGAAGCGTCGTGAATGCAACGCCGAAAACGACCGCCAGAAGCGGCTGATCATTCAGGCCGCCGACGACCGCGCGGAACGCCTCCGTCTCAGCCAGCTTGGAAATGACGGATTTCATCATGTCGATACCGACAAAGAGCATACCGAATCCCATGATGACCGAGCCGATATGCCGCACGATGCCCTTCTTCACAAAGAGGAACATAATCGCGCCGAGGAAGAGGATGAGTGGCGCATAGGCGCCGATGTTGAAGGCGGTGATCTGCGCCGTGACGGTCGTGCCGATATTGGCACCCAGAATGACGCCGACGGCTTGTCCGAGCGTCATAAGTCCGGCATCGACAAAGCCGATGACCATCATGCAGGTGGCAGAGGAGCTTTGCACAAGAACGGTAACGCAGATACCGACCAAAAGCGCGATGATCTTGTTCTTTGTGGCTCGCTCCAAAATGGTGCGAATCCGTTCGCCGCAGGCATTTTTCAGTCCCGTGGACATTATGCTCATGCCATAGAGGAACAAGCCAACGCCACCCAGCAGTTCGAAAATTTCAAGAGCAGTCATGGCGACTCCTTTCGTTTCTCAAAAGAACTTACGGCCTCAGCGAAGCAACTCCGCCTCCTAACCCATTATCATTATAAACGATTGTTCCGGTAAATGCAACCGAATTTCTCAATTTTTGCCGTTTTTCTTCCGAAAAAACCCTGTCGAGCCTTTGCTCAACAGGGTTTTTTGTGCGGTCTATTCGACCAAGCCGTATTTCACCTTGATGCGGTCGAGCTTTTCCAGCATCGGTTCCGCGCCGAGAAGCAGGAAGATGAGCGTCGCAAAAGCATGGATCAGATCCATGGGGAAGCCGGAGAGATAATAGGCCAGAAGGACGCTTCCGCTGAGCGCAGAGGAGCTCCACATGACGGCGGACGCGAAATTCATGATGCCGCCGTAGATCACGACGGCGCAGAGCGCACCGAAAACAGCCAAGCTGATGCGGTTGCGGCGGAGCCACCCTTTGCGGAAGAGGATTCCTGCCAAGAAACCGATGATGCCCATGCTGAACATTTGCCACGGCGTCCACGGCCCTTGCGAAAAGATGACGTTCGAGGCAAGCATGGTGACCGCACCGACCAAAAATCCCGTTTCGCCCCCGAACGCGACACCTGCGATGATCGTCAAGGCCATAACCGGCTTGAACTGCGGCAGCATGAAAAATACGCTCCTGCCTGCCACGCCAATGGCGCAAATAACGGAGATGACGACCAGCTCCCGTGCCTTCGGCTTGCGTCCCTCGAAAACGAGGAAGAACGGGAGCATACATTCAAACAGGACTGCGAAGGCGACCAGATTATAATGGCGGTCGCTGAGGTACATGACACCGGCGAAGATCGTCAGAGGGATCAGCAGCAGGATCAGGGCGGAAGCAACAAGCGTGCGTCTGCCGAGTCTTCGCTTTTTCATGGGCGTCTGCTCCATGGCAGGTCTTGCCGAGCGCCGCCCGACGGAGAGGATGAAGACCAGCAATGACACGATCAATGCCGCATAAACCCGAAGCTGCTCCCCCGCCTGCGACGTCAGGCCGCTTGAGGTGATGAATTTGGAGAGATCGGTAACGCCCGTGGCGTAGAAAAAGACGGCAAGGGCGGTCAAGGCGGACAGAACCGCGATTGCTTTCCTCCAAATCGGGAGTGGCTTGGGCTTGAAATCGACGCTTGTCGGTATCGGCTTGGGAAGAGGCGGCACAGCCTTATCTGCACACTCCTCCCGTTCACATCTGCCGCCGCAGCAGGCAATCACCTGCGAAACGGTCACCGCTTCGGGGATCAAATGCCGCGCCATGCGGTTTGCCGGAGTGGTATAGAAGCTGTTGCCCGAGAAGAATTCGGTCGGCGTCCCCTCCGTCACGATGCTCCCGTCAAAGAACAGGCCGCAACGGTGAGCGTATTCGGCGCAGAACGCAACATCGTGGCTGACCATCAAAACAGCCGTGCCCTGACGCAGAAGCTTTTTTAAGATCGCCGCAAAGCGCACCTTGAATTCCGCATCGAGGCCCTTGGTCGGCTCGTCCAGAAGCAAAATGTCCGGTGCCGTCAGGAGCACCTTGGCAAGGGCGGCTCTCTGCTGCTCGCCGCCGGAAAGGTCATACGGATGGCGGTCGAGCAGCTCTCTCAGCTCGCAGATTTGAACAGCCCACGCAACCCGTTCCTCCTTTTCCTGCCCGGAGAGCTTCTCGCCGCGAAGAACCTCGAACAGGTCTTCCCGAACGGTGCGCTTGACAAACAAGGCCTGCGGATTTTGCGGAAGCAGTCCGAGCTTCCCCTCCTTGCGGACGGTTCCCCGATAAGGCGGACGCAGACCGGCCAAGGCCTTCAAAACGGTGGTCTTCCCTGCCCCGTTTCCGCCCAGCAGAGCATAAAACTCGCCCTTTTGAAGCGTCAGGGAGAAGCCCTTGACCACATCGGGAAGCTCCTTTTCATAGCGGAACCAAAGCTCCTGTGCCGTCAGAACGCTCTGCGACGGCGCAAGGTCATCGGGCTTTTTCAGAGGGAGGAGCGGCGTTTCCTTCGCTCGCTCGGAGAGAAAAGCCGCCCCGTCTCGAATGGTGATCGGGCACGTCAGCTCCGTTTCGATTCCTGCCCAGACACGCATCGCCGTCGGCATTGCCAGAAACATTCCGCTTCCGCTGTCGCGCAGTTGCAGACCGATTCTCTCGGGTGTGTCGTCACAGAGGAGCTTTCCCTCGTCCATGACCACAATTCGCGTCGCAAACGGGAACGCCTCCTCCAGTCGGTGCTCCGTCAGAATCACCGTCGTACCCAGCTCTCGGTTGATTTTCCCCAAAAGCGCCAGAAAATCACCTGCCGCGATGGGGTCGAGCTGCGCCGTCGGCTCATCCAGCACCAGAACAGCCGGCTGCATGGCCATGACGGAGGCCAAGCTCAGAAGCTGCTTCTGGCCGCCGGACAGCTCATTGACATTCTTGTAAAACCAATTTTCAATACCGAAAAAGGACGCAATTTCCGCCACACGATGGCGGATGGTCTGCGTATCATAGCCCAGACTTTCCAAGCCGAAGGCCAGCTCGTGCCAGACCTTGTCCGTGACCACCTGATTTTCGGGCGACTGGAGGACAAACCCAATGCGTTCCGTCTGCGTCCGACGGTCGGTTTGAGACAGCGGCTTCCCTTCAAACGTAATTTCACCCTCCAGCGTCCCGTGCGGCGAAAGGCACGTCTTCAGGTGCCTTAAAACCGTGGTCTTTCCGCAGCCGGACGGCCCGCAGAGAATCAGGAAGTCCCCTTTTTTGACAGAAAACGAGATTCCGCACAGTGCCGGCTTTTTTCGCTCGGGATAGGTGAAGGTTACATTGCGGAATACAAAGCTTTCCATTTTCTGTCCTCCAGAAGGTTGAGAAAGATCGGCGTGAAGCAGAGCATAAACCAGACCACCTGAAAGCTCACCGTCACGGCATTGAGGGAAATATAACGAATACTCGGGAAATAGCGGAAGCCAAATCCATTGGCAACGCTCCCCGAGATCAGATAAAGCGCGCAAAACGCAAGCCAGAGCATCGCCGCCTTGTCACGGTCGTCGAAGCGATAAACAGTGAAGGCTGTTCGCCCCTTCAGACCGTAGCCGCGGCTTTTCATGCTGTCGGCTGTCTCAATGGCGTTTTCCAGCGACCATGTGATCATGATCGACAAAATCGTGATCGCCGTTTTGGTTCGCTGCCAAAGGCTTCCGCTTGAAACGTCCCTGCCGATGCTCCTCTGTGCCTCCGTCACGGTGTTCATCTGCGCCTTGAATTTCGGCACAAAGCGAAGCGTCATGCTCAGAACCAACGACAAGGCCGGAATGATGCGGCCGAAGAGGTAGATGAACTTATCGGACGAAATGACCCGATTGAAGCTGACGAACCAGAGAAGCACCGCCACCAGCATCCCCCCTGCGGACAATCCGTAGAGGATACTCTCCAGCGTCAGGGGGTTGCCTGTCGGCAGATAGCAAAGGATCGTGACGCCCTCATGACTGAACGCCGGGTTGACGAAGGCCGTCAGGAGAAACATCGGCAGACAGAATTTCAGGCTAAAGCGAACGGCCCTTCTCCCCTCGCACTGCACGGCATAGCAGACCGCGCAGCACAGGGAGATCACCTGCGCCATCGGGTGGATTACCGTCATGGAAAGCCCCAAAATCAGCGCAAAATACGAAAAATTCACCAAGGGGTGATAGTCTTGAAACGAATCTCTCATGACGCCATCCAGTCGCAGCCGACATCATTGCCGAGGTCGCAGGTGTAACGCCACTCGACCACATCGCCCTGCGCAAGCTGATAACGGGAGCAGCCGTAATTCGGGTACCACCCGTTGACACGATACATCCACCCCGAGAGGCTTCCGCAGTCGAACTCGTATAGATTTGCGATGCCCTCGATATAGGCGCTGTTATAAATGGGCGTCCACGAGGACTCCATATGGATCCCCTTCTCCCGACAGACACGCTGCAAAACGTCAAAGACGGACTCACCCTCATAAAATGTAACCGTCGTCGGCGGCAGGATCACGCCGTCGCGCGGAACGCACTCCAGCTTGTCGGTCTTGAGGTCATCCAAATGGTTCAAAATGGTCGAACATTCGATGGAGAAGGTGCAGGTATAGGTCTTTCCCTCAACAATCTCCTGATCCTCCGGCTCGACCGGCAGGGGCTTGCCCTCCGGAATGGGATCGGTCTGATACTTATCCTGCCCCGTCTGCGTTCCGTCGGAATAGACCCGACCGTCCGAACCCGTGACCGCAGAGAGATATTCATCCTGCTCGACCGTCTCGGTCTGCGTCGGCTCCTCGGTCTGCTCCGTTGTCTCTTCCTCTTGCGCTGCATCTGCCACGACGCGCAGCTCACCGAGCGTAGCTCCGACGGCGAGGTTTAAGATGGTCTGCGTGCGGCTTCCCGTCAGCGAGACGGAATAGATCGGAGCGTCGTCACAATAGGCCGTGGCACCGAGAGCGTCCCATTTTTCCTTCAGGTGGACGGAAAGCAGAGCCGAGAAGCCGAAGCTCTCCGCCTGAGAAAAGCGCAGGACGATATCCTCGCCCTCAGCTTTGACCTCGACGAGCAGATTGATGGCCTTGACATCGGAAATGTCACTGCCGAAAATCGTCCATTCATAGGAAAAGCCGTTGGATTCTCCCGCAAAAACGCCGATGGCGTTCTCATCGCGGAGCTGTCGCAGAACGCTTTCCTTGATGACACCATCCGACGGGATCCGGACGGTATCGTGCAAATCGACCTGAGCAAAATTCCCCTCACAGGCACACAGTCCGACCAGCAGCGCCATGAGCAAGAAAATGGATATGATCTTTTTCATTCTCCCACCACAAGCTTTCCGTCACGAGTTTTCAGGGTGGCCGTCGTCATGGCGAGACTCTGCGTCTCGTCCGAGGCGGCAAACACCGCATCCTCAAAAATCAAATCATAGACATCACCGACCCGTGCGCTCCCACGCAGTCGGAAGCGCAGGCGCAGGACAACATTGTCCTCTTCTGCAAGCAGCTCCTTCGTGAACGCGTATCTGCCGCCGGTCATGTCAAGGTACATCACGTTGATGAGGCCGGAGGCATTGCACTGCTCGAGATTATAGCTCCAGTCGGGAAGCTTTTGCCCCACGGCTGTCGCATCGTCGCAGATAAAGACATTGCCCTCTTCTACTCCCACCAGCTCCAGACGGGAGGGATCGAATCGCAGGCTCAGGCTCATGGCAGGATAAAGCGCGTCCCCCAGCTCGGAGATCGTCACATCCAGCACAAATTCATCCGTTTCGGAACGGCTGAGCTTTTGAGGCGTCTCGACGGTCAGGGTAGGAGCACCGACAGGGTGTGCCTCGTCCTCACCGCACCGAACCAAAAGGAGCGTAAGCACGAGCGCAAGCACCACCGCGGCAAGCGCGATGAAAAAAATACGTCTTTTTTTCTTGTCACGAAAGAATTTTCGGATGGAATTATTCATGAAAACACTCCTTTGGGAGGTGGCGGAAGGTCACCCTTCCGCCACGGTGCATCAATCAGTCGGAGGTTGCCAGTCTTGCAGCCTTGGTCACCACGCCGAAGTCGCTGCCATTGACGAAGGCTTCCACGACACCCAGCGCATCAAAGGTGTTGATACGGCTGTCGCCGTTGACGTTCATGGTCAGGATGTCGCCGTCCGTCAGCTCTTCACCGACGCGGAGCCATGCGTTGACCTCTGCCAGAGCGTCCTGTGCATTGACCACGCCGTCTGCGTTGGCATCACCGAAGGTGACGGTCTCGGCCTGTGCCGAGGAGACAGTGTAGTTGGCTTTCCGTGCGAAGCTTTCCATTGCGATGGAGGCGTCGACCAGTGCGACATAGGTGCTTACGCCGGTCTTTTCGCTGATTTCGGCGCTGTACTTGAAGGCAATCTCATTTGTGCCGTCGTTATAGGTCAGCTTGGCGCCGGAAGTGATTCCGGTGACGGCCACGGCAACGGCCTTCTTGGTAGAAGGAATCAGGTCAACGTCGTCGCCGGTGTAGAGGCAGACAGCGCGGTAGGAGATGCCCTGCACGACGGTGACGCTTCCCGAGGCGGTCGTCTCGGACGAGTCGGTGCTGACGACGACCATGGAAGCCTCATCCTCGGAATCGGAGGTCAGCTTCAGAGACATACCGGTCAGTGCGATGGTCAGCTTCGTGCCGGCGGCGATTTCCTCGGTGACCTTGAAGGTGACGGTGAAAAGCTCTGCCGGGAATTCGGTGCCGCTGACGGCCAGCGTGCTGTTCTCGTTGGCATCAAAATAAACCACACGGAGCTTGCCGGTGCCGTCTGCAAGCGTCTCGACGTTATAGCTGACACTGCCGCCCGTCAGTCGGGAGCTTGCCGTAACGGAGGCGACCTCAAGTCCGTCGGGAACCGTCATGACGAAGTCGATCAGCTTATACGCCTTCTCGTTGTCCCACTGGTCAATGCTGATGGCGGCATGGAAGGTTTGCCCGATGTCATTCGTGATCTCGGCAGGCAGGGCGAGGATGGCTTTCGGCTCTCCCTCGACAACCGTGGAGGGCTCCTCAAACATCACATCGGACATATTGTACAGGGCGGACCTGCCTGTGCGCAGACGCTCATAGGCAACCAGCGCATAGGCGGCCTGATCGGTGGCCATATTGTTGACCTTGCCGGAGGCGACGTGCTTGAACATAGCGGATTCTGCATCATAGAAGGCCATCATAGCGTCGACGACGGAGGTGCCGTTCTTGATGAAGCGAGTATCCGTGTCGGGGTTAACGCCCCATGTGGTCAGGGCGACGATGACCTGTGCAATGCTTTCACAGTTTACGCTGCCCCAAGAGGCATAGCCACCGGTCGACTGCTGCGCCGAGGAGAGCCATACGATAGCACTTTCACCGGCTGCGGCGACCTTTGCCTGCGACTTGTAGGGATAGAGCGCTTGCAGGGTCATGGCAGTGATATCGGGATCGGAGGAAGTACCGGACAGTGCCCAGCCGCCGTCGGAAAGCTGCTTGCCGAGGATGTAATCGACGCACTGCTGACGGATGGTGGTGTCTTTGGTCTGATAGTTATGCGTGTCGAGGGCGATCAGGGTGAAGATCGGGCCGTTGATGCCCTGCTTCGTGATCCACGTAAAGTCCTCGTAGGGCGTGATGAGATTCCACTTGCCGACCTTCGTCGCATCCTTGCCGATGGAGGACAGTGCGATGATCAAACGGGAGTTTTCCGTCGACTTGGTCTTATGCAGCGCACCGTTATTGGAGGCAACGGTCGGAGCCGTCTCGTTGACATAGGTAACGATGCGGTCATAATAGTCGTTGAAATAATCGTTATCGGCCTTGTAATAGCCGCCTCTCGCGAGGGTCATAACCGTCCATTCGCCGCCGGAGGTGCCGAAGCTCGGCTCGGTAACGGTGGCGGCCATCTGCGCCATGACTGCGGTTGCCGTAGCGGAGAGATCCTGCGCCGTGCGAGGCGTCTCGTCTGCAGGCGTCAGCTCTTCGATGGCAGCGGCGACCTGCTCTGCGGTAGCCGTCAGATTGTTCATAACGGTCAGCGCGGAAGCCTTGGCCGTGGCGTCGGTGGAGTTGGCATAGGCGATGTAGAGTTTGTCCTTGTTGGCACGGGTGAAATATGCGGAGTCTCCGAAGCTGCTGTGGCCGAGGTCGGCACCGTAGCCCCAAAGGGTGAATTGGACACGGACAACGAAGGTGTTGTTATAATCCTCGCACTTGCCGCTTTCCACGCCGCTTTGGAATTTCCACTGCGAGATGCCCACGTCGATCATGAAATCATTGACGGTGCACATCCAGCCGGACATACCGGCATAGTCAAATTCGCCGAGATATTCGTCATCATTTCCGTCGTGGCTGTCGTTGCCGGGGCCGCCCTTTTCGGTAATGACCGAGGGGATGTCGACCACGCCGCTATCCACGCCCTTGACTGCGGAGAGATAAGCGGAGCCTTCCCAATCGCCCGTCATGGAGTATTCAAGCTCATTGTCCGTGAGCATGGCCAGAATTGCCATACCTGCCGTCAGGGTGTCCTCAGTATAAGGGCCGTAGCCGAGGGGCTCGAGCAGGGCATTGATCTCATCGAGGGTGTAAACGGTCGGCTCAACATAAAGCCCCTGTCCGAGGGTCAGTCCCTCGAGGGTGACGAGAACCTTGAATTCCCCGTCCTCTGCCGCAGCGCTCTGCGCCGGGAGGATGCCGAGGAGCATGACGAGCACCAGCACAAGGCTGAGTACCTTTTTGATGTTTTGTTTCATAATCATTCTTCCTTTCCGGATGTTGTGGGAGATTTTGGGGTCCCTGTTTTCGAATGGGTCTTCGGCTCCTTCAGCCCTGCGGCTTCCAGCGCACGGGGCCACGGGCCGAGAAACGCCTTGATCCGTGAACAGGTGGCATCGTCAAAATCCCCTTTGGTTGGTATTCTTCCGAGAGTTCGATATTTCTCCCGCAGCAGTGCCTCCGCCCAGGTCTTCTTTTCTTCTGATGTCACCGTGATCCCCCTTTCCCTAGAATGAATTGATCGTTCGCACCACAAAGCGTGCAGCCGTAGACACGACTGCACGCTTCCGATCAAAGTGCGCCAGATCCAAAAGATACGGAAGGCTTCTGACTTATGGCGTCTGCGCCAAATACAGGAATGGACGGTTGTTCCGGATTCGAACCGGATTGCCTTTTGACTGACTCGAGCAACAACGTGTCAAACCGTATCTCTTATGACAATATGAATTTTTTCCGCCGCTTATCCCTTCGCGGCGAACGCAAAGAGGCCGAAGAGGTAGAGGCGTTCCTGCTCCCACGCAAAGGGCAAGGCACAGCGTTCGGCAAGTTTTGCCACATGGATGCAGTAAGCGGACAGGCAACTGATCCTTCGCTCGGGGAAGGCGCACGGCTCTCCGCTCACCCGTTTGCAGGGATCGCACAGGGGGCAGCCGCCGTAGCCGAGGCAAAAGCCCTCAAGCCCCGCCCCTCGCAGCGCATCGGTCAGGCGGAGAACGGCCGCATTGTGCTGCCGACGAACCTCCGATATTTTCGCCTTGTTCTCGTAGCTTCCGATCTCGAAAATATTTTCCAAGACCAGCGCGCGAGGATATTGTCTCAGGCGGCGTGTCGTCTCCTCAACCGTGCCGCAATCGGGCGGACAGGAGTAGTTGGCATTATATTTTCCGCAGCGATTTTCTTCGCAGAAGGGACGAAAGCTCGGCTCGATGACGATCTCATCGGTCGGAAGGATTGCCGCCTCAAAGCCGGCATCCTTTGCAAGTGCAAGCAGTTGTGCATCCGTCATCAGATCACTTCCCTTTCCGACAAAAAGCTGCGGCGACCCATCAATTCAGGATCGTCGCAGCCGTTTTTCTGCACACAAAATCTACCACACCCCGTACTTGCGGAGTATGGCCTTCTCAAATCCGGCAGTTCTCCTGGCTTGCGCATCGACAGCTCTGCACAGCCTTCTCAGGTTGCCCCAATGACCGACTTTCGTCAAAATGCAGAGCCTCCGCGCATACAGTGGCGGTACCGTTCGTGATTCGCACACGATTCTCTATTCTCCCACGGAGCTGTTACCGCATCCGCAGGCACCGGAGTTGCTTTTCAGTTCGTGTGCATCATACCATTTTTCGCGCCGCTTGTCAAGAGGTAATCCGTGCAAAAATATCGAATATTTTTGCCCCCGATGCACGATCGGGGGCATTCGCTTATGCTTGATTCACAACACCGATGAAGAGCGGTTGGTCGCCGCAGCCGGTAATGACAAAAAGAAACGGGCGGTCGAGGACAAAGTCAATTTCATTTGCACTGAAAGGCTCCGCACACTCTGCGATCATGACCGTATAGGCTGCCGCCGTGCATCCGTCCTCGTCGACCGTGACACGGGCGGCGTGTTCGACCTGTGAGATCAATACGTCGGTCAGTTCTCCGCTCAAAGGGGTGAAATCGGACGCCGCGCTGTCAAAAACATCCTTCACGCCCAGATTTTCCAGTCCCGAGATCAGGTCAAGCTTGCTCGAAACGTCGAATTTCGGCATGGACAGGTGGATTTGAGCGGACTTTTTCTGCGACCACTCCGCTTCGTCGAGGGTCATCGAGAAAATCTCATCCTCGGACAGGACGTCCTGAACGGTCTTGCCCTCATCGGGGAGGATCAGCCACATCGATGCACCGTTCTCCATGCCCTTTTCGATGGCCGTGTAGCTCTCGCCCCAATAGACAAGGCCCACCTCTTCCCGGTGCATAAAATCGACCGTCGTTTGCTCGCCGTTTGCACAGTGGAAAATGTCCTCGGTTGTGTTTTGATCGCGGAATTTATCCTGCCATACGCCCTTGAAATAGATCGTCGAGGCCAGTGCCATCACGGTCTGGGGATCGAATTGCAGATCCTTGACGGCGTCCTCTAAGAGGTTGCCGGTCTGATGGTTCAGCCAGCTCTGCAAGACAGCGTTGTAAGCCTCGCTGCCCATCACGCCGCTGAAGGTCGTGGCATAATAGGTCTGCGCCAGACGCTTGAGCGTGTCTTCGTTGTAGGTCAGGGAGTCGGACAGCCAGAGAGAGTTGGCCATCACCGTCGTGAGGAGGCCGTCGTCGCAATAATTGCTGCCCCAAAGGTAGGCCGCCTCCGTGCGCAGGGCTTCGATGCTATCCGAGCCGAGGAGGTCGAGAATTTGCTGCCGCGAGTTCCCGTCCGTCACTTCCGCGAGCATGGCCAGCGCCATATAAACATTGGTCGGGGAATAGACAATGTTCTCATTTTCGCCGCCGCTCAGAAATTCCTGCGCCGAGATGCGATAAAAGTCGTCAAAAAAGTCCGTGTCATCCGGAGCGACCAGGGAACTGCGGTAGGCGTTTTTCGACTCCAACCACACATCATACTGCGCCCCGTAAGCATCCCAGTACTCACTCGATTCGATATCGGAGCCGGACGGAAACGGTTCCATTTTCGGGTAGCTTGCAAGGGAAATGAGGCTGTCGGAGCTCAGATAATCAACCTCCTCCACCGCAATCAGACAGTCATCCCCGTTGTTGGTCTTTGCAAGCTCATCCTGCGGCGTCTTCTCGCCCAACCCGAATGGACGGACAATCGCCACGGCCACCGCAACACAAGCCGCAGCCGCCACCCAGCCGATCCATTTCGGCCGTTTTTTCGTCTTTCGCGCCGCAGCCGCCTCCGAGATCATCGCCTCGTCCAGCTTACCGACGGCGTTGCTCAAATCTTCTGCCTTCATAAAAAATAGCCCTCCTGTTCTAATTGCTCCTTCAAGCCGAGGCGGAGACGATAGAGCATACTTTTCGTCTTCGCTTCGCTGATGTGAAAGCTCTGTGCAATGCGTTTGATGGGATCGAGAAAATAGTAGCGGCAAAGAAATACCTGTCGCTGCTGCTTCGGAAGCGAAAGCAGATAGTCCGCGATGACCTGCGTCAGATGCTTGACCTCCAGCATATCCTGCGGCGTTTCGCGACCCGCGATGCACTCGCTGAGCTCCTCGATCGACTGCGTATATTCATTTGCCGCGCGCTTTCGGCTCTTCTTCGCACGGAAGCGATCAATGCTGAGAGAGCGGACAATGCGATACAGGTAGGCCGCAAAATGCGTCGGCACGGTCGGCGGAATGGCGTTCCACGCACGCAGATAGGTATCATTGACGCACTCCTTGCCGTCCTCCTCGTCGCTCACGATGCGCTTGGACAGAAGGAGCAGGGACTTGCCGTATTTTTTCTCCGTCTCGCAGAGCGCACGCTCGTCTCTTTGCAGATACAGCGAGATGATCTGTTCATCCTCCATTTTTCTTCCTCCCAAAAGGCCTTTCACCTCATTAGACGGAGGATTTTTCCTTCGGTTTCATTCTTTTGCGATTTTTTTGCGGTATCGCACGCCTACGTCACTCAATTTCATCCTTGCCGCGCTTTCTTCACAGGAACGCCGCTTCACGACACCGCTCGGGTCGGTTTATGAAATCAGGAGCCTTTCGATCCACTCATTGATCTCGGTCTGCGTGGTTTTGATGCTCGGTGCGGCGGCAACCTTTTCGTAAAATGCCTCCGCAGCCGCATTACCGCGCATCAGAATCGCAAGAAGGCGCAAATCGGGGTCGTTCCAAAGCCACACCGTCGTCGTCTGTCCGACCGTGCCGCTCACAGTGCCGCAGCCTCGGCTCGGAACGGAGAAGGTATAAGCGCCGTTTTCCGCTCTGCCAAAGGGAAACCCGAGATATTGCGGAAGCTGCACCCGATAGCTTTCGCCGTAAATCCCCTGAACCGCAAGCGTATCGAGAAGCACTTCCCCTCCGTTGACCATGGTCTTTACCTGAATTTTCGCCTCATTTTTCAAGATTCTTCCGCCGCTCGGACAGGATGCCGCCTGCGTACAGCCCTGATAGCCCGGGAAATATCGGAAGGCTTCGACCGCAGCGGCAAACGACGGATAGTCGACCGTTTTATCCGCATCCCAATCCCACTGCTTGACGGCGTTCGCCCAAATACGGTCGATGAGATTATAGCTGTCGTTTCGGTTCCAGATATTCTCCTCCGTGTCCCAGCCTGCCCAGTCGCCCCAGATCAGAAAATATCCGCCGCCGAGCTGTTCGCCCGTCACGAATTCGTCCGTGAAGCAGCCCATACAGCCGCCGAAATCCGAGGGGTTCCACCCTTCCGTATGACGGCAGGAATAGGCGCAGGCGCTTTGGCAGCCGGAATAAATGCGTTCGGGCGTTGCGTGATTAAACGTCCATTGCAGGTTCTGCGCATCGCGCGCATCACCGAAGGTCGAGTTGTTACGCAGGGCATAGTAGGTGAACCAATTGACACAATTATAGACGGTTCTCCCCTCGGCGGCGAGCGTCGACGGCGAGGTATGCGACGTGTCGGCCGTCCAGAAGCAAACCTCAATCGCAGGGTCGACCCTGACGGCTGCAGGCTCGGTGAGGATGCGCTGATTGCCGTTTGCGTCGTAAGAATAGAAGCCGGTGCCGAAAAGACAGTCGTTCCACGCACGCACACGGTAACCGTGCTCCTTCAGGTTCGCAGAAAGCTGATTCATGTAGATCACATAGGCCTCCTTGCAGGTAAATCCGCCATTCGTTCGGTTATAGTCGGACGTCGCCCACGAATCCGATGCACCGCTGACCTCATCGCCGCCGATGTTGAAGCTCGTACAGCCGAAGGATGCGAAGAAGACCGCATAGGCTTCCGTGACGGCAAAGGTCAGGCTCCGCGCATACTCGTCCGTCACATCGATCGTCGCCTTATTACCGCCCTGCAATCCGTCGTGGCCTCGGTAGGTATTTCCGTCATAAAAAAAGGTGAAGTCTGTCGCGGTGTCGACAAAATTCGACTTGTATTTTGCGATTAGGCAGTCCGCATGGGTCGGGAAATCAACCGCCGGAATAATCTCAATGTGTCGGGATTTTGCGTACTCGACGATCTCGACCAGTTCGTCCCGCTTGTAAAACTGTTCTGCGTTCGGGTCGGTATAGTCCGTGTTCCAGCTCACTTTATGATAGCCGATCAGCCAGCCGAAATCGTTGCCGTTACAGTCGGGGACGGTGTTCCCCTCGGCATCTTCCCAAATGTTCGCACGGATGCCCTGATCCTCCGTCAAATGCAGGTCAAGCGCATTGTAGCCCATCCACGACATCTCATCGATGAGATTTTTAATCCAATCCATCGACCAGTATTTTCGGCCGATGTCAAGCTGGACGGTGCGCTCTGCCGTGTCCGGTGCATCCGTGAAGGAGCAACAGCCGACGCAATCACCATCAAAAAGGCGAAGGAGTGCATTGAACGCATAGTGCAGGCCGTTATAGCTGCTCTCGCCGCCGTAATAGGTACGACGCTCCCCTGCCGCATAGTAGATTTCGATGTTTTTTTCGGAAATCTCGATGTGGTAGCCCTCGTCCGGAAGCGTATCGTCCCGAAGCAGGACAATATCCCCCTCCCGAATCCCCGTCTGCGAGCCGTAAGCAATATCGATCGCCGTCTCGTCGGGCAAGCTCGCCGCCGCCATGCGAGAGGTCGCCAGCTCGAGCGTTTTTCGAAGATTCCCCCTCGGCTCGTCGCTCTGCACAACATAGATGCGCGCCGTTTTCGACAGGGTAAAGCTCCCGTCCTTTTCGGTGTATTCGTCAAACAGGCTCGTCAAATCGGAAGCCTCCCGTGCAAGGGCAGCTACGGAAAGCAGAGACAGAAGAATCGCAAGCACGAGCGCGAAAGAGATCATGCGGAGAAAATTCATAAGGCTAACTCCTTTCAGATTTACCGGGGATTTCTACATCTTACTCCTTTTCTCCCTTCCTGTCAACCGAAAAAGACGCTCCGAGGCAAGCCTCGGAGCGTCGGGAAGATTTACTTAGGTCAGGCTGCAGTAGACACAGAGAATCTTGGCAACCTCGCAACGCTTGATATTATCCTGCGGTGCAAGACGGACGCCTTCCCACTGATAGGAAGTGATACCGTTGATGATGCCTTCTCCGATTGCCCAAGCAAAGGCGGCCTTTGCATATTCGCTGACGGAAGCGGTGTCTGCGAAGCCCTGCAGAGTGCCGGTTGCTTCGGGCTTGCCCTCCAGACGCCAGACCATGGTGACAAACTGCTCACGGGTCACGGACTCGTCCGGACGGAAGGTGCCGTCGGGGTAGCCGGTGACAACGCCGGTCTGCTGGGCCCATGCAATGGCATCGCGATACCACTCATTGGGCAGATCGCTGAAGGAAGCGGTTGCGGTGACCTCGGGAGAGCCGGACAGACGGTACAGGAGCATTGCGGCCTCTGCACGGGTCAGGGACTTAGCCGGACGGAAGGTGCCGTCGGTATAGCCGTTGACCAGCTCGGCCTGTGCTGCTGCCATAACGTAGTCAAAGTACCAGTCGCTCGAATAGACATCGGAGAACGGGTTGACAAAGGGAGTCGAGGTCGTGTCGGTGGTGTAGTACAGATAGATGCTCTCGGTATCGACGCAGCGATACAGCGTGATGTAGAACCACTCGGAAGGAGCGTATTCACCGTAATACGGGATGGAGTCGTCATAGACGGCAAACTTCTGTGCCTCATCGTCATAGACAAGGACGGCATTGGCAACGCCGACGTTCTCGATGTGAACGGAGACTTCGTTGCCGGCGGTGTAGACGCACCACTGCGCATTGATAGAAGCGGTATCGGTGTAGGTAAGCTTCAGGTCGTCGGTCACGGCCAGATACTTGCCGCTTGCGACATTCTTGATGGTGACATAGCCTTCCTCACCGATCTCCTCGAAGGTGAAGCGGACGCTCTCATCGCCGGTGTAGAACTCGATGTAGTATTCACCGATCAATGCGGCATCGTTATCGGCGATGCGCGTTTCACCGGCGCTTGCGTTCAGGGCAATGGGATCGTCGGTGATGAAGTTATAATCGGCATCGAGGTTCCAGCCGACAATTGCCCAGTCGCCGAGGTATTTATCTTCGGTGGTGTAGAAGAAGTTCGGCTGGTCAAGCTCGACGACCTCAACAGCGGCATAGAGTGCATAGAAGGTGTACTCCGTCTCGGTGATAAGCATGGTGTCGTCCTCGAAGTACCAAGGATCGGGAATGTCCCAGATGGTCTCGTCATCGGCATACTCAACCTCTTCGGTGACCCAGAACATGAACTCGTAGCCCTCTACGCCGTCAGCGGCAGGGAACGTGATCATGTCGCCGGTGACACAGTCGACGGTAGCGGTGCCGGTGGCGTCGATGAAGGTGAGGGTGGCCTTGTCGCCGCCTTCAAACATCGGCGTCCATTTCTCGGTCTCGTTGGTTGCATAGTCCAGAGCGGTAACATAGCAAGCATCGATTCCGGTGATGTCGAAGGTAGCCGTGAAGGACTGTCCCTTAACATCGGAGGAAACTGCGACGGCGTCAATGATGGAATAGTCGGAGTCGGCAAGGTAAATGCCCTGCAGGTAGTTCTCGTCGGAAGCGGTGACGGTCACGGTGCCGGCATCTTCATCGACAACGACGCTCTCAATGACGGGAGCGGTATAGTCAACAGTGACGTCGAAGGACCAGATATCCTTGATTTCCGTGTCGCCATAAGGCAGGACTGCGTCATAGGTGATGGTTGCGACGGTACCGGAGGGGACATAGTTGCCGTTGGTATCCGTGCCGTCCCAATAGAACACACCCGAGCTGGTCCAGCCGGATTCTTCGTCATAGTATGCCTTCGGCAGGTATTCGGTGTCGTCGACATAGTAGACCTCGCCCGTAGCCTTGTTGGTAACGGTCATGATGAGGTGACGTGCATTGCGGAGCTGATACGGCTGCATATAGATGGCCTCGGCATAATTATAGGTGCCGTCGGTCTTGGGCGTGGAGAAGCCGATGTGCTCTGCGTAGTAGTCGGTGTAACCGAGCATATTGTTGCCGGCAAAAGCGTATGCCTTAGACATCGTGCCGTCGACAATGTAAGCGATCTTCGGCATGGTGTAGAAGTTCAGAATACCGGCAGATGCCCAATTGTAGCCATAGTCGGCATAGGTATTGCCTTCATCGTCGGCTGCAGTGGTGTTCAGCCAGTTATCGACCTCGACGATGTCCATGAAATCGGTCTCTTCGAGGACGCTGCCCTTCGTCCAGTCGCCGTAGAAGCCAAGGAAGGTTGCATTCGTGGAGCCGCCCCACTCCTCGGTGCCGTCGGAGGTATAATACTCGTCGAAGAAAACATAACCTTCGATAAAGTTACCGTTGGGGAATGCGTCGTCAAAGTATTCCATGATCTCGTCGCTAAGCTCGATGGTGACCTTGACGGTGACAAAGGAGCCTGCGGGAACGGTGAAGGAATCGACCTTCTCGCCGCCGACCTCGTAGGTCACGGTGGCGTAGTTTTCATCGTACTCGGGGTTATAGACATAATCGCTTGCCAAGATGTTGATCTTCTCGCCGTAAGCATCGGTGTAGAGATAATCGCACATGACATAAGTTTGCAGATCCTTATAGCAAAGCTCATAGTCGTTTCTGTTCTCAACCTCAAGCTTCATGACATAAACGCCGGACTTGGAGGGATCATCGCCCAGCTCCTGCAGGGGGTTCGCGATGTAGCCGGATTCCAAGTAGTTGGCAATGGCATAGTAGGAGGAAGCCAGACCTGCGCCCTGCTTACGGGGAGAGTAGGCAACGCCGTCCGCATCCTGCACAATGTAGGTCGAGCCGTAGAGCAGGGTCTTTGCCAGCTCAGCAGCCTCAGCCTTGGAGATGGTCGGGTCTTCACTGTAGATGGCAGACAGAACATTGGCATAGGTGCCGGTCATGTTCGGAGCGGCCATGGAGGTGCCGGAGTAAACCTCATAGGTATCGGTGCCGCCGGGGACGGAGGAATAAACCATGCCGCCGACAGCGGAGATCGCCGGATCGAGGGTCAGCATCGGAGAGGTGCCCCAGTTGGAGAACTCACTCATGAGGCCGGCATTGGGGTTCTCAACGTCCTGCATCTCAGTGGGAATTTCGATCTTGCCGATCGGGGCGAGAACATCCAACGCGCTCTGCTGCAGGGAGATCGCCGGGATTTCAAACGTCTCGATCTGCATGGAGATGATGCCGGTATCATTGTTGACAACGATGCAACCAATCGCACCTGCGTCAGCGGCGAATTCGATCTTTTCCTCGAAGGTGATGTCGCCGCGGGAGACGACTACGATCTTACCGGTGACATCAACGCCAGTATAGTCGGTCTGATAGCCATAGCACAAGGTGCCTTCTGCGCTGACCAGCGCGACATAGTCATAAGTCTTTCCGCCGAGGGTGTCGATCCAGCCATGCTCGCCGTCGGTGCAGGAATCGTTGTAGGTGACAGCGGAGCCGTCGATATTGATCACATAGTCGGGATACGCATAATTCTCCACGGAGGCGACGGAGACGTTGCCGGTGTAGGTGGAGGGGTTGGCGACGGTGCCGTAGTCCTGGTAATCCGGGCCGATACAGCCTTGATAGCCTTCATAGGAGGTGGAGTAGTAGGCCATGGAATACTCGTTGCCGGCAGCAACGGAGAGGATAACGCCGGCATCGCTCAGGCGCTCATAGATGTTGCCGAAAACCTCGGTTTCGAGAGAGGCATCATAGGTGAAGCCGTTCTGCGAGCCGATGGACATATTGACAACGTCTGCGCCGAGGGTGTAAGCATCTTCCAGAGCGTAGAAGTAGATGTCAGAGGTGGTTCCGCCTTGATCATTGTGGAAGATCTTCATGCTCAGGAGCTGAGCAGCGGGAGCCGCACCGGAGAAGGTAACGGCATAGCTTTCCTCGGATTCTTCGGTGAGGTAGCCGGCAAAGCCGGTGGCAATACCGGAGACGTGGGTGCCGTGGCCGTTGTAGTCGGTGACGTCGTCGTCAAGGTCTGCATAGTCATAAGCAAAGGGAACCTTGCTGCTGATGTACTTGCCGTCTGCATAGGTGTCGGCGGCTTCCACATCGGCCTTGGTCAATGTGCCGAATTCCTCCGTCCAGCCGAGGAAATCGGAAAATGCTTCATGCTCGAGGTTCAGGCCGGTGTCCAGAACGGCGATGACAATGCCGGCGCCGTCATAGCCAAGCTCGTTGACATAGGCATTGTCCATCAAGTAATTGGCATAGGACATCTTAGTGTCGGAAGCCTTCTCGAACTCGGGCTCGGCATAAGCATTGGCAATATGCACGGAAGCGACGCCGTCGATGGCGGCAACGGCATCCAGATCGCCGTAAGCGATATCGCAGCTAAAGCCGTTGAGCAGGCGGGTGAACTCATACTTCAGCTCGTAGTCGATGCCCTTCATTGCCTTGAAGACGGTGTTATGCTCGTTAACGAGCTTGACACGCTGTGCAGCGGCCTTCTCGGTGCCTGCGGCGGCAACATCGGCCTCGCAGTCGCCCTCGAGGAGGACAATGGCACGAACGATCTCATCATCTGCATAATGATAGGTGTTGTTAAGATTGAATTCCGGGTCCTTATAGCCGAGAAGCTTTGCTTCTTTTGCGGACTTATCGGAACTCTCAGTCGTCGGTTTTCCAGCGATTTCCTGAGACGGGGTCTTCCATGCGGCAGAAGCGGTGCTCATGCAGCCGAGAAGCATCACCAGAGTCAGAACAAGCGCAAGAACACTCTTGAGTTTTCTCATACTGTTTTCTCCTTTTCATAATAATGATTTGCCGGGGTGCTCCGCCGTATATCCCGCTGCGGCGGAAAGTATAAATATACTTTAGGGTATTTTAGCAAATCCGAAACGGTTTGTCTATAGTTTTATCCCGATTTTTTCGTAAAATTTTTTATTGCTTTAACGAAATGGTTTGGTGAAATTCCCCAATGCGACGGAAACAGCTCAAATCGCGACAATGCGCGCGAGCCTGCCGCCGCGAGAAGCCGCGTCCCTGATTTTGCAGTCTGTCATAATGGAAATTGCCGCACCGGTATGCAAACCGATGCGGCAATGACGCTGTTTGAACCTGTTCGCAGCCCGAGGGCAACGCCGTTCGGAATATCAAATGTCTAGGACAAATAATACTTTTCCTGCAAGGTCTTGACCATTTCGGTATAGATTTTTCGGCAATCCTCATTTCTCCCCTCCCGAATGGCTTGTGCGCAGGGATTCAGCCATTTTCGGCGGATCATCCCGTAGACCTCGGGCGCATTGTCGCAGTGGTCAATGCAGGTAACGATGCTCGGAGCGATCTCGTAATAGTGCAAAATCTCCGTCTCACCGCCATGCTCCGTCAGCCAGCCGTCGCGGAAGGCACGAAATGCCGTCAGCTCCTCGCAGTCGTCGGGCTTTCCGTCGAAGCGGCAGGTCGCCGTGGTGATAAAGCAGAGCTTCTTCTTGCGGAAGCCCTCCGCCAGAACGTCATAGTCACCCGGCATCCACTTGTGCTTCGGCCAACGCTCGAGCCACTGTTGATTCAGCTCCTCACGGAAGGCTTCGGCCGTTTCCAGTCGGCGTTTTCTCGCAAGAGGCGTCAGGAAAATGGCCATAACGACACGAGTATCAAACAAAAGCTCGTCTTTTTTTGACTTGCTGCTCCATTTTTTGTTCCCGGCGAGTTCTTCCTCTACGCCGTCCAGCAGCTCCCTGCAGACAAGCTCCATGCAATGCCGCACACCGAGCGGATCGAGCCTCGCGCAAATGTCCAGATGTTCCAAAATCTTGGAATTCTCCGTCTCGTAAGTATCAAACGCACCGAAAAAATCCTTTTTTGTGATCTTCTTGCCATAGTCCAGATAATGGGTCACAGTCTGCGGGAGGCGCTCTTTCAGGTAAGCCAGCTCCTCTTCATAACGCTCCTCCCGTGGAGTCTGCGGTTCCGTCATAACGTCCTTTCGGACACGCTCGCCGCAGTACAGGCAGGAAAACTCCTCCAGATCGGACGGAATCTGCAATTCCTTTCCACAGTACGGGCAAACCGTCCCGATATACTCTGCCATAGTTCATACCTCCTTGCTTCCCTGTTATTTTTTCATATTTTTTCCCGTCTGTCAACCGAATTCTCAATATTTTTCATTCCGTTCACATTTTTTCGCGGTTTCGGGAAAGACTAGCGAGGAAATGAGGCGATTGGATGCAGAAATTTGTGCTCGCAACCCGAATTTGCAGCGGAGACGGCGCGCTGGACGAGCTTGCCGCACGCAGTGACAAAAGGGTATTGCTCGTCACCGACCGATTTTTTGTCGAAAACGGCACCGCCGCCGTAATCGCCGCAAAATGCGTAAATGCCGAGGTCAAAATCTTTGACGAGGTTCAGCCCGACCCACCTCTTGCGCTGGTCGCAAAGGGTGTAGCGGTCGTTTCGGAATTTCGTCCGAACGCCGTCATTGCCCTCGGCGGCGGCAGCGCCATTGACTGTGCCAAGGGCATCGTCGCAATGTCCGAGACGGACGCCGACCTGATCGCCATTCCGACAACCTCCGGCACCGGCTCGGAGGTCACCGCCTTTGCAGTTCTCTCGCATGAGTCCGTCAAGCATCCGCTGATCGCTCCGGCTCTGCGGCCGAAGCTGGCGATTTTGGATGACTCTCTCCTGCAGGAGCTTCCGCCGACGCTCATTGCCGACGCCGGCATGGACATTGCCGCACACTGCCTGGAGGCGATTGCCTCAAAAAACGCAACGCCGCTCACGGATGCCATGGCCATACACAGTCTCAAAACCGTTCTGGAAAAGCTCCCGTCATCTTACCGCGGAGACAAGCGCGTCCGCGGAGAAATTCACTGTGCGGCGACCATGGCAGGCATCGCCTTCGACAATGCCGGGCTTGGCCTGTGTCACGCTGTCTCCCACGCCCTCGGCGGAAGATTTCATCTTGCGCACGGTCGCCTCAACGGGATTTTGCTTCCTGCCGTCCTGCGCTATAACACGGAGCAAGCCTATCGCAACGCACTGCTTTCCTGCGGCTTTGCCGATTTGCGTGCGCTGATTTTGGCCGTCGAACGGCTGCGGCGGTCGTTGGAGCTGCCCTCGACGCTGACGCAGGCCGGCCTGCGTCGGACGGAGGTTCTGCAAAACCTGGACAGTCTTTGCGCCGCCGCACTCAATGACCGCTGCACAGAAACCAATCCGCGCGCCGTCACAAAGGAAGTCGTCGCCTCTGTGATTCGGGAGGTTCTATGAAGGAGCAGCTTTTGTCTGTCGGCATTGACATCGGCACGAGCACCACACAGGTCATTTTCTCCCGTCTGACGGTGAAAAACGAGGCCGGCATTTTTCAGGTTCCGTCTTATGCCATAGCCGAAAAAGAAATTATATATCAAAG